>CALMZE010000021.1 GCA_937870585.1 uncultured Sphingomonadales bacterium | reverse complement strand
TGGTCCATATCGCCGCCGCCAAATACTGGCTCAAATTTGTCCACGCCGCCTAAGGGAAATGGGTGGGGACGCGGCAGGGTGCGTGCGGCTGCGCTTCTTCGGGGGCTTTGCCAAGCTGGAGCGGCTCGCAGTGCGGCGCGAATATCGCACCAGCCGCCTAGCCTATCGGCTGGTCCGCGAAGCACTCGAACATTGCCGGAAGAAGGGCTACACCAAGATTTACGGGCATAGCCGTTTGGATCTGGTCCGCTTCTGGAAGGTATTTGGGTTCAAGCCCATCGAAGGTCGTCCAACCTTCACCTTCGCCAATGTGCGTTATGTCGAAATTCTGGCGGAACTGGAGCCGCATCCCGCAGCCATCCAAATCGGTCTGGATCCATTGGCCATGATCCGCCCAGAAGGCAGTTGGGATCGGCCCGGTCCGTTCGACATGGCGCTGAGCGATTCCGATCCAAGGCGCAAGGCGCTGCTGGCGGAGACAACGCGCACAGTCGGCCGTCAGGACATCGTCTCCGCCTGATCTGCGCACATGGACACCCTGCTTCTGGCGCTCTGGAGGGAGTTGGCACTGTTTGCTGGCGTCGGCTTCCTGCTGTTCGGTCTGGATGATCTGCTGGTCGATCTCATCTGGCTGAGCTTTGGCCCGAAGGATCGAACATTGGATCGCAAGGCAAAGCGTCCTTCCGATGGCGATGCCACCTACTCATATGGCATCGCCATTTTCGTTCCAGCTTGGGATGAAAGCGCTGTGATCGGGGCGATGATCAATTGCTGCACGCAACACTGGGCGGGGCAGGAGTATCGCATCTATATTGGTGCCTATGCCAATGATCCCGAGACGATTATGGCTGTTCAGGGCCACGTAAATGATCAGGTTCGGTTGGTCGTCAACCCCCGCCACGGCCCCACAACCAAAGCGGATTGCCTCAATGCGATCTGGGCACAATTCAAGCGAGATACGCAAGAAAGTCCCAGACCTTGGGGGATTGTCCTGCACGATGCGGAAGATGTGGTTCACAAGCAGGAACTGCGCCTTTACCGCGCGCTTTTGCCGCGTCACTCCATGGTGCAAGTGCCCGTTCTGCCATTGCCAGATCCACGTTCACCCTGGGTTGCAGGTCATTATATCGACGAATTCTCAGATGCGCATGGCAAGGAACTGATCGTCCGCACCTTGATTGGGGCAAGCCTGCCCTCCGCAGGCGTGGGTTGTGCAATCCGGGCAGATACGCTGAGCACCCTTGCTCAGAAGTCAAATGCAAAGCCCTTTGATGAAGGCACTCTGACCGAAGATTATGAGCTCGGGCTTCGCCTGTCAGGGATGGAGCAAACCGGACATTTCGCGCGTTTTCGTGATCCCGAGAACGGATCTTTGATCGCTGTAAGGGCCTATTTCCCCAATCGCCTGGTTACATCTGTGCGACAAAAGACGCGCTGGATCATAGGTATTGCGCTGGCAGGCTGGGACAGGACGGGGTGGACCCAAAAGCCTGCCGAAATCTGGATGCGCTGGCGAGACCGGCGAACAATCCTTTCCGCTATCGTATTGCTGACAGGCTATCTGTCCCTGATCGCGGCGCTTCCGCTGCTCTATCGAAACACCATGCCGGTTCCCGATGGCCCGCTCTCATTCCTTTTTGCCTGCAACCTTCTGCTACTGTGTTGGCGCCTGACCATGCGCGCCGCCATGGTCAAACGCGAATATGGATGGGTGCAGGCGGCCCATGCGGTCCCGCGTGCACTCGTCTCCTCCATCCTCGCCATCATGGCATCAAGGCGCGCCTTTGCCCAATATTTGAGGATGCTGAAGACTGGTTCACTCCATTGGGACAAGACCCGCCACGAGTTCCCGGATCAGGGCGCAAGATGACCCCTACCCCAATCTGGAAGAGCCAGCCGATCTTCGCTGCCCATGCCATCTGCGCCGCCTGGATTATCATGCGCGTCGCGACGACAGACGGGAGCGCAGTGTTGCGCGACGATTATTTTCATGCGCATCAACCGCCGCGAACGGCCACTGCAGAACCTGCGGCGCAACGATGGCCGTCACGCTCCGCAAAGACTGCCTTCATCAATCATGCAACGCGTCTGCAGTCTCACCATAGGCCAGTGAAAGCCCGGAGCCCGGAGCGTCCTCGTCTCACGGTGCAGCTCGATGGCAACAGGGCAACGCCAGACCTCATTCGACCTGCCACCCAGTTTCTAAATGACTTCGCAAGCCCAGATGCAGCCATTATTCCAGCGCCGCCGCCCCCTGCACGCACGTTCAGCCATAACCGCCGCCAACTAAATCTCTCGTCTTGGATATTGATCCGATCCGCCGGGCTCCCATCCCCCGCAGCCGCACAAGGGAGCCTGAGCGGCGCACAGGCCGGGATGCGGCTCACCCTTCCTTTCAGGAATACAGGTGTAGGGCTGATGGCGGGCCTCTCCGCGCCCTTAGTGCTCAAGTCCGGTCGCGAAGGCCGCATTGGATTGTCTATCAGGCCCAAGCGCACATGGCCGGTCGAGTTGCTGGCAGAGCGACGGATCGGGCTGGACCGGACAACGCCGTCCCGTTTTGTGGTCATGGCCGCAGGCGGAATTTCAGACCGCTCGCTTGGCAAAGGCTGGATCGCAAGCGGCTATGCCCAATTTGGCGTTGCCGGACTTCGTCATCACATGGCTTTTGTGGATGGGGAAATTGCAGCAACGCGGCCTGCCTTCCAAATGGGCACCCATCGCATCAAGCTCGGCATGGGCATGTGGGGCGCTGCACAGCCAGATATGCACCGCATTGACATCGGCCCGATAGTTGAAACGCGGATCGTGATGGCAGACCGTCCGGTCCGCATCTCACTGCAATGGCGGGAACGCGTCGCAGGCCATGTGCGTCCGCGCTCTGGCCCCGCACTGGTCATTGGCAGCGACTTTTGATTTCAAACGCCTGCTCGTGGCGAAAGACACTTCAATCGCATAGCGCAGCGGTCTAGTGCATGAACCAATGGATATTTACCTCCCTATAGCCAGCATGTCGGTCAACATGCTGGTGATCATCATGCTGGGCGGAGTCGTCGGCCTCCTGTCGGGCCTGTTTGGTGTGGGCGGTGGATTTCTGACCACGCCCTTCCTGATCTTCTATGGAATTCCCCCCACTGTCGCTGCTGCGTCGTCTGCTCTGCAAGTGACGGGAACGAGCGTTTCCGGAACCATCGCCTATCTTCGCCGAGGCGGCGTAGACCTGCGCATGGGCGCTGTTCTTGTCGCTGGCGGCATGTTGGGATCGCTGGCAGGGGCGGCAATATTTAAATTGCTCCAGCAATGGGGGCAAATCGATACTGTCATCAATCTGCTTTATGTCTCGCTGCTGGGCTTCATTGGCGGACGCATGGGAATTGACGCATATGCCAGCCTGAAAGCGGCGCGAGAGGGGGTTGCCCCACCCAAGGCCGCGCGCCATCACCATCCGATGGTGGCCGCACTGCCATTCCGCTGGCGCTTCTATCGGTCCGGGCTCTATATTTCGCCACTGGCTCCGGCCATTCTGGGCTTCGTAACGGGAATCCTGACGCTTCTGCTGGGCGTGGGCGGCGGCTTTGTGATGGTTCCCGCCATGATCTATCTGCTCGGGATGCCTGCCCGCGTCGTCGTCGGCACCTCGCTGTTCCAGATCCTGTTCGTCACGGCGGCCACTACGTTGGTCCACGCCCTGACCACCAAATCGGTCGATATAGTGCTCGCTTCGCTGTTGCTGGTCGGCGGCGCGATTGGCGCACAGGTGGGCGCACGGCTGGCGCTGAAAATGCCTGCCGAATGGTTGCGCTTCGTTCTGGCAGTGATCGTGCTGGCGGTTGCGGCGCGACTGGCGCTCAGCCTAGGCTGGCGGCCAACCGAGATTTATTCACTGGAAACAGTCGGATGAAGTGGCTGATCTTGCTTCTGGCTCTGCTGGCAACTGCGGCGGCCCCGGCCACAGAGCCGCGCCTGATTCCGGATGTGTCAGAGCGTGAGGTTGAAATCCGCTATAGCTTTGCCGGGGCCGAACTGCTGCTGTTTGGTGCCATCCTCTACCCCGGTGGGCAGCCGAGCGGCGATGTTGACATTGCGGTCGTCCTGAAAGGACCATCGCAGCCGATGGTAGTTCGCGAAAAGCAAAAGCATTGGGGCATCTGGGTGAATGCCGACAAGACTCACATGGCCTCCGTGCCCGGCTTTTATGCTATCGCATCCACCCGCCCCATCAGCAAGATATTGGACGCGCGAACTGCTGCCATTTATGAACTCGGCCTGCCCAATCTGCATCTCTCGCCGGGTGAAGCCAATGCCTCGCTGGAGCGGTTTGAAGCCGGACTGCGAGACCTCAAGACGCGCCAACGCCTCTATGCGGAACATCCCGGTACAGTCGAACTGATTGACGGTGCGCTCTACCGCGCAAGATTGCCAGTGCCTGCGCGTGTGCCGATCGGCACCTTTACGGCGGAAACCTTCCTGATCCGCCACGGGCGGGTTATTACGGCGGAGACGCGCAATATCGAAATCAAGAAGTCCGGTTTCGAGAAGTTTGTGGCCGATACGGCACAAGATTATCCCCTGCCTTACGGCCTTGTTGCAGTTCTTCTCTCGCTTTTACTGGGGTGGGGTGCTGGGGTGCTGTTTCGGCGAGATTGAATCGCGCTTTGGTTGCCAATTGTTAACCCATTTGCACTAGCCCATCTCTGTTCGCAGTCATGCTTCAGGGGCAAAAAATGGATTTCCAGCGCAACGCAGTATCGGAAAATTGCGAATCGTCCGACCAGAACGGGGATGGCACCAGCGATCTGGATAGCCGCACCGGCGTCACAATTGGCTCTGTCATGGACATTGCGGGCTCTTCATCCCGCGTGAAGCTTGACCGCAAAATGATCCGGGATTTGTCCGAAAGCAACGATCTTTCGGCGGCTATGGCTGGGCAGGTAGGCAGTCTGATCAAACTGAAAGTCGGCTCAACCTGGGTGATTGCCAATATCCGGTCGCTTTCTTCCATTCCCGATGATTTTGACAATATTGCCGCCTCAATCGATTTTCTCGGCGAAGGCGATGAAGAGCGACTGACAGGCCGCATCTATAATTTCCGGCGCGGCGTGACACGCTACCCCGCTCCGGGCGCTTCGGTGATGACCACGACGTCGCATGACATGCGACAGCTTTATGCCGCTGATGATCGCCCGCATGTTGAAGTCGGCACCGTCTATCCCACGCGTGACATTCGCGCTGCCATCTATTTCGACGCGATGTTGGGCAAACATTTTGCACTGCTCGGCTCAACCGGCACAGGCAAATCTACGTCCGCAGCGTTGATCCTCCATCGCATCTGCGAGGCCGCGCCCGAAGGTCACATCGTCATGATTGACCCGCATGGCGAATATTCCGCGGCCTTCCGCCACAATGGCGAATTGTTTGACGTGTCCAATCTGGCCATGCCCTATTGGCTGCTCAACTTCGAAGAGCATTGTGAGGTGTTCATCACCTCCGAAGGCTCGGACCGGCAGATGGATTCGGACATTCTGGCCAAATGCCTGCTGGCCGCGCGCCAGAAGAGCCGGGCCGCAGAAGGCATCACCAAGCTGACTGTCGATTCGCCTATCCCCTATCTCCTGTCAGACCTCACTTCGCTGATTACGCAGGAAATGGGCAAGCTCGACAAGGCGACCGACTCCGCGCCTTATATGCGGCTCAAATCCAAGATCGATGAGCTCAAGGCCGATCCGCGCTACAGCTTCATGTTTTCGGGCATGTTGGTGGCGGACACGATGTCTGATTTCATCTCCAAGATCTTCCGCCTGCCCTCTTATGGCAAGCCGATTTCAATCATCGACGTGTCAGCGGTCCCCTCTGAAATCACATCGGTCGTGGTCGCGCTGCTCAGCCGCATGGTATTCGACTTCGCACTCTGGTCTCGCAACGAGCCGCAGCGGCCTATCCTGCTCGTCTGCGAAGAAGCCCATCGCTACATTCCGTCTGACAGGTCCACTTCAGGCGGCGCGGTGCGCAAAATTCTGGAGCGGATTGCCAAGGAAGGCCGCAAATACGGCGTTTCGCTCGGCCTGATCACGCAACGTCCGTCAGATTTGGCCGAAGGCGTGCTCTCCCAGTGTGGTACGATCATATCGATGCGTCTCAACAACGACCGGGATCAGGCCTTCGTCAAATCCGCCATGCCCGAAGGCGCGCGCGGCTTCCTCGATACCATCCCCGCGCTGCGCAACCGCGAATGCATCATCTGCGGCGAAGGCGTAACTATCCCTGTGCGTGTCTCGCTCGACACGCTGGAAGAAAATCGCCGCCCGGCCTCGGCCGATCCAAGCTTCGCTCAGCTCTGGAAACAGACGGGTGAGGAAGAAGATATTATTCGCCGCACGATCATCCGCTGGCGGACGCAGGGGCGGTAATACCCACCCCTGCCCTGATCCTACTTCAGATTGGCGCAGGCCCGCTGCATCCGTGTGCAGGCCTCTGTCAGCATTTCCTCGCTTGTTGCGTAGGAGATGCGGAAGCCCGGTGAGAGTCCGAACGCGCCACCATGCACCGCTGCCACCTCCTCGGTGTCGAGGAAATAGTCGATCAGGTCGGCATCGGTCGCAATCACCTTGCCCTGCGGCGTGCTCTTGCCGATCAGGCCTGCTACGTCCGGATAGACATAAAAGGCCCCTTCAGGCGTTGGGCAATGGACGCCGTTGATCTGGTTGAGCATTGAGACCACCAGATCGCGACGCCCACGGAACTTCTCGTTGCGCTCCTTCAGAAAGCCCTGATCCCCGTTGAGCGCCGCAGTCGCTGCCGCCTGCGCAATCGAGCAGGGGTTGGAGGTGGACTGGCTCTGCAACTTTGACATCGCCTTGATCAGCCAGAGCGGGCCACCCGCGAAACCAATGCGCCATCCCGTCATCGAATAGGCCTTCGAGCAGCCATTGACCGTGATCGTGCGATCATACAGCTCCGGGCAGACCTGAAGGATCGTCGCGAACGGCGTGTCTGCATACCAGACATGTTCATACATATCATCGGTCAGCACCATCACCTGCGGGTGGCGCACCAGCACGTCCGAGAGCGCCTTCAATTCATCCGCCGAATAGGCCGCGCCCGTGGGGTTGGAGGGCGAGTTGAGGATGATCCAGCGCGTCTTGGCCGTGATCGCGGCTTCGAGCTGAGCAGGCGTGATCTTGTAATTTTGAGAGGCCGGAGCAGACACGAAGACCGGAATACCGCCAGCAAATGCCACGATATCGGGATAGCTCACCCAATAGGGGGCCGGGATGATCACCTCATCGCCCGCATCAATCGTGGCGACCAGCGCGTTGAACAAGGTGTGCTTTCCACCGACATTCACCGAAATCTGGTTGGTGTCATAGTCCAGCCCGTTGTCGCGCTTGAACTTGGCCTTGATCGCGGCCTTCAGCTCAGCGGTGCCATCCACATTGGTGTAGCGCGTCTGATTATTGTTGATCGCCGCAATCGCCGCTTCCTTCACGAAATCGGGCGTGTCGAAGTCGGGTTCCCCCGCAGACAGACCGATGACGTTCACGCCTTTGGCCTTCAGTTCCAGCACCCGGCTGGTCATGGCAAGCGTGGCGGAGGGCTGGATACGGTCCAGCGCGGCAGATGTGGTTCGCATTTTTCAGGTGCGCTTTCTATTGGATTGGAGGTGCGGAATGCGGCCTGCCCTTAACCGTATGCGCTACCCGGGGCAAGCGATGCTGCCCGCGGGTTCCATCCATTCATCTGAAGCATCGGCCAGTCGCGGAAGCCCCGCCTCACTGTCTCCACATCACTTTGCCTGGCAGAACGCCAGACGTTATGCGCTCCAGGCCAATCGCGCTGTGCAACTGGAAATAGCCCAGAAACGAAGCGAGAAAGGCCAGGAAAGCGCACAACATGCGGGAGGAAAGGAGGATGTGGGCTCCACCCTTTGGAGGCGCATCGAGCAACCCCAGTTCATATCCGCGCTCAAGAAGTCGCCGCAAATTGGAGCGAGACCCGCCAAATTGCCCACACATCTTGCGCAGGTTGAGGTTGATTGGCTCAAGCCTCGGCGGGCCAGGGTGACGGATCGCCTCTCCCACAAGATATTCCATCAGCAACCAGCCGCCATCAGCGGCGGCGAAATGGAAGACTTCGGGAAAGGGATCGAGCGGCAACCAGCCTTCGAGCAGCCCTTCCGCGCCACTGGTGCGCATATATTCGCCCAAAGCCGGATAGCGCCCCTGCATTTCAAGCATCCGCGCATTCGGGTCTGCCGCATCAATGGCCGCGAAAATGCCGCTGTTCCATTCTTCGACGGTCAGATTGAAATGGGGCGTGGGCTCCAGATGGACGACCCGATTGTCCAACGCGGAACGAATCGATCTCAAATAACCCCCAAGCTTCATGATGTTGAGAAAGGCATAAACGCGGCCCGGACTGGCCAACTGCATTTGCACGCACGTCTTTTGCATGTTGGCAAGCGTGAGGCCGGTCAGCGGGTCTTGCGGATCGCGGGTGACGTGCAGATAGAGCGTGAAGACCACCATCTGAAACCGCCACACCTCGGCCACGACCTTGTTCAGCAGCAGGTTCTGCCCGAAGAACGGGGCCATAACGCCGCCATGGCGACGCACACCCTCCAGAAAGTTCGGCAAGTCTCGAAAAGCGGTAATCCGCGCCCATTCATCGGGCGTGGTGCGGGATGAAAACTCAGCATCGTACATCCTGATATCGATGCCCTTTTGCAGAGTTTTGCTTGACTTGGATTGTCTCTCCATATCAATCTCTTACGCGATTTTGCAGCAGACGCACGGGGGCAACCCAGTCCATCCAAAAAAGGACAGTATGACGCAACATCCATCCTGAATTGGCCCATGTGTGCGGGTAAGGGCTTGCTATTTCGAGAACTACTCGGGCCGCCAGATCAAATGGCGGATAGTGACGTGAATGAGGAAGCCTAATGTTTGAAAATCTGTTTCGCGCTCGATACAAACGCGAGTGTGATATGGCCGACGCGAATAATCTGATTGATAAGCACGGTTCCACTGCTTTGACTGTTGCAAAGGAACGCGCCGCTGATGACCGCCTGTCTATGCGCAACCGCAGCCATTGGCGCCGAATCGCAAAATTGGTTGCCAAGATCGAAAAAGAAGAGCGCGAAGGCTCAACGCTGATGGGACACGAATGAGAAACGACGCGGCATTTTTTATCCGACCCCATCAGGTCCGATCTCGTCTGGCAATCCACAAAGGCATGAGTCCCCTGCCTTCGTGCAGGACTGATACAATTCTGGATGTTGGCAAAGCGGGCTGGATGCTCAAACGAGTTGCATCCATCAAACGGAGGCGCGGCCCAAGCGATCATTGATGGCCAATCCTAGGCCCATGTTCGGGACGGCGGCAACGGCGATACGCGGCTTGCTGCCTTCATCCGCCTTGTGCAGCGCATCAAACAATCGCGCCGCAGCCTCAGCCAGATCTCCGCGCGCGCTCAAGGTGTCATCGCCTTCTATTTCGCCAAAGCCGATCATCCATTCATCTGGCGCTGCGGTGTCTGCGTTCAGGCGCACGGGTTTGGAGGGGGCGTAGTGGCTGGCGAGTTGCCCGGGGGCTTCGATGGAGCCACCTTGCACAACGCTTAATCCCAGATCAACCGGGCCTGGGCGGAGCAAGCGCAATGTGCCGTCTTCACCCACAGCCACAATCGTCGATTCCAGACCCACCGCGCACGGCCCAGCATCAAGGATGAGCGGCACGCGGCCATTGAGCGACCGCGCAACATGTGCCGCGCGCGTCGGGCTGATGCTGCCGCTGGCATTGGCGCTGGGGGCAGCCAGCGGCTTTCCGCAGGCCCGCAACACGGCCTGCATTGCGGGATGAGAGGGGCACCGCAGCGCGATTGTCGGCAAACCCGCCGTCACCAGAGACGCGATCCCGCTCGTAGCCTTCACAGGCAGAACAAGCGTCAGTGGCCCCGGCCAATGGGCCTCGGCAAGCGCGCGGGCCGTCTCGTTGAATGCCGCGATCTGCTCGGCAGCCGCCAGATCGGGCACATGAACGATCAACGGGTTAAAGCTGGGACGGCCTTTTGCGGCATAGATTTTCGCCACGGCCTTACCATTGGTGGCGTCTGCTGCAAGACCATAGACCGTCTCGGTCGGCACCGCGACGCATTCACCTTGCGCGATCAGCCGTGCGGCTTCATCCACGGCATCAGGGCCGAAGGGTAGAGTGCGCGTTTCAAGGGCGGGGGTTGAGGCCATGGCTAGGCTCGCTATAGGCAGGCAGAGTTTGAAGCAAGTTCCCCTCTATACCTGATCTGGCGAAAGGAATGTGCGAATGAATCCATCCCTGCGCGGGAGCTGCCTATGTGGCGCAATCCGTTTTGCCATTGTCGGCAAGATTGGCCCGATTGGTCAATGCCACTGTTCGAAGTGCAGAAAGGTATCTGGCACAGATGGCAATGCGGTGTTTTACACCGCATATTCCAGTTTCAACTGGCTTGCAGGCTTGGATCAAGTCAAACATTTTAAGGTTCCAAACAGCAAGGATTGGACATCCTCATTTTGCGAAACTTGCGGCAGTCCAGTGCCCCATTCAGATCCCACTGGTAAGTTTTACTTCGTCCCCGCTGGACTGCTGGATGACGATCCCGGACATCGCGGTTATGCAGCCCATATCTTTGTCGGTTCAAAAGCCCCTTGGGTTTGCATTACCGATACCGCCCCACAATATGAGGCCGGGTTCGATTCAGCACGCGTCGATCAAGGCTAAACAAAGAGACCAAATAGATGACCTTCACTCCCGCCACCACTGAACAGATGTTCGTTCTGGAAACCGTCGCGCGCATCGGCGAACTGGCAGACCATGAGCGTTTTGCCGAGGCAACACCTGATATGGTCGCGGCCATCGTGGAGGGCGCGGGCCAGTTTGCAGCAGGCGAATGGGCACCGCTCAATCGTGTCGGGGATACCAATAATCCGAAATGGAACGATGGCAACGTCACCATGCCACCGGGCTTCAAGGCTGCCTATCAGGCCTTCGTGGAAGGCGGCTGGGGCACGATTGATGGGCCGACCGCGTTCGGTGGGCAAGGTATGCCTTATGTGCTGGGCTTCATGGTGCTCGAAAATCTGGGCACGGCCAATATGGGCTTCAACCTGTGCCCGATTCTGTCGAGCGGCGCGATTGAAGCGATTCTGGCGCATGGTTCGCCCGATCAGCAGACCTATTATCTGCCCAAGCTGGTAAGCGGCGAGTGGAATGGCACGATGAACCTCACCGAACCACAGGCAGGGTCAGACGTGGGCGCGCTGCGCACCACCGCCGAGCCCAATGCCGATGGCACCTACCGGATCAAGGGCACCAAAATCTTCATCACCTTTGGTGAGCATGATCTGACTGAGAATATCGTCCATCTGGTCCTCGCCCGTACCCCCGATGCACCTCCTGGCACCAAGGGAATTTCGCTGTTCATCGTTCCCAAAATCCGCCCCGATGGAACGCGCAATGATCTGCACTGCGTGTCGATCGAGCATAAGATGGGCATTCATGCCTCCCCCACCTGCGTCATGTCTTACGGCGACAATGATGAATGCACCGGCTGGATGATCGGCGGCGAACTGGGCGGGATGCGCGCCATGTTCACGATGATGAACAATGCGCGGCTCAATGTTGGCCTTCAAGGCGTGCAGATTGCCGAGCGCGCCACGCAGCAGGCGCTCGCCTACGCCAAGGAGCGCGTGCAGATGAAGCCGATCATCGAGCATCCCGATGTGCGGCGGATGCTGATGCGGATGAAGGCCAGCACGCAGGCGATCCGCGCCTTGCTCTATTATGCGGCCTCTCAAGTCGATCGCGCGCATCTGGGCGTAGAGGGCGCGCGAGAGCGGGCTGATCTGATGGTGCCGCTCGCCAAGGCTTATGGCACCGATATAGGCTGTGAGGTTGCCTCGCTCGGCGTGCAGATTCATGGCGGCATGGGCTTCATCGAAGAGACAGGCGCCGCGCAGCATTACCGCGATGCCCGGATTGCGCCGATTTACGAAGGCACCAACGGCATTCAGGCCGCCGATCTGGTCGGCCGCAAGCTCTCTGGCGATGCGGGCAGCGAAATGGCGCGGCTGATCGCGGATATTCGTGCCGAATCAAGCGATGCCGGGCTGCTGGCTTTGGTCGCCGAAGTCGAAGCATTGTCGGCGCATCTGCTGGGCGTCGATGCCAATGACCGCCTCGCCGCCTCTGTCCCCTTCCTCCAGATGGTGAGCGTGATGACCGCGGGCTGGCTCATGGAGCGACAAGCGAAGGTTGCGGCACAAGCCGAAGGCGATCCCGTTTTCCTCAAGAACAAGATCGCAGCCGCCCGCTGGTATCTCACCCATGCCGTCAACGAGGTCTTGGGGCTGTCAGCCAGTGTGCGCGCAGGAGCGGACGGGCTTTACGACTTGTCGGCAGACGAACTCGCCGCCTGATAGGCAAGGAAGGCGGCGAGCGGTGTGAGTTTCTCCTTCGTCCGCCCCTTCCCAGCGCTGCGGGCGAGCGCCGTGATGTGCTTTTGCCACTTGGCCATGGATTTTTCCGCTCCGCCCCGGCGCACCGGTGCAAAACCTTGAAAACGCGCGGGCTTGAACCCGCAAAAGCCAAAGATTTGCTTGCGCATCCGGTGAACGATGGAGTTTGAATAGGCAAAGCGCAGGAAGATGCCGGGCGTATCCATCGTCACCAGCACATCCGCAGACCGCCCTGCGAGTAACCCGTCCCACATCGAATCATGGTCATGATAACGGAAGGCGAAGTGCGGCAGGAGCACCCGGTCGAGAAAGCCCTTCACCAGCGCTGGCTCACCACCCCACCACATCGGGAATGCCAACACCAGATGATCGCAGCGCTCAATGGCTTCTGCGGCCGCTGCCAGATCAGGCTCCCAAGCTTGTTTGGCCGTATAGCCCGCATGGAGCACGGGATCGAATGTCAGTTCCGCCAAAGCGATCCGCTCCACCTCCGACCCGGCAGGCAAGGCGGCCTTATACAGATCGAGCAAATGGGCAGACAGGCGACCGGTTTCGGCATGGCCGTCAATCAAGAGAACACGCATCAGGCAGGCTCCTCAGATCTTTAAGTTTACGATGTAAACATTTCATATCATGTTGACACTGTCAACCTGCGATTTGCGTCGCCCTCGACAAAGACCGTCTGCCCCCATTATGGCGCACGCGCATGACTGACCGCTTCACATTCACCATCTCCGCCACAGAGGGCAAGGCTCGCACCGGTGTCATCCGGATGCAGCGCGGCGAAATCCGCACGCCGGCCTTCATGCCGGTGGGCACTGCCGCAACTGTCAAGGCGATGAAGCCTGCGGACGTGAGGGGGATCGGTGCCGACATTATCCTCGGCAACACCTACCATCTGATGCTGCGCCCCACGGCAGAGCGCGTGGCCAAGTTGGGCGGGCTGCACGCTTTCATGGGCTGGGACCGGCCGATCCTGACGGACAGTGGCGGGTATCAGGTGATGAGCCTTTCCTCTCTGCGCAAGATCACTGAGGAGGGCGTGCGCTTTGCCAGCCACCTCGATGGATCGCGCCATATGCTCACGCCCGAACGCTCGATGGAAATCCAGCGGCTGCTCGGCAGTGACATCGTGATGTGCTTCGATGAATGTCCCGCCAATGGCGTCTCGCGCGATGAAGCGGCGAAGAGCATGGCAATGTCGATGAGATGGGCCGAGCGCAGCCGTGACGCATTTGATGCGGGCACAGATCATGCAGCTCGATCGGCATTGTTCGGCATTCAGCAGGGCTCGCTCGACGAAGCGTTACGCCGCGAATCGGCGGATGCACTCAAGGAAATCGGCTTTGATGGCTACGCCATTGGTGGCCTCGCCGTCGGCGAAGGGCAGGAGGCGATGTTCGCCTGCCTCGATTTCGCGCCGGATATGCTGCCCGCTGACAAGCCCCGCTATCTGATGGGCGTGGGCAAGCCAGATGATCTGGTCGGCGCGGTCGAGCGCGGCGTCGACATGTTCGATTGTGTGATGCCGACACGCTCCGGTCGCAATGGGCAGGCCTTTACCTGGGACGGGCCACTCAACATCCGCAACGCCAAATTCGCCGAAGACCCGACCCCGCTCGATCCGGAAAGCCCCACGGCTCAGTGGAGCAAGGCCTATCTCCACCATCTTGTCCGCTCCGGCGAGATTTTGGGGGCAATGCTGATGACCGAGCACAACCTCTGGTTCTATCAGCAGGTCATGGCGGGGATGCGCGGTGCGATTGCGGAGGGTCGCTTTGCCGTATGGGCTGCCACGTTCCGGGGACGGTATCTCCCCAAGGGCTAAATCGCTGATGTTAAACAAAGTTTTACCATGGTGATCCTGATCACGATCACATCCTGAGTCGTCGCCTAACAAGCCCTTGCGACCCGAGGGCTTGAGGGATTTCCCGAAGGCTCTTTACCTGGCCCGGCAGAAGCAATTCTGCCGGGCTTCTTTTCGGTTCAGCGGCCTTGTGGTGATTTGGCAGAGGCTGGTGCCGCCGCAGGCACGCCCTGCACACGATCCAAATTCACACCCAAAGAAAAGAGCTTCCACTGACCCTGCTCAGGTTCGAACTGAAGATCATAATTCACGCGCATCGGAGCGGTCGGGAAATAGCCCGTCAGCCGCAGGCGTCCGTTCTGGATCACGGGTTGCGTGGTCAATTGCGGCGTCACAAACACAACCGGGTTCAAGTCGATGCGGTTGGTGCGGAACGATTCGAACACTTGGCCCAGCCGTTGCGGCGGGGTGGGCGCGCGGCAAGTTTGGGGGCCGGGACCGCTCCGCACGGCGGCGTTGTTGGGGGGGGGGGCCGGGCCGGGCGGCCCCCCCCGGGAGCGGG
>CALMZE010000020.1 GCA_937870585.1 uncultured Sphingomonadales bacterium | reverse complement strand
TTCGCCGCGCCATTCCGGTTTCAGAGGGGCCAGAAAGAGAGGCCCGCATGTCAGACCGTCCGCATATCGAGTTCATCCAGTCGCAAATGCTGCCGTGGCGGCGGATCGGGCCGGGGCTGGTGCGGCCCGATGTGGAGTATAAATTGCTCAGCCGTGATGCACAGACCGGGGCCTGCTCCGTCTTGATGCGTTACGCCCCAGGCTGGTCGCGCGAGGGGCCGGAACATATCGTGGCGGATGAGGAGTTCTTCGTCATCGAAGGCGCGCTTGATATGGATGGGCACCGCTACACCGCAGACAGCTATGCCTTTCTGCCTGCGGGCTGGACCCGGCATGAGATGTCTTCGGAAAGCGGGTGTGTGGTCATCGCCTTTTACAACTGTGAACCGGTTTTGGTGATGGAGGCGGGGGATGGGACGGCTGAAACGTCACCCCGCGCGGTCCAGCATCTCGATGCGGCGGGCATGGCGTGGGACATGACGCTGAACGATCCCAATCTCAAACATCTGGGCATAGGCCGCAAGAATCTCCGCACCGATCCTGAAACGGGGGAGCGGACTTTTCTCTCGCTCATCCTGCCGCAGGCCGAGCCGCCGGGGCAGCGTGGGCCGCAAGAAATACACCCGATTGTGGAAGAGGCGTTCCTGCTGGGTGGAGACCTGACCGGCCCGCATGGCACGATGCACCCCGGCGCCTATTTCTGGCGTCCACCCGGCATCGCCCATGGCCCGTTCGGCGCGCGCTGGGGTGCGGTCTCGCTGATCCGCTTTGTGGGCGGGCGGCATGTGAATATCTGGACGGAGAGCGAGGCTCCGTTCAGTTTCACTGCGCCCTATGCGCCCATCCTCCCGCCAGAGCTCGCGCATCTGGCGGGGTGGCCGTGGCAGCCGGTGGCGGCCTATTAGGCCGCGATCTGCACCGGCACGGCCTTGATGATGCTCACAAACGGATGCGCCTCGCGGTCAATCTCACCGGCGAGTTCGGGGCGCATATCGCGCTTGACCATTTCCTCCAGCAGCGTGGTGATCTGAAGCTCGGCCAGCCGCGCACCGACGCAGCGATGGACACCGTAGCCAAAGGACAGATGTCGCCGCGCATTGTCGCGGTCTGCGATAAAGCGCGCGCCATCATCGAAATAATCCTCGTCCCGATTGCCGGACAGATACCAGAGCACCACCTTGTCGCCTTCGCGGAACTGGTAGCCCCTGAATTCATGATCCTTGGTGACGGTGCGGCGCATATGGTTGACCGGAGATTGCCAGCGGATGATTTCCTGCGCGGCATTGGGAATTAGTTCCGGATTGGCCTTGATCTTGTCCCACTCCTCCGGCCAGCGGTTGAGCGCGTCAATCAGGCCGGACATGGAGTTGCGGGTGGTATCATTCCCGCCAACGATCAGAAGCGCCATGTTGCCGATGAATTCGGTCTGCTCCATTTTGCTGAGCGCGTTGGAGTGGATCATGCGCGAGAGGAGGTCAGGCGTCGGCTCCGCTTCAAGCCGCTCCTGCCAAAGCTGATAGAATTTCATCGCCATCTCGAACATCATCATCTGGCGTTCTTGCGGCTTTTCGCGGATCAGCTCCAAATTGGTCAGCCCGTCAGACCATTCGGTGAGCTTGTGGCGGTCTTCCCACGGAAAATCGAACAGGATCGCCAGCATGTCAGTGGTGAGGCTGATCGAGACTTCCTTGGTCCAGTTGAACGTCTCTCCGCGCGGCAGGGAATCGAGCTTGCTGGCCGTCCGGTCACGGATGCTGTCCGCCAGCCGCGCAATTTCTGAAGGCGTGAAAGCGGGCGCGACGACACGGCGTTTTTCAGCGTGGCGGGGCGGATCCATGGCGATGAAGGTTTCCATCTGGGTTTCAGACGGTTCCGCCGCGAAATCGGAATCGATCAGGGAAATGCCACCGCGTGACATTTCAGAGGAATAGAGCAGGGGCAGGGCCTCAACCTCAACAATGTCCTTGTAGCGCGCAATCGACCAATAGGGCCCGAACACACTGTCCTGAGTGTGATGTACAGGCGCTTCATGGCGCAAGCGCGTCATCACATCATGCACTGCGCCGGTCGCAAATCGATCCATGCGGGCGGGGTCTATGGTTTCAATCGGGCAGGTCAGGTCGTCGCTCATGGCATCCTCTGTCTTCTTTTCTGGTTTCAGATTGCCACTGGTTGCCGCTTGCCACAAGCACCAACGCACCCTTAGGACAAAGCCAAGCAAGGAGAGAGCCATGAGCATGCCGCGCGCCGTCATCACCGATCAATTGGGGCCGCCATCCAACTACCGCCTAGTGCCGCACGATCCGGGGCAGCCGGGTGAAGGGCAGGTGCGCGTGGCGATCAAGGCGACGGGCATCTCTTATGTCGATGTTCTGACAGCATCGGGGCAATATCAGGTGAAGCCGCCTGTGCCCTTCATTCCGGGGAGCGAATCGGCAGGGATCATCGAAGCGGTCGGTCCGGGCGTGACTGCCGTGAAAGCGGGCGACCGCGTGGCCGTGAGTGGCTGGGGCGGGCTGTTTGCGGAAGCTGCCGTGGTGTCTGCCCGCTCGGTGCGGGTGATCCCGGACACGATGGATCTGGTTGATGCGGCACTTTTCACGGTCAGCTATGCCACCGGCTGGCACGCCTTGGTGCAGCGCGCCGCGATCCAGCCGGGGGAAAGCTTGCTGGTGCTGGGAGCCGCAGGCGCAACGGGCTATGCCGCAATCCAGACCGCCAAACATCTCGGCGCGCGCGTGATTGCCTCGGCGAGTTCGGAGGAGAAGCGCGCGCTGGCCTTGGCGGGCGGTGCGGATGCGGTCGTCGATGCGCGGTCTGAGACATGGCGGGATGATGTGAAGGCAGCGAATGGCGGCAAGCCGGTTGATGTCGTGTTCGATCCCGTGGGCGGAGAAGCGACCGATCCGGCGTTCCGCTCGCTCGCCTGGAAGGGGCGGCATCTGATCATCGGCTTTCCCGGCGGCATTGCCGCGCTGCGCACCAATTTGCCTTTGCTCAAAGGCGCGTCGCTGGTTGGCGTCGATCTGCGCCAGTTCGTGCAATATGAGCCAGATGTTTCGGAAGCGAACCAGCGCGAAATCTTCCGGCTGGCGGGGGAGGGGGTGCTGAAGCCTGCCATCGCCAAGCGGTATCGCATTGAAGACTTTGAAGCCGCGATGACCGAGGCCGCGAGCGGCACCAGCGCGGGCCGCATCGTTCTGGTGATGGATTGAACAAGAAAGTTCGGATAGGCGCTCTCGCATGACAAAGACTGAAGATGGACCGCCCTGGTATTTCCGGCGGGAGGGAGAGGGATTTGTGCCGTCAAAATTGGCGCGCAACCCTTGGTATGATGATGCAGTGGCCGGTGGCCCCACAGCGTCGCTGATCGCGCATGTGATCGAGCAATCGGGCATGGCGGCGGAGATGGAAATCTGCCGCATCACCATCGACATTTTGGGCGTTGTGCCCAGCAGCCTGCTCACGCCGCGCGTCACGCCGGTGCGCGTGGGGCGGCAGGCACAGGTCCAGCGTGTCGAGTTGCTCGCGGGGGAGAAGGTGGTGGCGCAGGCGCAAGTGCTGCTCGCGCGGCACATGGATACGCCGGAATTTCATCCGCCCAGCCCCTATCCTGATCCGGAGACTGTCGCCGAAGGCCCGGTGCTCATTGGTGCGGATATGGCCGGGGCCATCCGGACGCGCCCCGTGCAAGGCTCGGTGCGAGAGCCGGGGCGCGGGATCATCTGGTTCCGCATGGATGGTGAAGTGGTGCAGGGCATCACGCCCTCCCCCTTTGTGAAGGCATGCATTTTCGCCGATTTCGGCAATGGCGTAGGCAGTTCGACGCGCGTTGATGAATGGAGCTACGCCAATATGGACGTGGACATTCACTTCATGCGGATGCCGCGCGGCGAATGGTTCCTGCTCGAAGCGCACACAGAAGGTGCGGGCAATGGCCACGCGCTGGCGCAGAATGTCTTTGCGGATCGGGATGGTGTGTTCGGTAAGGGATCGCAGACGGTGTTTGTCGCGCCGTCGACGCGGGTGATGGCGACCGGATAATCCAATTCCCAACAGTTAAGCCCCTCCCCTTCAGGGGAGGGGGAAGGGGTGGGGCGTTCGCGCGAGGCTCTACCCGTCCACATATCTCTCTATGTCACAGGCCCCACCCCAACCCCTCCCCTAAAGGGGAGGGGCTTATGGATCACACCAATCCCCAGACATCCCCCTCAACTTGCACCCGCTCTTTGGCCTGCAAGTCGATCAGATGCGCGAGCACGGACCGCCCGGCAGCGGGATAGAGGCGCGGATCGATGCCCTTATACATATTGGGCACCATCGCTTCGATTGCCTGAGGTCCGATCTCCAGTTGGGTCAGGATCTGAGCCTCGCGCTGGCGGCGGTGGACGATCATGCCGCGCACCAGCCGCTGCGGCTTGTCCACCGGCTCGCCATGCGCCGGATAATAACGCGCATCCTCTCGGCCCTGGAGCAAGGCGAGGCTCGCCATATAGGCCGCCATGTCGCCATCAGGCGGGCTGACCACGCTGGTGGACCAGCCCATTACATGATCGCCGGTGAACAGCGCCTGTTCCTCTTCGAGCGCAAAGCAGAGATGATTGGATGTATGGCCCGGTGTGGCGAGGGCGCGCAGCGTCCAGCCGGGGCCGGAGACAGCATCGCCATCACCGAGCACCTGATCGGGCGTGTAAGTGTCATCGAACGCGGCATCCGCGCGTGGGCCATCATCAGCGAGCACCAGCGGCGCACAGCCAATCACTGCTGCCCCGGTTGCCTGTGCCAGCGGAAGGGCTGCGGGTGAGTGGTCGCGGTGGGTGTGCGTACACAGGATCGCCACGACCTTTTCCCCATCGAGCAGGCGGATCAGTTCCTCCACATGGCGCGGATCATCGCCGAGCGGACCGGGGTCGACAACTGCGACGGCGCCGTGGCCGATAATATGCGTCTGCGTGCCAGTGTAGCTGAAGGGAGAGGCATTGCGCGCCAGCACACGGCGGATCAGCGGGCTCGCAGGCACAGCCTGAGCATAAGGTTCGTTCGAAAGATCGGGTTCGTCCATGCCAAAGCGTCTGGCGCAAGGGGCATGGGAGTGCAAGGGCACAAAAAACGACCGGAAGATTGCTCTTCCGGTCGATATTACTGTTCATGCGGGCAGGTGAAATGGGGTGAGGCGGCCCCTTTTACGCAACAGCCGCCAGTTCGGCATCTTCCGGATCGCGCAGCACATAGCCACGGCCCCAGACGGTTTCGATATAATTCTCGCCACCGCAGGCCAGCGCCAGCTTCTTGCGCAACTTGCAGATGAACACGTCGATGATCTTGAGTTCGGGCTCGTCCATGCCGCCATAGAGGTGGTTGAGGAACATTTCCTTGGTGAGCGTCGTGCCTTTGCGGAGCGAGAGGAGCTCCAGCATGGCATATTCCTTGCCGGTCAGGTGGACGCGGCTGCCATCGACTTCC
>CALMZE010000019.1 GCA_937870585.1 uncultured Sphingomonadales bacterium | reverse complement strand
GGCGACGATCCTTGATCACCACGCTCCGTCGGTCTGGCAGCGAAATCATGTTCGCTTCCTTGAGCTTGGTGAGCTGGCGGCTGACAGTTTCGATCGTCAGGCCCAGCACATCTCCCATCTGCTGCCTGTCAAGCGGCAGCTCGAATTCATCCAGAAACGGCAGAATCTGCGTGCAGCTGGTGCTGCCCATGCGGTTCGAAATTTCCAGCAGCAGCGTGGCGACACGTTCGCTCGCCGTCTTGCGACCCAGCAGCATCATCCATTGCCGCGCGCGATCCAGCTCATCGAGCGTCCGCTGGAGCAGTTTATGCTGAAGATCAGGATGTTCCTTGGCAAAACCATCAAAGGCCGCGCGCGTGAAAATGCACACATGCGCATCGGTCAGCGCAGTGACGCTGTAGCTGCTTTCCTTGCCAAAGGGGCGACCAATGAAATCGGAGGGGAAGACCACGCCGACAATCTGCTCGCGCCCGTCCGCCGTGGAGACCGAAAGTTTGAGCACGCCGCTGATGACATTGGCCACAACCAGCGCTTCATCGCCTTCCCAGACCAAAGTCTGCCCGCGCGACACATGCTGCTTGCGCCCAAGTTTGCTCAACGTCGCCAGTTCGTCTGGCAGCAGGGCTGAACAGATGGCGCGGTTTCTGACCACACAGGCTTCGCAATCGGACATGACGATTCCGCTAAACGCTCTGAACTGCCTGTGCAATCGCAAAAAGAAGCCCCGCCCGCATTTAGCGGACAGGGCCAGTTGGAGGAGAGGGTCAGTGAGGTCAGGCCGTTAGCAGCCAAACCCCGCAATCAAAGGTCGCCTGAACCGGTGTCGGCACGGTGCTTTGCACGTCATGTCCTGAGCCTCCTGTTCTGATGGAAGCGCCTGAAGAGCCAGACGCTGCCAAGCGGCGTTACAGGAAGCCTAATCCGCCAACCGCGCGGCGATTCATTTGACGCAGATCAAAACCGGCAGAATTTTGGGATTTTCAGTTTGAACTGCGACGACGTCAGATTGAAACAAGTCCGCTCATGGTGAGGAAGGACTGAGCGGATCAGTGGAATGTCATCCGAGTCTAAACAGGATCAGCACCAGCAGGATCAGCACAGCCACCATCCAGCCGCCCACCAGCATATCCCGGCTGAACAGCGCGCCGCCGCCGAGCTTGACCAGATCGACCGGCTCGGCCTCTGGCGCGTCGATCAGGCGGGGCGCTGCTGCCACGCGAGGCTCTGCTGGTGCAGGCGAGACAGGAGTCGCAACGGGCGCTTCAGGTGCCGCCGGAGCCAGCGCTTTCAGATTCGCAACGAACTGATCCACCAGCCGCCCCGATACGTCCTGCATCACGCCCTTGCCCAATTGCGCGACCTTGCCTGTGATAGCGAGATCGGTGCCGAGCGTGACGCGGCTGCCCGCCCCTTCGGGCGTAACGAGCATTTCGAGATCGGCCCCCGCCGTCCCCTGCCCGCGCACATCCTGACCCTTGCCGGTCAGCGTCAGGCGGCGCGCAGCGGCATCGCGCGCGGTGATCGTCGCCTTGCCTTTATATTCGGCGGTGATCGGCCCGATCTTCACCTTCACCTTGCCGCCATAGGTCTCGCCCGCCACATCCGTAAGCTGCGCGCCGGGCACGCACGGGGCAATCCGTTCCACATCATTGAGCAGCGCCCAGGCCGCATCGGGAGCCATGTCGAGAAAGAAGCTGTTGTCCAGACGGATTGCCATGAAAAATTCCCCTGCATCCTGCGCCCTGCATGGGGCGCTGTGTTGCCTTGCCTTGGGCGGCATGATCGCTTGACCTTTGCCGCCGGTCACGCAATCAGTCTTAAAGAAGGGATGTCACCCGGCGCAAGCGACATCTCCACAAGATAGAGCAACGAGGAGGACGCCATGAAGCCGCCACCCTTTGACTATGTGGCTCCTGATACGCTGGAGGAAGCTCTCGCGGTCCTTGCCGAACATGGCGATGACGCCCAGCCGCTCGCAGGCGGGCAGAGCCTTGTGCCGATGCTCTCGCTGCGGATTGCACGACCGGCCGTGCTGCTCGATCTCAATCGCGTTGCGGCGCTGAAAGGCATTTCGGCAGAGGGAGGCGCGCTGAAGCTTGGCGCGATGACCCGGCAGGTGGAGGCGCTTACCAGCGCAACGGTCGAGCAGACGCTGCCCGGCCTTCAGGAAGCGGTGAATTTTGTCGGCCATTTTCAAACCCGCAATCGCGGCACCATCGGCGGCTCGATCTCGCTGGGTGAACCGGCTGCTGAAAACCCGGCTTTTGCCGTTGCCATGGATGCCGATCTGGAACTGCAATCCACCCAAGGCAGCCGTGTGGTGAGGGCGAGCGACTATTACTCCGGCCCTTATATGACCGCCCGGACAGACACGGAATTGCTGACCAGCATCACCTATCGCCCGCCCGCTGGCGCGCGCATCGGCACGCTGGAAGTCTCCCAACGGCGCGGCGATTTCGCGCTTTCCGGCCTTGTTGCCTGCCTGCCCGTCTCTGGCGGCGTCATCAGTGATGCGCGGCTCTGCTGGTTCGGCATGGGCTCCCAACCCTTGCGTGCCCGCTCTGCCGAGGCGGCGCTGAATGGTGCGTCCATCTCCGGCCTCGACATTGCCGGACGGGCGGAGCTCGCGCTGCAGCCCCCCGCCCCCAAGGACGATAGCCACGCCACTGCCGATTACAGGCGTCAGGCAGGCCGCCCCGTCTTCACCCGCCTGTTGATCCGCCTGACAGGCGAAGGAGCCGCGCAATGAGCGATCATGACATCAGCCTGACCGTCAATGGCCGCAAGGTCGCCCGCCGGGTGCCCGCGCGCCGCACCCTGCTCGATTTCTTGCGCTCCGACCTTGGCCTCACCGGAACCCATGCCGGATGCGAGCATGGCGTGTGCGGGGCCTGCACCGTGATGATCGACGGCGTCGCCATGCGCTCCTGCCTCACCTTCGCCGTCCAGATGGATGGCCATGCCGTCACCACCGTGGAGGGCGTGGCGAATGAGGATGGCAGCTTCCACCCCGTCCAGCAGGCGCTGCATGACAATCACGGCCTGCAATGCGGCTTTTGCACACCCGGCATCGTGATGAGCCTGCTCTCGCTCACCGAGGGCGAGCAGAAGGCGTCCAGAGAAGAGGTGCTCGACGCCATGTCCGGCCATATCTGCCGCTGCACCGGCTATCAGGGCCTGCACAAGGCGATTGCCCAACTGACGGAGGCGACCCATGGCTGACCAACTGAGTGCCGCCCCACGCTTTGTCGGCCAATCGGTCGGGCGCAAGGAGAATAAGCGCTTCCTCACCGGGCGCGGGCGCTATGTCGATGATTTCGTCGAAGCCGGGATGTTGCACGCAGCGATCCTGCGCAGTCCGCTCGCCCGCGCCAACATCACCGTCGATGCCAGCGCCGCGCGCGAATTGCCGGGCGTCTGGGCGGTCTACACGGCGGCGGACATCAATGACATGTTTGAGCCCTTGGTTTCCGTGTTCGGCGATGCGGGACCGTTCGGTGTCCGCACCGTGCTCGCCGAAAGTCAAGTGAGCTATGTCGGCGATCCCATCGCCATTGCCATTGCCGAAGACCGCTATCTCGCCGAAGATGCGCTGGAACTGATCGAAGTGGATTATGATCCGCTTGATGCGGTCGCCAGCATTTCTGCGGCCAAATCTTCCCCCTCCTGCATTCCGGGGCGAGACACGAATCTGGCATTTGAAATGTCGCTCGCTTTGCCCGGATCGAAGGAAGCCTTTGACGCGGCAGCGACAGTCGTCACAGCACGCATTGCGCAGGGCCGCATTTCCCCTTCGCCCATGGAAGGGCGTGGCATCATCTCCAACCCGATCATGGACGGCAAGCTGGAGGTGCGGCTCTCCTCGCAAAATCCGCACGCGGCCAAGTCCTTCATCGCCCGCTCGCTCAGGATGCAGGAAAATCACGTCCGCGTCATGTCTCCCGATATTGGCGGGGCGTTCGGGCAGAAGTTCGGCGTGAACCGCGATTTTCTGGCGACCATCGCAGCCTCACTCAAGCTGCGCCGCCCGGTCAAATGGATTGAGGACAAGCCCGAAGCCTTGCAGGCGGGCGGCCATGGCCGCGCTGAAGAGCTGGAGCTGTCGATTGCGCTCGATGCGTCGGGCACGATGCTCGCCACGCATTTCAAGGTGGATGACAATGGCGGGGCCGATCCGGTCTCCGCGCCCGGCGGCCTCACCCAGTTGATGGCGATGATCCACACCGGGGCCTACAACATCCCGACGATGATGGCGGACTGCAAGGCCTATTTCACCAACACCTGCGGAAGCACCGCCTATCGCGGGCCATGGGCGGGCGAAACGCTGATCCGCGAAATTACGGTGGACAAGGCCGCGCGCGCCATCGGCATGGACCCAGTCGAGTTCCGCCGCCGCAACACGGTGACGCAGTGGCCGCACAAGCTGCCCATGGGCCTGATGATCGACGATGTGTCTCCGCTCGAAACGCTGGAGCGCACCGTCGAAAAGATCGGCTATGCCGAATTCCGGGCCGAACAGGCCAAGGCGCGCGAGCAGGGCCGCTATCTTGGCATCGGCTTTGGCCTGTGCATTGAGCCGACCGCGATCTCGCCCGGCGGCGGAACGGACACGGCGGAAGTCCGCATTGAAACCACGGGCAAGATTACTGCTGTCCTCACCTGCCATTCGCAGGGGCATAGCGTGGAAACCACCATGGCGCAGATCATCGCGGATGAAATGGGCGTGGACGTGAATGACGTGACGATTGCCTTTGGCGATACCGACTCGATCACCAGCGGATCGGGCGCAGGCGGCAGCCGTCAAGCTGTTGTCGCGGGCGGCGCGGCGCATATCGCTTCAGGCCTGTTGCGCGAGAAGGTGTTCAAGCTTGCAGCGCACTTCCTCCAGACCGAACCCGATGGCCTGAAGCTCGAAGGCGGCAGCGTCGTCGGCTCCGGACCTTCCGCGCCATCGATCACGCTCGCCGCGCTGGGCAAAGCAGCCAATGTCGCCACGCTCACTTTGCCGGAAGGCATGGAGGCCGGGCTGACCGCGCGCTATTGCTACACCCCGCCGCCCTTCACCTTCGCCAATGCCTGCCATGCCGCGATTGTGGAGGCAGACCCCGGCACCGGGCTGGTCAAAGTGTTGCGCTATGTCGTGGCGGAAGATTGCGGCGTAATGCTCAACCCGGCCGTGGTCGAAGGGCAGATTGCCGGCGGCGTCATTCAGGGCATCGGCAATGCGCTGTGGGAAGAGCAGCATTATGACGAAGGCGGCAACCCTTCGGCTGGCACCTACAAGGATTATATCCTGCCCATTTCCAACGACGCGCCCACCATCGAATATGTCCATGTCTGCACGCCATCCAAAACGCCCACAGGAGCGAAGGGCGTGGGTGAAGGCGGCGCGATTGTGGGCACGCCGACCATCTTCAACGCGGTGATGGATGCGCTCGCGCCCTTCGATCCGGAGTTTGAGCAATTGCCACTCACACCGTCGCGCATTCTTGCCGGGCTGCGGAAAACAGGCTGACACGGTGCGAAAACTGACGACGCGTTCGGTTGAAAAGCCATGGGGCCGCACTGAGCTTCCCGCGCCCTTTGGCCGCAGCGATGGTGCGCGGATCGGGGAAGTGTGGTTTGAGGATGCGGTGCCACAGCCGCTTCTGCTCAAATATATCTTCACCAGCGAGCGGCTTTCGATTCAGGTCCACCCCAATGACGCGCAGGCGCAGGCCGAGGGCTATCCCCATGGCAAGGAAGAATGCTGGTATGTGCTCGATGCCGAACCCGGCGCGACCATCGGCATCGGCACGACGCAGCCTCTGACCGGGGACGAACTGCACGCAGCTGCGCTGGATGGATCGCTTGAGCATCTGGTCGATTGGAAGCCAGTGCGCGCGGGCGATTTCTTCCATATCCCAACAGGCACGGTTCATGCGATTGGCGCAGGCATCACGCTCGCCGAAATCCAGCAGAATGTCGATCTGACCTACCGGCTGTACGATTATGGCCGCCCGCGCGAATTGCATCTGGAAAGCGGCGTGATCGCCAGCCGGGCCGAGCCCTACGCCCTACCCGCCTTCAATGCCGCGCCGGGGACGGTGTGCGACTTTCCTGTTCCCGACAGCGCGCCGTTCCGGGTGGCGATAATCCGTTGGGACGCGGGCGATCAGATTGGAGTGAACGACGGCTGGTTCCTGCCGCTCGCCGGGTCCGGGGACGGCTGGGCTGCGGGAGACTGTATGCGCGGCGATATGGCGGCGGCAGATGCGCCGGGCCATGGTTTGCTCGCGCATTGGGTGGAGGAACCGTCTGGTCCCGGAGCGTGAAGAGATTAAATTGATCCGCTCATCCTGAGGAACCGCTGAGCTTGTCGAAGCGGTGTCTCGAAGGACGATAGGTGGTTCGAGACGGGCCTTCGACAAGCTCAGTCCCTCCTCACCATGAGCGGCATGGTTCAATCCGATGTCACACGCCACGACGATCAGGAAAGTCGGGCTATGAGCTCAAAAGGCCAATCATAAAGCCAGACTCAAACCGCCGCCTTGTCCTTCCCGGCCCCCATCATCAGCGCCCAGACCAGCTTGGGCAGGCCATGGTCATTCGCCTGATGATAGGCTGAATCGACCGGCAGCGCCGCCGTCAGACGCCGATGCGCTTCGCCGAGCGCGTGGTAGGGCAGGCCGGGCAGCAGATGGTGGATGGCGTGATAGCGCAGGCCGACCGGCGCCCAGAGCGCGGGGATGATTCCGGGCGGCGGCACGTTCACGCTGTCCAGAAACTGTGCCGTGGTGCTGATCACCGCGCCATCATTCTCCCAGCGATGCGCCACCAGCGTGCGGATCTGGTTGAGCATGATCAGCCCCGCCGCAATCGCGCAGATGATCAGGAATGGGCGCAGCGGAATGATGCCGAACCACAGCCCGGCCAGCACCAGCATCGCCCAGAGCGTCGCGGCAATTTCCTGAGACAGCCAGATGCGGCGGAACTCGCCTTCGGGCGCGCGGCGGCGGAATTCGGGGTTGATCACCAGCCCCGAATATTTGGCGACCAGAAAACGGCGCAGCGGTGGAATGATGAAGGAAAGCGGCCCCAGGATCCCGAACCGCAGCAGCAGTGCGAAGGGGGCAATCACCGAAATCACGACAAAGGCCGGGATCGTCCACGGTTTCATCAGCGCGAGCGGCAGATATTCGGGGTCTTCCACCGTGCCATAGCGCGTGCGGGCATGGTGCAGGCTGTGCAGCCCTTCATAGAGGAAGGACGGAGCGAGCAAGGGAATGCCGATCACCGCATTCCAGACAAAGCGGAACCACGGCAAGGATGCGTGACGGATATGCGTGAGTTCATGGATGAACAGCCCCGCACGATACATGCCGAGGATGGACACCACGCCCAACAGCACCGCCAGCCAGACCGACTGCACCAGTATAGCACCCGCCATCGCGCCATAGCCGATGATCGCGGAAGCAAAGAAATCCGGCCAGTAGATCATGGGATTGGGGGCCACCAGATCGCGCGTCAGCTCAGCAGCCGCACGCAGCATCGGCATGTCATCCTCAAAGCGGGTGCGAGTGGCGGTGGGCGGGGGGGGGGGGGCCTCCCGGCCCGCCGGGCCGGGTTCACCGGCCCCTCGCGCCTCCCTTTCA
>CALMZE010000018.1 GCA_937870585.1 uncultured Sphingomonadales bacterium | reverse complement strand
AAATGCGCGATGCCGGGCAGCAGCTCGACCAGGTGCGCGGCGGCATGAAAGACCTGATGCGCTCGACGCTGGAAAACGACCCGGCGACGGCGCGCGCCATGACCGAGCTTTCCGGCCGGGAGCGTGTCGCCCATGTTATCGACGGGATGAAGCGCGAAAACGCCGCGCTGCAAGACCCGAATATCAGGGCCGAGCGGTTCGTTGAACGCTGGCAGGAGCTACAGGGGCAGCGCCGGGAGCTTCGCGGCTGGCGGCGCGCCGCCACCCGCGCCACGGTCGAAAGCCAGATGAACGGCCTGACCAAGAGCCTCGAACGTGACCCGCAGGTAGATTCCATCCTGCGCAATCGCCGGCAGGAACTTGGAATCGGTCAGGAGCTTCGCCGCGAGCAGACCATTGCCCGCGCGCTGCAAGACGAAATGACACGCGGCCACCGGCTTAGCCGGGGCATCGGCATGGAAAGGTAGGCACGGAGAACATGGCGGAGCTGGACGACGACAGGGAAGGAATCGAGCCGGAAGCACTGGACGAGGACGCCGGCGACCCGGCCGCCGCGTTCGATGCGCTCCGGCGCACGATCGAGACGCAGGGCGCGCAGATCGGCGCGGAAATGACCGTGATGCGGCGCGGGCTGGAAGCGGCTTTCGACCAGCTCGAACGGATCGAGCCGCAGGCCGATTACAAGCCCCAGCTCGCCCAGCTCGTGCAGCAGCTCGGCGTTGTCGCGGAGCGGCTGCACGGCGTCGAGCAATCGCCTATTCTCCGACAGGGCGCGCAGCACTATGCGGCCGCCCTCGAACGCAGCGGCGAGGGCCTGATACGCACCGCCGCGCAGACGCTTGAGCGGCAGGCGTCCGACCTCGAGCGCGCCGGCCGGAATCTTTCGGCGCAGGTCGCCAGCGCGCGGGAGCGCGACCGGCAAAATTGGTGGGTTGTCGTCGCCTTCGCTGTGGGCCTGCTCGCCGCCGCGCTGGTGATGCTGTTTCTTCCGCGTGTGTTGCCGTTCTCGGCCGCGCCGCGTGTCGCCAGCGTCGTTATGGGTGAAAGGCCGTGGCAGGCCGGCATGAGCCTCATGGCGTTCGGCAGCCCGGAAGCATGGCAGCGGGTGGCGTCGGCCGACCAGCTCATTGAGGCGAACAGGGACGCGGTAGCGGCTTGTTGGGAGGCCGCGCGCACGGCCAGCGCGGATCAGCGTTGCACCATCACCGTGAAAGCGCCGGGGCAATAGATTTCTGCCCCGGCATGAAGTTCAGAAGGCGAACTTAGCCTGGCCTTTGTCTTCGACAGGGCGCAGCCGTGCATAGGCGAGAAGATCAGCGATCGAGCCGCCCTTGTCCCGCCAGCCATAGAAGGTGTCTTCCCCGAGAAGGACATAGTGCCATTCGGAATCGCTACGCTGTTCCGGAGGAAGGGCGTTGATCCGGTCGCACCATGAAACGGCGGCCTTGCGCTTGCGCAGCACGTTCGGGCTGGTGAGCTGGCCTTGTGCCTTTGTTTCCACCAGATAAATCGCGCCGCCTGCTCTCACGAAGAAGTCAGGCGAATAGAACGCCGGAAGCCCATCTTCCTTGATGTATCGCAGGCGCGCGAAGGTGTGTTTCTGCTCGTTGATCTTGCAGAAGGCTTCAACGCTGGCGTCACGCTCGCAGGTTTCCATAAATGCCAGTTCAAGGCCGCCGTTCCGCGAGGGATAGGGAAGGCGCAGATAGATAGCTTTCTCGACGGCCAGCGATGATCCTTCCCGCATGGCGAGCTTGGGCACTTCCGAAAGACGCCGATGCGCGACCTCGGCATTGGCGACAATCACGCTGTCTTCCGCTTCGAGAATGGCGCGCGCCCACACCTTGATAATGTGCTCTGTCACCGGGTCGATCAGCAGGACGCGCCAGTTCTCATCCGTGAGAGGGTCTAGCTCCTGGCCGAACAGGTGCCGACGAATGAAGGTGTCGATGCCCTCGGCCATCTCGGCCCGGTTTATCTGGATGTAGGGGAACTTGCTGGCGTTGGCGAAAGCCTTCGAGCTGTTTGTGGTATCCGTCAGGGTGACGGCTTCCGTGATCCGGCGCGTGATCCGGGCCAGGTAGTCATTATATCCCGTCGCGGTCATCACGCCGCCATGCACGCGATAGTCGCCAAAGCGCGTTTTCGCCTGCACGTCTTCGGAATGGAACTTCTCGCCCTGGCCGATCTGCCCCTTGAGTTGTTGGAGCGAAAACGATCCGAACGGCGCGAGGCTCGAAGGGTCGATATGGGTATCTTCCAGCGCCTCGACCTGTTCCCGCAGGATGAAGGGTATGGCGAAATCGTATTCCTCGAAGCCCGGCCGGAGGCCAACCGAGATCAGGTCGCCGGTCGAGCTGCCATTCGCCTCGTCGTCGTTGTCATCTGCTTCAGCCGCCAAGCCTTCCTGAATCAGCTCGTCATAGAAGCCCTGGAACGCCGGATGCTCCACGATCGAAAGAATGTCGATCATGTTGGAGGGTGTCTTTCCGCCGCGAATGAGCTGGCGGTTCTCCCGCTTTATGTCGTCGTATTCATTGCCGCGCCACATCAGACGCAAGCCGCGCCCGATCGTCTGTTCCAGCAAGATGCCGGCGCTCGATGCGCGCAGCGGGACAATGACGCAGATGTTGTTCACGTCGAAGCCTTCGCGCAGCATGAGCACGCTCACTATGACGCGCGGGGATTTGTGACGGTCCACGTCGAACAGGCGTTCGCGCAGCACCTTCCATTCGTCGGGCTTCAGCTCGCCCTTGCGGTTGGAATCGACACGTAACACTTCGTCGTCGGCCAGCCCTTCGAGCTGCATGAAATCAGCAATGAGAGGCGTCACCGTGGTATCCTCGCAGACCACCAGCATTTTCGGATGCTTGTCCGGATCGAGGGCGGCGAAATCGGTTTCCAGCTTCCGGAGCTTGGTCAGGCCGGCGCGCAGCATGATGCGCTGCCCTTCGGACAGCATGGGGTTGCCGTTCTCATCCCGATCGGCCTTGAAATCCAGTTCCTCATGGCTCAGCGCGCCGATTTCGGAGCGTTTGTCGAGGACAAGGGATTTGACCAGGCCGGCGCGCATGGCCGTCTTCAGGTCGAAATCAACGGCGATGTGCGGGAAGTAGGATTTCCGGCTGTTCCGGCCGGTCCCGACCTCGTTGTAGGGCGTGGCCGAAAAGTCCACCTGGACGAAGCGGCGGCCCTTGGGTTCTGCGATCAGGTTGAGGCTCTTTTGCCATTCAACCTCCGTCACCTCGCCTTCCCGCTTGAACTCGTGGATATGGTGCGCCTCGTCGTTGAAGACCATGAGCGAGGGCAGGTCTTTCAGGTAGGAGAGGATGCCGCCGCGCTCATAGCGACGGTTTAACACCGCTAGGTCGTTGCTTTGGTTCGTGCCGGGCATCAGGGGAAAGATGCTCTGCACAACAGTTTTCGGATCGAGAGAGTCGCCGGGAGCCTCAATTTCCTCGTCTTCTAGCGGTTCGCTTTCCTCTGACAACACATGCCAGTTGGAAATGGCGATAATGCCGCCGGCCGTGACCTTGCGGCCGATACTTTCCTTTGGGCAGACAGCGCCTTGCACGAAGCGGAAAACCTCATCCCGGTAGGCGTCGGGGATGAACAATTCTTGGAAGATCGACAGGTCAGAAATCGAGAAGTTGCGCTTGCCGTCTCGCTCTTTCCCCATGAAGGCGTCAAGCAGCCGATCGTAAACAATCAGGCCGGGGGCAACGATGAGGAAATTCTTGGTGTAGCGGTCGCTATCCGGCGCGCGGTTCGCATTGAGAATCTGCCAGACCATGAGGGCTTGCAGCACCCAGGTCTTGCCCGTCCCGGTCGCCATTTTCAGGCAGTATTTCGGATAGGCATTTTTCGGCGCGCGGATGATCTCGGAATCCCGCGTGCTGGTCAGCATCACGTCAGGGGCGGCGATCTGGTAGAGGTCTTGCAGGGTCGCAATGCCCAAAACCTCATGGGCATAGATCACGTTCAGCAGGGCTTGCCGTTGGCCCGGATGGAAGTTGAAAGTGCGGGCGTCCTGAAACTCCGTCTGGAACCACCATTTTAGCAGTTCGGCGGTGATTTCCGAGACGTGATCGAGGATCGGCGCTTCGCCGGTTTCGAGGCCGGCGCAGGCTTCTTCGACCTTGGCCGTCAGCCCGATGGCAAGTGAAAGATCGTTGATGCTTGCCATCATGCCACCTCGACAGTCGCTTCGGCCTCGAAGCCGAATACATCGACGACGCGAACGCAGACACGCCGCTTGCCTTCCTTCTTAGGAAGGCCGGGCAGGCGCGCTTTGGTTACGATTTTGTAAGGATCGCCGTCGTTTTCCGTGTTGCCCCGATAGTCCTGCCAGACCGAGCGGAATACTTCCCCGTCATAGTCCGGATCGACACTCCAGTATTCGATCAGCGCCATCGGATCGGCATTGATGACAATTTGTAACTTCTCGCGATTGGCATCGTCGAGATTGAGCGCTTCAGGCGAAAGTAGGACATAGTTCGCGATCGAGACGGAAAGGGATTCCCCTTCCCCTGTCTGCTCTCGCTTGACTTCGCCCAGCTTGAGATATTGCAGCGACGAGAAGCGAACCTCATCGGCTTTGAGCTTGTGGCCTTTCTTCTTGAGCCGGTCGAGTAGCTCGGGCGGGATCACCAGCACTTCGAGCCGGTCGCCCTGCCCCAAGGCTTCGATATCGTGGCCGATGGTGGGCGAGAAGTTCCAGCCAAGCACGATCACCTTGTCCCAGCCCCCCATCAGGTTGTCGCGGATTTCAATCGCGCGCCGAAGAGTGGCAAGGCCCGTCATCTTGTTCGGGCTATCCGCCAGCACCAGTGTCTTGCTCCCCTGGAGCCGCCCCCTGTTCTTGTTCGGGTTTTCTGCGACCGGCAGCGGCGACGCGACGAACAGCCCGAGCCCGCTTTCCGCCAGATCACCGATACGGAACTTCGCGCCCATCGTGGAGCGCATTTGTT
>CALMZE010000017.1 GCA_937870585.1 uncultured Sphingomonadales bacterium | reverse complement strand
CCGATCCATGGAAAAGGGAATCCCCAAATCTATATTTCTGCCAAAGTAGTGCTAGGCCTTTAACGAAGTAGGCTTGCTTGCTGCAAGTTCCTCTTGAGCGCCCCGCAGGGAGGGGACGGAAAAGGCTTTGCTTCCGTTCAATCGGAGTGTGCACGAAGGTCAGATTCTGCACTGCTATTGTGGGGCATCGTTGGTCTGCGTTATGTCAACCCTGTTGGCGCTGCCCTGCCGGGCGACCTGCTCTATCCACTAACGCGGACCGGGCCAGTCGTCCCGGCCCATTCGGGTGACGATCAGGAGCGTGGGATGATGAGCGGGAAGGGTTAAGGTCGCGCTCTTTTCCGCGCTTTGCGCTCCCGAGGGCGCGGTGTTCTTTGGCTGACCCGCATGGCACTCTTGCCTCTTTCCTTGCCGGGCGCGCTTTTGCTGGGGGCTGGCGGCGCTGTCCCTTTGGGGACAACGGCCTTGTTCCCGCTTCGCTTGCCGCCACACCGCCCGTCTGCGTCACACCGCTGCAAGGGTGCCGGTCTTTGCCGCGTTGCGGTTTGGTCGGCTGATCGCCTCTGTTGCTGTTGGGACAAGAACACCAAGAGCTTTGCCCTCTCGTTCCCGAAACCGGAAATAGACGCCCCCGTGTGGCGAGCTGTGCCCGCTGGCCCGCGCCAGGGCATCGATTCCGGTTTTCCCTCCCCCTCCCATCCTCGCCGGAAGGCAGGCCGCATGTCGCATGTCGAATGCGGCTTTGCCGGGAAGGAGTTGGGATGATGGATGATGTGTTGTTGCAATACCGGGCTTGTGGAGCCGAGACGCGCGAGGATTATCTGCGCGATTTGGCCCATGACAATGGCTTGCCTTTGGACTGTGTGCAGCGATTGGCGGACCGCTTGGGCGAGCGTGAAGATTTCGGTCGGTTGCCATTGCTCTGCGAAGCTAGCGGGAAGGCAGTGCAATGAGCGGCGCTGTTCTCTCCCGTTCCGCACAGATTGCGGTGCTCAATGATCGGGCACGGCAGGCGATGGGGCTGACTTGTGTTGCGGTAGCAACCGAGGGGTTTCGTTCCTTGCCAGTTGCGGATCAATCGCGGGTGCGCGAGCTGTTCGAGACGTTTGACGCGTTCACGCCCGATAACGATCCTTACGGCGAGCGTGACTTTGGGGCGATCTATCAGGACTGTGATGGCGCCTGGGCGACGAAGCGACCGGCAAGGCCGGTTGAGACCGTTTTCTGGAAGATCGAGGCTTATGACCGCGACTTGCGCTTTGGCAGCGAAGCCCCGGCCAATCCCGCCGTCACGCGCCGCGTGCTCACCATCATGCTTGCCAGCGAATATTGAGGGAGGCGGAGCCATGGCCAAGCGCAAGGTTGCAGTCCGCCTTGAAGGCGCAGACCCCGACCAGATCATTATGCCCGGCGTCAGACCGGTCAGCCTTGGCGAGCGGTTGAACTGGCAGGCGCAGCTGCCAATGCAGCCGCGCCGCGCCCAGAAGCCGCTCGATATCGGCTTCTGGGACCCGATGCGCGATCAGCTGGTGATGTTTTAAAAGGATAAGAGCCATGATCTTGCAGAGTGTGAAACTTTCCGATTTGCGGCTGTTGCCCTTGAATGAGGGAAAAGTGGAATCCGCAGCGATTGACCAGCTTGCCGCCGATATTACTGCGCACGGCCTGTTGCAGAATCTTGTCGTTTACGCCGATGGCAGCAAGTTCGCCGTTACCGCAGGCGGGCGGCCCTATCGGACGTTGAAGCAGCTGGAAAAGGCCTAGTCGATTCCGGCCTGCCATGCCGTGCCGGTCGATGTCCGCGCGCGCGACGAGGCCATCGAACTGTCGCTTGCCGAGAATAGCGGCCGCGAGGTGATGAACTGCGCTGATGCTGTTTCGGCCTATGGAGCCTTGCTCGATCAGGGACCTTCGCCGTAGGACATTGCCGCGCGCTTAGGCGTGGCATTGTCCTACGTTTGCAAGGTGCCGCGGCTTGCGGCCTTATGCCCCGAAGAGTTGAAGGCGCTGGCCAATGATGACATCGACATGGAGGCGGCGCAGGCGCTCAGCCTGACCGACGATCAGAACAAATAGCGCGAGGCGCTGAAACGCTATGGCAATCAGGCCCATGCCATCCGGCGTTTCCTGACAGCAGCCAAGATCGGCACTAGCCATGCGTTGTTTCTGTTTGTCAGCGATGCCGCCTATCGCGCGGTTGGTTGCCGAAAACGCTGCACATTACCGAGTCAGACAGCGAAGCCGACGATGATGGCGTAGGTATCGGCGGGGATGCCTGACGCAAGCAGAGGCAGGCAATAGCCTGCCTTTCGCATTTTTCGCGGCCCGTCTGTTTGCGGACGGGCCAGAGGTCGGGCATACCGGCGTCCCATCCGGCTCGGTGGCTTATGGCCACCGAGCCCAGCCTAAGGGCTAATGTGCGGAAGCGAGAATTATCTGTTGGGAGCGCAAGTTCACCCGGCATATGCTAAGTTTGGGAAATACAATCGCCCTTGCAGATACATACCAAGTTTGATTGGAGACCCTGAGTGGCACCTACGGACTCAACCTTTGATGATCGGTTGTTCGACCGATATGGTGGCGTTTGCCTGTTCGACAATAAATTTGATTATTCAGAACTTGTTGAAAATCTGAACTCGATTATTCCTTTTCCAGTCTACATTGTCAACAATGTCAACTTTAACGCACAAGCCATTACAAAAAATTCCAGCCGAGCTATTGGGATATTCACTGGCCTGCTCAACACCTGCCATGAAGAAGTTTCAAATTTCATGTCTTCTTGGCAGGCGAGGCCGTCTGAACTTAGAGATAACAGAAAGGTAGACGGTATTCAGACTTGGCGTTGGCACTGGAATGACCTCGATCATCAAAGCCTATCTGCCCATTCATGCCTTTTACAATGCATGGTTCTGTTTCTAGTAGCTCATGAAGTGGCACACCTTCTTGGAGGGCATCATCGCATAGTTGCAGACCATGGCGACAGCGAAATCTATACTGAGTTCCCTGCGTTCGCTATGTCGCGCGAACATGCTCAGCTGAGGCGTGCGATTGAGCTTGACGCCGACTGCGCCGCCGCACGTTCGAGTCTCCGGTTATGGCGCATGATCAGCCAGAGCTTCGGTCGCGTTCCCATATTTGATGCGAGTTCCTCAGACGAGTTTTGGCTGGCGGCTATTTGTTTCTTTTTCCACCTTGCGGATCGCTGCGGCAGAGTTTCGGCAAATCGCCAATTGGATACTCATCCGACCCCCGGGGCACGACTCAACCAAGTGGTTGCACAGGCAACTTTTGATCCACTCATTGTGCCGTTGCTGGACTTGCAGCGTACCACCACACCATTGGTCACGGAATCGATCCGCTACTTCGACCAAGCTCCCGGTGATAGGCTGATTGCATTGAACGATCCTTCACCTGTTGCAGACGAGCTTGAAGTAATTTGGGCGACATTGAAGGTTCATGCCGCTGATTTGGGTCGAGAACGGGATAGAATTTCTTCAGAAATGAAGCTCAAGGCAACTTAGCGCCGGTAAAACATAGGATAACAGTTGGAGTTGGATGTCAACGATTCACCGCAACGGCTGTGGCGAGATCGCATAGGCACGGAGTTTCAGGGTTTATCCAGCCGTTCACAATAGGTCGTAGCACTGAGAAATGCCAGAGGCGGGTGGCTCTACTATACTGGTTTTTTGCGGCTTCTCTTTCGGTCGATGGCAGCTCCAGTTCAGGGCGGATCGTCTAAGGTTTGTTTCGTGAGTTGGTGACCTTCATAATCCGGCAGCCCTTGGTTCGTGCGCAGATCGGCCAGTCCCCGAAATCGCGGTCGAACGGGCACCGTAGCGATTCAACCCAGCTAGAAGCCTGGAATTTATGCAGGTTTTCCCGGCAAATCGCATCAGCTCCTGTCCTTCTCTGACGGACTCATTGCCGCTTTGCGCCGCCCTTGTGCGCGCAAGCAAAAAACCGGCGTTTCACGCCTACGGTTTCCACAAATGGAGCCTCCGTCTTTTGGCTTGCGCGCGGGCAGCGCGCGGCCCTTCCATGTCCGTCAGGACAGGCCCTCACACGATCAGGAGAAAGACCATGCAGAACATAGCTGAATTTCACATCATCGGACGCATCGGAAAGATCGACGCAGCCAAGGACGTCACCCACATCTCAGTTGCCGCCAATTACAACCGCCGTGATGGCGACGAATGGAAAACTGATCCTCACTGGAACCGCGTGACCCTGTTCGGCAAGCTGCGTGACCGGCTGGACAAGGCCGAGAAAGGCGATCTTGTTCGCATCACCGGGCGTGTCCGTCAGACCAGCTACGAAGCCGAAGGTTCAACCCGCTACGGCGTGGACATGATCGCCGATGGCGTTGCCGTTCTCGCCAAAGCGAGCGGCAAACCAGCTGAGGATTGAAACCGCTGGTAGCCGGGCGCTATGCGCCCGGCTGACCTACCCAATCTTCGGGTGCCGACGTTCCGCCGCTTTGCAGATGGTCGAGATAATCACTCCACCATTGTGCCATGCGAACCCGCTCGTCCCAATAATTGCCGCGATTATAGGTGCCGCGAATGGCGTTGCTGTCGCCATGCGCCAGAGCGCGCTCAATGGCGTCAGGATGCCATTTACCGCTTTCATTGAGCAGCGTTGAAGCGGTCGAGCGGAAGCCGTGCGCGGTCACTTCCTCTTTGCTATAGCCGAGCCGACGCAATGCGACGTTGATCGTGTTCTCGCTCATGGGACGCTTCCATGTGTAGAGTGCTGGAAAGACATAGCCTTTGCCGCCGGTGACCGCCTTGAGCTGATCCAGAAGCTCCAATACTTGCCGGGACAGCGGCACCACATGGGTGCGGCGTGCCTTCATCTTGCCTGCCGGGATGGTCCAGATACGCTTGTCAAAATCAAACTCATCCCATTCGGCATGCCGCAGCTCGCCGGGACGGACGAAGACATGCGGTGTAAACTCCAGCGCCAGTTTGGTAATGGGGTGCCCTTCATAGGCTGCGATGACGCGCATCAGTTCGCCCAGCTTCACAGGATCAAGGATCGCCGCATAATGCCGTGCCTTGGGCGTGATCAGCGCACCCTGCAGGATGGCAGTGGGATCAACCTTGCAACGACCAGTTGCCGCGCCATAACGGAAGACGCGGCTGGCGAAGGAGCAGCATTTCTTGGCGGTTTCCTTGTTGCCGCGCGCTTCCAGCTTCTTGAGCGGGGCGAGGATCATTTGCGGGTCGACATTGTCGATGGGCATGTTGCCAATAGCTGGTGTGAGCAGTTCCAGGAACCAGCGCGCCTTCTTGAGTGTTGCTGGCGCGCGCTCCTCTCCCACCATCTTGTGATCGATATATTCGCGCGCCACCGAAGCGAAGGTGTTGTCGCCGCCGAAGCGGATCGTGGCCTTCTCTTTTTTGCGCTCCATCATCGGATCGATGCCGTCAGCGAGCTTGAGCCGTCCCACATCGCGAGCGCGCCTGGCCATGGCGAGGCTCACCTCGGGCCACTGTCCAAGCGCCATCTTCTTCTCTTTTCCGGCATACTGATATTTCCAATACCAGTGTTTTGAACCCTGGGGCCTCACCAAAAGGTAGAGGCCTTTCTCATCGGTCTTTTTGTAGGGGGTATCGATTGGCCGAAACCCTTGTATTTCTGCGGCTTTCAGAGACATTTTGGGGCCTCACTTTCTGCAAAATTGCGATTTTGCCGAAAAGCCCCTATTGAGGCCCCAGTTTGGGCGGGGCCCCGCTGAAACAGCGCGAAACACCATGCAACAAAATCAGTCCAAAAGTGGCAGATTTCTGCCGTTTTTGCAATGATTTTGTGAGATCCCCGGAGGGGTAGTGGTGCCCAGAAGAGGACTCGAACCTCCACGACCTTGCGATCGCCAGCACCTGAAGCTGGTGCGTCTACCAATTCCGCCATCTGGGCACGGGGTAGGCGAGCGCCACTAGGGGGCAGCGGGGGGCTTGTCAACAGGGGGTGGGGCGGAAATCTGCTTGCATGACGATTGCAGCGCTCAACCGCTTGTCAAAGCGGGTGCGCCGCGCCATGAGCGGGCGCGGTTTTATGCAGGAGCAGATCGGCACATGGCACAGCAGATCATCACGGTTTTTGGCGGCGGCGGCTTTATCGGGCGCTATGTGGTGCAGGCCCTGTTGCGCACCGGTGCGCAGGTGCGCGTGGCGGAGCGCGGGCCAAAGAACGCCTGGCTGCTCAAGGCGCAAGCCAATCTGGGTCAGATCGCCTTCGTGTCCGCCGACATCACCCGCCCTGAAACGCTGGGTCCGGCGGTAACGGGTGCGGATGTCGTCATCAATCTGGTCGGCCGGTTTGACGATATGGACACAGTCCATGTGGCGGGCGCGCGCAACGTTGCCGAAGCCGCGGCCAAGGCGGGCGTGGCGCAGCTGGTTCATATGTCTGCCATTGGTGCCGATCCAGCGAGCACTTCGGCCTATGGCCGCACCAAGGGCGAGGGCGAGGCTGCCGTGCGGGCGGCCTTCCCGTCCGCGACGATCCTGCGCCCCTCTGTGGTATTTGGCCGCGAAGACCAGTTCATCAACCGCTTTGCCAATCTGATCCGCATGATGCCGGTCACGCCGGTTCTGGGCGCGGCAGCGACGCTTCAGCCGGTGTTTGTGGGGGATGTGGCGAAGGCCGTCGTGGCGGCACTAGCGCATCCCGGCGAGACTTTTGAACTGGGTGGCCCGGAAGTTTACACGATGGCCGCGCTCAACCGCTGGATTGCGGAGCGCACGGGACGCGATCCGATGTTCCTCGAACTGCCCGATGCCGTGTGTGGCCTGATCGCCGCGCTGCCGGGTACGCCGATTTCGCGCGATCAATGGGCGATGCTGCAATCCCCCAACATTGTGGCCAATGACGCCAAGGGGCTGGCTGATCTGGGCATACAACCGACACCGCTTGATCTGGTGGCAGAAGGCTGGCTGGTCGAATATCGCCGCCATGGCCGGTTTGGCGTCGCCGCATGAGCGATACGATCAGCGCGATCATCCTCGGCATTGTCGAGGGGATTACCGAGTATCTGCCGGTCTCCTCCACCGGGCATCTGATTTTGGCGAGTGAGCTTCTAGGATATGATGCGCAGCGCTGGGCGGTGTTCAACGTGGCGATCCAGCCGGGGGCCATTTTGGCGATTGTCGTGCTTTATTGGCGCACATTCATGCAGGTGCTCACCGGGCTGTTCCGGGGCGAGGCGGCGAGCATCGCCTTTGTCCGCAATCTGCTGCTGGCCTTTTTCCCGGCGGTGATCCTTGGCCTGGCCTTTGGCGATCAGATTGATGCGATGCTGGAAAATGCGCGCGTTGTGGCCTGGGCCTTGATTGTGGGCGGCATTGCCATCCTGATTGTCGAGCGGCTGGCCAAAACGCAGGAGGTGGGCGGCGTCTCCAACCTCACAATGGCGCAATCGGTCAAGGTCGGGCTGGTGCAGTGTCTGGCAATGATTCCGGGGGTCAGCCGTTCGGGTGCCACCATTCTGGGCGCGATGAGCTTTGGCGTGGACCGCAAGACGGCGGCGGAGTTCAGCTTCTTTCTGGCGCTCCCCACGCTGACCGGCGCGACCGCACTGCAACTCTACAAGCATGGCCATGAAATGCAGCCGGGTGATGCCGGGCTGATCGGCATCGGCTTTGTCGTCTCATTCATTGTTGCCATTGTGGTGGTAAAGGGCTTCATGGCGATTGTGACGCGCCACGGCTTTGCACCCTTCGCCTGGTATCGCATTGCCGCCGGGATCGCCGCGCTCGCCTGGCTGGGCATCTGAGGCCGCTCAGAGCCGCGCCAGAAGCTGTTCTGCAAAGCTGGACAAGGTATCGTCTCGCGCGCCCATGATGACGATGCGGTCTCCGGCTTGCGCGGTGCTGGCGAGCCAATCTCCCACCGCCTCGCGGCTCTCAAAGAAATGGGCGTTGGAGCCACGCGCGGCGACCTGATCCGCGAGCCACGCGCCGCCCCGGCTCTTGTCCACCGTGCCGCCAAAATAGACGGGATCGGTCAGCGCCAGATGATGCGAGGTGCCGAGCCGCCCTGCAAAAACGTCTGCCAGTTCCTCACCAATCAGCCTGAGCGGGCCGAAACCATGCGGCTGGAAGAAGACGAGCAGCCGCCCCGGAAAAGCGAGCAGCGTATCGAGCGTGGCGGAAATCTTGTCCGGGTTGTGGCCGAAATCATCGATCACGGTCACGCCACTCGCCGTACCGACCAGTTCCAGCCGACGCCGCAGCCCTGAAAAGCGGCTGAGCGCTTGTGCGGCGTCCTCCAGCGCGATGCCGGACGCGCTAGCAGCGCCCAGCGCCATCAGCGCGTTCGAGGCATTGTGCCGCCCCGGCACCTGCAAGGAAACCGGCACGCCATTGACGCGGAAATCAACGCCATCGGGCCGCTCTGCCAGATCGGTCGCCTGAAGCACGGCGTCTCGCCCGGTCATTGAGCAGGTGATGTCTCCAGCGCGTGCGAGCGCCACGACCTCATCATTGTCGATATTGAGCACGGCGATGCACGACCGGGCGACGAAGCCGCCGAACAGATCGCGCAATTCCTCCATCGTCTTATGATCGAGCGCGACATTGTTGAGCACGGCAATGTCAGGATTGAACAGCGCGATTGAACCGTCGCTTTCATCAACTTCGCTGATGAACGTATCGCCCCGCCCCACCAGCGCGCTGGCGAAGGGCGCGTCTGCGCTCGCGAAATTCTTCATCACCGCGCCGTTCATCACGCTGGGATCCTGCCCGCACGCGTGGAAGATCCAGCCGATCATGCCCGTCACGGTCGATTTGCCGCTGGTGCCCGCCACGCCGACCGGACGGGCCGAGGCGTTGAAGATCTGCGCAAGCAGTTCAGCGCGGGACAGGCGCGCACAGCCCAGACGATCTGCCGCCACAATGTCAGGCACGGTCGCCTCTACGGCGGCTGAAGCCACGATGATCTGTTCTGGCCGGGTCACACCCGAACCATTCTGCGGGAAGAGCGCAATGCCTTCCCGCGTCAGCCAGTCAAACTTGGCGGCGATGCGGCCTTGATCGAGCGAACGGTCGCTCCCCGCCACATCGGCGCCCCGCGCGCGGACGATCAGCGCGAGCGGCATCATGCCAGAGCCACCAATGCCGCAGAAGAAATAGGATTGAGTCATGCGCCGTCCCTAGCGCATCGGGCCGGGCTTGGGAATCGCCCGGTGCATGATCAATGCCGCGCCTGAATACGCCAGAGCACCAGCCCGGCCCCTACGATCAGCACAGAGCCCGCCATCGCCGTCAGATCGGGCACATCGCCATATGCGAAATAGCCAATCAGGATCGACACGATCAGCTGAACATAGGTCATCGGCGCGATCACGGCGGCAGAGGCCTTCTCGGTCGCCATATAAAGCAGGCCATGCGCGCAACTGGCGGTCACGCTCACAATCGCACATTTGATGACCAGCGAGGTGGATGGCATCGGCAGGGAAAAGCCGCCTTGCGCATCGCGCGTGGTGAGCAAGGTCAGCAGCACCAGCACCGGCAGTGCAAAGACGCTGATCAGATATTGCATCTTGAGCGCCCCGCCCTCCCCAATCGCCATACGGTTGAGGATCATCATCGAGGCCATGGTGAGCGCCGTCCCCACAGGCAGCAGCGCAGACCAACCGAGCAGGCCCACATTGGGCCGCAGCACGATCAGCACCCCGGCAAAGGCGACCAAGGTGCAAGCCCAGACCGCGCGGCTGGCGTGTTCTCGCACGAACAGCGCGGAGCCCACCGCCACGAACATCGGATTGGTGAACTGGATCGCGGTCGCTTCAGAAAGGGGCATCAAAAAGATCGCCGCGAAAAAGCAGGTGCCCCCAATCGCCACCGATGCGCCGCGCCCGAGATGGAGCCAGGGCCTCTGCGTTACGAGGCCGCTTTTCCCCTCTTTCGCTGCCATCAAGCCGGTTAGAATGAACGCGCCAAAAATATAGCGCAGCGTGGCGACCGCCCCACCCGGCCATTCGCCTGCAATCGATTTGATGATCCCGTCTCCGCAGGAGAGCAGCGCAAAACCGGCCAGCGCGAGCACCATGCCGGTCTGGGTTTGCGAACGTGTTGAAATCCTGACGGGCGGCTCTGCCATGGCTCGCCTCTCTTTGGTTGAGACGCGTTAGTCAATTGTCAAAGTTTAATGCCTATTCACCTTGTTTGATCAAATCGGCGCAATGAGTGCGACAAGGAGCAGTGACGCAATGAGTGCATTTGGCAAACGCCCCGGAGCCACCGGACCGGGTATGCCCCGCAGCTCTTTCGGGGTGGCCCGACCGATGCATGGCCCTGGCGCTGCCCCGCGCCCTGAAGATGGTGCTGGCGGGCAGTTTCCCCCACTGCCCGAGGCCGAGCAACCTCTGGCTTTCTCAAGCTCGCCCGCCCCGCAAATGGACGCCATGGCCCGTCTGGCCCAGCGCGAAGCCGCTCTGGATGAGCCGCAGCAGAAGGTTGAAGGCTTTGAAGCTGCTGTTCACCGCATCAAGGAACAGGTGCTGCCGCGCCTGCTTGAACGAATCGATCCGGAAGCCGCTGCCACGCTCTCCAAGGATGAACTGGCAGAAGAATTCCGCCCGATCATCGGCGAAGTGCTCGCCGAACTGAAACTGACACTCAACCGGCGCGAACAGTTCGCGCTGGAAAAGGTGCTGGTGGACGAACTGCTCGGCCTCGGGCCGCTCGAAGAGCTGCTGAACGATCCGGATGTGTCCGATATCATGGTCAACGGCCCGGAGCAGACCTACATTGAAAAGAAGGGCAAGCTGACCATCGCGCCGATTCACTTCCGCGATGAAGCGCATCTTTTCCAGATTGCACAGCGCATCTGTTCGTCGGTTGGCCGCCGCGTTGACCAGACCAGCCCTCTGGCGGACGCCCGCCTGAAGGACGGCTCTCGTGTGAACGTGATCGTGCCGCCGCTCTCTCTGCGCGGCACTGCTATCTCGATTCGTAAATTCTCCGCCAAGCCGATCACGCTCGACATGATGGCCAAGGGCGGGTCGATGAACGACCGCATGTCCACCTTCCTCAAGATCGCCGGGGCCTGCCGCTTCAACATCGTCATCTCCGGCGGTACGGGTTCGGGTAAGACGACGATGCTCAACGCGCTCTCGAAGATGATCGATCCGGGCGAGCGCGTGCTGACCATCGAAGACGCCGCCGAACTGCGCTTGCAGCAGCCGCACTGGCTGCCGCTCGAAACGCGTCCGCCGAACCTTGAAGGTCAGGGTGAAATCACCATTCGCGATCTTGTGAAGAACGCCCTGCGTATGCGTCCTGACCGCATCATCCTCGGCGAAATTCGTGGCAGCGAGTGTTTCGATCTGCTCGCCGCCATGAACACGGGCCATGACGGCTCCATGTGTACGCTCCACTCCAACAGCCCGCGCGAAGCCCTGGGCCGTATGGAAAACATGGTCATGATGGGTGACATCAAGATCCCGAAGGAAGCCATTTCCCGCCAGATTGCCGAATCGGTCGATCTGATCGTGCAGGTGAAGCGTCTGCGTGACGGGTCTCGTCGCGTGACCAACATCACCGAAGTGATCGGCATGGAAGGCCCAGTGATCGTGACGCAGGAAATGTTCAAGTTCGAATATCTGGAAGAAGATGCGAACGGCAAGATCATCGGCGAATACCGCTCGATGGGCCTGCGCCCCTACACGCTCGACAAGGCGCGTCAGTTCGGCTTTGATCAGCCGCTGCTCGAAGCCTGCCTGTAAGAGGCTGAATTTCCGAAGGATAATCCAACGTGAACCCTTGGCTCAAAATCGCCCTCATCCTTGGAGCGCTGGCGGTTGCCTCTGTGTTTTCGGTCGCGCTGCTGATGCGGATGCGGCGCGAAAAGGCGTATGCGCCAGTCGAAACGACTAGCGCAGAGCCGGAAATTGTAGAGCCGGACGAAGAAACCGCATCCGAGCCCGAGGAAGACACGCCCGAAGACTCAGACAGCGAAACAGACGAAGGCGAAGCCCCTAAGGCGGATGGCGAAGACGACACGTCCGCTCCTGAACCTGTAGCCGATGATCCGATGGCCGGCCGCCTCTCTCGTCTGCGGGCGCGCGGGCTTCAGGAGCAGGAAGATGTGCTCGCCCCCATCACCCTGTCGCGCGTGGCTGAACCGATCTTGCCGCAAGTGATAGATGAAGAGCGCTTTCCCGAAGTGGACGGCACGCCCGAGGAACAGGCCGATGCCGTGCGCACTGCCGAACTCAAGGCGATGATCAAGGCCGAGGCTAAGCCCGCCATCGCCTTCCGCCGCGAATTTCCGCCCGAACAGACGAACAAGATCACCAGCTTCTTTGGTGGCGAACCCTATGCGCCTGCTGAATTCGAATGGCCGCGTTCGCAAGCCACCCGCCTGCCGCTGACCTTCATGGGGCAGGTGGATTGCCGCGCCTTGCCCGCCTTTGCTGCGCGCCAGAATGTGCCCAGTACCGGCATCCTCTATTTCTTTGCCGATCTGTCTCGCCAAAGCGCGCTCGAAGACGGCTCTTACGTCCTCCACATGGAAAGCGCCCAAGGCCCGCTCTACGAACATCCCGCGCCCGATTTTGCACCGCGCTGCTTTGGTGCGGAAGCGCCGCAAGCCTTCCCCTGGATCGAACGCACCAAGGCGTCTGAAGACCGGTTTCCGCGTATATTTCCCAAATGGGCGATGAATCCGGCTGCCATCGAAACCTATCCCGATACACCGCCCGCCAAATGGGATGATGACACGCCGGGCCGCCATACTGCCCTGCGTCAGGCGTTGATCGAAAAGTGCTGGGCCGAGGCGCTGGATACGCCGCCCGCAGCGATGTCGCTGACCCCGGATGACAGCGAAACGCCGAGCGAAGTCTGGCTACCTTTCGCGGAATTCCCGCACAGCTGGCGCGCGATCGAGCTCGTCTCCGGCCAATTGCTGCACGACCTTTCCACGCGCCGCATCGCCGAGGAAAAGGTGCGCCTGCTGCTCGAACAGGCTAATAGCTGGGTCGAACGCGCGCGCGCCGAAAAATTGCAGGCGAGCCCCTCCCCCGAGGATGCCGAAGCCTTTCGCGAGTGGCTGGCAGCGCTGGCCAAGCGCGACGATCTGCTCACCACCCATGGCAGCAAGGATCAGGCGCTCGCACTGGTCAACACATCCATCGGCAAGGTCGCGGCTCTCTCAATCGAGCAGGCGCTGCGCGAAGGCGGTGGGCAGGCGCGCGCCATTCCCAATGACGCCGTGGAGCGTGTCGCCTCCCGCCACACTGGTATGTTGGGGCACCAGATGCTTGGCTTGGGCGCGATCATGGCCGGTGAAGCACCGACCTATGCCGAGCGCCATGTGCTGCTGATGCAAATGCATGACGATCCTGCCTTGTGGTGGGCCTTTGGCGGCGGCGCATGGCAATATTGGATTTTGCCAAGCGATCTGGCCGCCCGCCGCTTTGACCGCACCGTCCTGATCTGGACCGGGGCCTGAGGGATATCCACGGCGCTGCATCCTGTCGAAGCGGAGCAGCGGTTGATCGAACACTGCTTGCCCGGTCATCAGCTGCTCTTTCCTGATTGCAGGATTTCGCGCATAAGTTGCGAAGCTCATTTCAGGGATGATCATCATGAAGTTTCTTGCGTTGGCCGCGCTGTGCGGCCTGTCCTGCGTGTCCACCCAAGCCATGGCCGCAGCCACCCAGACGACACTCACCACCAGCCAGCTGCCGCGCAACGCCAAGCCGACACATTACAGCCTATCGATTGTCCCTGATGCGGCCAAGATGAGCTTTCAGGGCCATGCCGTCATCATGGTCGATCTGCTGACGCCTTCAGACAGTATCACGCTCCACGGGGCCGATCTGGCCATCACGGCGGCCGCCATCAAGGCAATGGGCGGGGCAGCGACGGGAGCAACGGCCTCGGTCGATGCCGCCAACGAAACCATCACGATCCGCTTCGCGAGCCAGCTGGCTCCTGGCCATTATGAGCTTGATCTGGCCTATACCGGAAAGATCAACACGCAGGCGAATGGCCTGTTTGCGCTCGATTACAAGGACACGCAGGGCGCAGACAAGCGCGCGCTGTTCACGCAGTTCGAAGCCGCAGACGCGCGCCGCATGTTCCCCGGCTGGGATGAGCCCAGCTACAAGGCGACCTTCGATCTGGCGCTGACGCTGCCTGCTGGGCAGATGCCTGTCGCCAACACGCCAGTGACCAAGCAGACGCCGCTCACCGATGGCCGCATCGAATATCGCTTTGCGCGCACCCCGATCATGTCGTCTTACCTCGTCTTTCTGGGCGGCGGTGAGTTTGACCGCATCTCCAAAATGGCTGGAAAGACCGAAGTCGGCCTGATCGCCGGGCGTGGCAATGCGGAGAAGGCACGCTACGCGCTCGATGCCTCAGCGCAGGTTCTGCCTTATTATGAAGACTATTTCGGCCAGCCCTTCCCGCTGCCCAAGCTGGATAACGTCGCTGGCCCCGGCCAGTCGCAATTCTTCAGCGCGATGGAGAATTGGGGCGCGATCTTCTCGTTCGAACGCGTGCTGTTGCTCGATCCGGCGCTTTCCAGCGAGACCGACCGTCAGCGTATTTATGAAGTCGCTGCGCATGAAATCGCGCACCAATGGTTTGGCGATCTCGTCACCATGGCGTGGTGGAATGATCTCTGGCTCAATGAAGGCTTTGCCAGCTGGATGGCCGGCAAGACCACGTCTCATTTCAATCCCGACTGGGAGAATGAGCTGACCGACGTAGGCGATCGCGAACGCGCCATGGCGCTTGACGCGTACAAGACCACGCACCCCATCGTGCAGAAGGTCGATACCGTTGCGCAGGCCAGTCAGGCTTTTGACGCCATCACCTATTCCAAGGGCAAGGCTGTGATTTCGATGCTGGAAGGCTATGCCGGAAGCGATGTTTGGCGGCAGGGTTTGCGCAGCTATATGGCGCGCCATGCCTATGGCAACACCCGCACCGCTGACCTGTGGCGCGCGGTGGAAGAAGCGGGAGCCAAGGGACTGGTCACCATTGCGGACGATTATACCGCCCGCCCCGGCATTCCCATGATCCGCGTGGCGAACGTGCAGTGCAAGGGCGGCCAGACCCGCTTCACGCTGGCGCAAGGCGAATTCTCCATCGATGACAAGGCGCGCGCGGACCGCAAGCCGCTCAAATGGAATGTGCCTGTGCGCACGTCTCTGCTCGGCGCAGATGGCGCCACGCGGCAGGATATAACCAGAAAGCCCAAGCTGAAGGCCAGTCTGGCCGGATGCGCGCCTTTGCTCGTCAATCCGGGGCAGACCGGCTATTTCCGGACGCTCTATGACGCGCCCCAGCAGGACGCATTGCGCCAGAATTTCACCAAGCTTGCGCCCATCGACCAATTGGGCATTTTGGCGGATGCCGGAGCCTTGGGCCGGGGCGGCTATCAGGGCATGGCGCAGGAGCTGGCGCTGATCGAAGCCGTGCCGATGGATGCCAATGCTCGCCTGCTTGGCGATGCGGTTGGCGCGCTGGCAGGCTATCATGATCTGCTCAAGAGCGATGCTGCGACGCAGGCCAAGATTGCCAGCTGGACCATCGCCCGCTTTGCTCCAGTGCGGGCGCAAGTGGGCTTCACGCCAAAGGCTGGCGAAAAGCCGCCAGTGTCCGTGCTGCGCGCCGGGTTGATCAAGGATCTCGGCGCACTCGGTGATCCGGCCGTCCTTGCCGAAGCCCGCCGCCTGTTCGCCGCGCTCGAAAGCGATCCCAAGGCGCTGGACGGGCCGCTCAAATCGGCCTGGCTCGATGTGCTCGCCACCCATGCCGACCGGGCAACATGGGACAAGATGCACGCGATGGCCAAGCAGCAGACGCAGCAGCTTGCCCGTTCGACATGGTATCGCCTGCTCGGCGCGGCAGAAGACCCCGCACTGGCGCAGGCTGCGCTCGATCTGGCCATTAGCGAAGAGCCGGGGCCAACGCTCTCTGCCGCGATCCTGCAGCAGGTGGCCTATGCCCATCCCGATCTGACGGTGAAGTTCGCGCTCGATCATCTCGACCGCGTCAACAGCTTCGTCGATGGCTCGTCGCGCACGCGCTATATCGCCTCACTGGCGGGGGCCGCGCGCAACCCGGAAATGGTGATGGTGCTGGAAGATTATGCCCGCAAGCATCTGACGCCTGAATCGCGCAAGCCGATTGATGGCGCGCAGGCCCGCATCCGCGCGCGTGCAGCGCATGATCCGCGCGTGAAGAGTGAAATCAAGGACTGGTTCGCCGCCAAGTGAGGGCCTCCCCACGCGGCTACCGCCCGGACTGGAGCCCGCTTACTGCTGTAAGCGGGCAACCGGACGCGTGGCCGCGCTGGCGGGGAGGCGGACGCGGGCATTTCCGCGTTTAATCTGCCGCCTTCCCCTTGAAACCAGTTGCCACGACATACCATTCAGACGAGCCCTTGCGGCTGGCAGGCGGCTTGGCGTGGCGCACTTGCGCAAAATTGCGCTTCAGGAAAGCGACCAGATCGCCATCCCCGCCGCCAGCCAGTGATTTGGCGACGAAGCTGCCGCCCTTGCGCAATATGTCGCACGCAAACCATGCTCCGGCCTCCACCAGCGCCATGGTGCGCAGATGGTCCGTCTGCTGATGTCCGACCGTGTTGGCCGCCATATCAGACAGAACGATATCGGCCTGTCCGCCCAGCGCATCCATTAACCACTGCGGCGCATCGTCATCCATGAAGTCCTTCTGCGCGATGATGACGCCTTCAATCGGGTCCACTGGCAGCAGATCGATGCCCACCACAGACGCTTTGGGGCAGCGCTTGCGCACCACTTGGCTCCAGCCGCCCGGTGCAATGCCCAGATCGACCACGCGCTCCACGCCCCGCAGGAAGTGGAAACGATCATCCAGCTCAATCAGCTTGAACGCCGCGCGCGAGCGCCAGCCTTCGGCCTTGGCGCGCTTCACATAGGGATCATTCAATTGCCGCGCGAGCCAGCGATTCGAACTGGTCGAGCGCCCCCGCGCCGTTTTCACGCGTGTATGTCCGCCACCATTGCGCATCAGCGTCGCCCATCCATCTGCACCAGCTGGCGCAATATCCCTTCGCGAATGCCGCGATCTGCCACGCCCACGCGATCTGCGGGCCAGATATCCAATATCGCGTCGAGGATTGCACAGCCCGCCACCACCAGATCGGCCCGTTCTGAGCCGATACAGGGCAGGCGTGAGCGCTCCTCAAGGCTTTGCGCCGCAAGCGCCGCGCTGATCTGCCGGAACGATGCGCTGGGCACATGCAGGCCATCCACCGCCTTGCGATCATAGGAGGGCAGGCCAAGATGGACGCTGGCCAGCGTCGTCACCGTGCCGCTGGTGCCAAGCAGACGCCGCTCATCCACATTTTGCGGGAGCCGCCCGGCAAAGGCCGCGAAACTCTCCGCCACCTGCGCCATCATCTGCTGATAGGCAGCCGCACGCGCGACAGGATCCTGATCATCATGCCGCACCGATTCGGAGAGCGAGACGACGCCCCAGGGCACACTGAGCCAATCCAGGATGCGCGGCTGCCCGCCGGGCGTTTCGATCAGGATCAATTCGGTGGAGCCGCCCCCAATATCAAAAACGAGCGCCGGGCCACTGCCGGGCTCGATCAGACGGTGGCAGCCCATAACGGCGAGCCGCGCTTCCTCTTCAGCAGAGATCACATCCATCACCAGCCCTGTCTCGCGGCGGATACGGTCGATGAAATCAGCGCCATTATTGGCCCGCCGGCAAGCTTCGGTCGCCACCGCCCGCGAGAGATGGACATTGCGGCGGGCGAGCTTGGCCGCGCAGATGGACAAAGCAGACAAGGCGCGATCCATCGCCGCCATGCTCAGCGTGCCGGTTGCAGCAAGTCCCTCCCCCAACCGCACAATGCGGGAAAAAGCGTCGATGATCATGAAGCCATCGCCATCGGGGCGCGCAATCAGCATCCGGCAATTGTTGGTGCCCAGATCGAGCGCGGCGTAGGAGCGGCGATGCGGATAGCGTCCGACACCTTTGGCCACAGGTTGGGATCGACCCTCCCCGCGCGGCGACCGGGACAGCCCGGCAGCCGCATGAGCCGGGAAATTCGCCATTGTTCAACTAACCATTCTGTTCTCCGGCTCGGAACCAATCCGCCGGTGCTTGCCCCTTTTTTACGCGGCGATGACGATTTCTGCAAGTTTCTCGCAAAATTGGGCAAGAAGCGGGTGTTCTGATCAATTGACATCGTGGCGGGGCCGCCCCATCTGCCCCCCACAAATGGCAGTTGCCCCGCCGTCTAACGGTAAGACACCCGACCCCTACTCCGTTTTTCGAGGGTCGAATCCTCCCGGGGCCTCCAGCCAGTCTCTCTGCGGCCCGCAGGATTTGATCAGGGCGCGCTTTCCCGCTAAGGCGCGGGCCAACCATTCCAGCATTCGGGTCTGCCATGCTTTTCAAATTTCTGCTCGTTGTTCACGCCGTCATTGCTACTGCTTTGGTGGGCGTTATTCTGATGCAGCGTTCAGAAGGTGGCGGACTGGCAGGCGGCGGCAGCCCGGCAGGTCTGGTTTCGGCACGCGGCGCAGCTGATTTGCTGACGCGGACGACCGCAATCCTCGCGACGCTCTTCATCATGCTGTCCATTGGCATGGCGGCCATGGCAACGTTCAACCGCGCGCCCAAGACGCTCGACACGTCGCTCGCGACGCCGACGAATGCGCCAGCCCCTGTGCCAACACAGCCGGTCTCCTCAATTCCAATGGCGGATCCGACCGCTGCAGCACCCGCCGCGCTGACACCGCCTGCGACCAAGGATGCGGGCAAGGCCGCCACCGAAAAGACTCCGGCTAAAGCGGCGCCCAAAGCTCCGGCTGTGAAAGAAGCGCCCAAGACCGTTTCGGCCCCTGCGGCGAAGTCCGAAGCGCCCAAGCCCGCTGCAACACCAGCCGCTGCACCGGAACCGGCACCCGCAAAGCCTGAATAACCGAGAGGCTTTGGCCTTTCGCAACAGCCGTTTCAGCCCTTGGCCGCGCGATCCCAAGGCACGAAATCAATCGCGTCCACCCCAATCCAGCCATTAACATAGTTGGCGTAATAGAGCCCGAACAGGATAAGCGACAGGATCGTCGCACGCAGCGCCACGCGCTTCGGGTTGAAATTGCTCGGTGCGCTTTCAACCTGGCCCGGCACCAGCTCTTCCCCGGTCTCGTCCGGCGTACGCACACCAAAGGGTAACGAGAGAAGCGCGGACAAGACCCAAAAGAGCACATAGATGGCGAGGATCGAGGTCAGTTTCATGCGATGAGCCTATCCGATCTGCAACAGCATGACATCCACAATCGGCTTCTTGCCGGTCCACTCGGTCGCGGTGCGGCGCACAGCGAGGCGGACGGCCTCCCGAACCTTTTCCTTGTCGCCCCCGCGCGTCAACGCTTCACGCACGGCAGCCACGGCGTCTTCCACCCAATCCTGACGATCTTCCAGATCAACCGGCACGCCCTGCATCCGGAATTCAACGTCGAGCAGCTTGCCAGCGGTATCGAGCGCAACAGCAGCTGAGATGACGCCATTGAGGGCAAGTTTGCGCCGCTCGCTCATCGCGCCGCCATCGGC
>CALMZE010000016.1 GCA_937870585.1 uncultured Sphingomonadales bacterium | reverse complement strand
ATAACAGCTCCATCTACTCAAGAGTTGGAGCCTCCGACAATCCCGGGGCGGTTCACTTTGCGCCATTTTCAACGCCTTACTCACCCATGTCCATACGTGACGCACTTGCCGCCATAGGCCTCTTGATCGAATGGAACATGAAGGGTGTTTGGCGTCAGTCCACCCCGCGAGATAACCACCTTCCAGCGTTGCTTGCTGCAACAACCAACCCGGAAATCGCTTGGCATGGTCTTGAAATTCTAACGACAGACTCGAGCCGCCCTTCGAATGCCGATGGCGTTGCTGAATTTGCGACGAAGGTGATCGCCGCCTCCGCGCTGCTTATTGAACGCGCTAAAGCGTGCCATGACCATGCAAGTACGGTAGACCAAGGGTTGCACAGCAAAAGCATGTGGAGTTACCTTGTCCTTCGCGCACATACCATGCACCTTACCGCTCTCCACGCGCGCGACCTTCCAAGGGGCCGTTATTACCGTGGCCTTGATAGCAATGCCCTTCAGAACATCTGCCAAATTCGCAATGATCACTCTCAATTCATCGCGAAATCTCCAATATTGCTCGAGGATGATCTCTCACCAAATTACACTCCCAAACATGCTGAAACGGGATCAGCGCAAGACAGTGGTGACCTTACAGCTGAGCAAGTACCTGATAATAACCCTTTCCTAAGTGGATTGATCGCAATCGAGACATTCGTCGCTAGCACCACTGACAGCGACGGCAGTGCCCGTCAAATCGGCGATCTCGCCGCATCTCTCACCGCATTCGCTGATATTGAGACAAGCTGCAACAGACTCAATCGCTTCGGATTTCCACGCATGTTTCTCCGCAAGATCAAGGAACAGTTGGCTCAACCAATCATTGCAAACCTGACTCGTTCCTATGGCGAAGACCAACGTCAGTTTTGATTGATCGAATGCCCTTGGTGGCCAATGGTGTCACCAGAGTTTAGAATGGTGGAAAAATCATAAACTTAAGCCGAGATATTTTTCAGGATAGGGTATTTTCAGCTCCGCCTCGGGCGTTTTCGCCTCGCTCCCCTTCTTCAGTTCCGAGGCGTGCAGGGCTTGGGCAGCCCCTGATCCCGCGCCGCGATCCTTGAATAGGTCGAGCGCGGTCACCATCAGCCCGCTATTAGCTTCAACCTGATTGATCACCTTCTCGCAATCATCAACGTAGAGCGCAAACCCCTCCCGCGCGCGGGAGGCGAGGACGTAGGCGAGGCTCTGGGTGTTGAGCGATCGGTCATTGCTGGACATGACGGTAATGGCGTTGTCGACCGTCAGCCCTTGGACCCTGTGCATATTCTGCACGAGGCCGTGGCCGAGCCGCTGCCGCATTGGGTCATCGGCGTCGAGCGTGAACGTCTTGCCCGCCTGATCGGTGAGCGTCATAGCCTGCCCATCGACCCTCGCGAGTTTGACAGTCTGGCCATTGGTGACGCCAAGCGCTCTGTCATTGGCGTTCCACTGCAGCGTGTCGCCAGTGCGGACAATGATATCCGATGGCCGTGACAGCGACAGGCCGTTGGCGTTGGGATGGAGGTTGTCGGGCCGGAAGCGGTGCTCACCAGTTTTCGTTGTGACAGTCACTTCCCGGGTTTTGCCGTCCACCGCTGCCACTGTGTAGGCTCCGCGCTCCAGACCAATGGCGGGCGTGTTGCGATGGACATCGAGCACAAGGCCGGGGGTATAATTCTGCGCGCTGCGCATTTGCTCGCGGGTCATGTTCAGGCTTTCCAGCGTTGGCAGCTTTATCTCACTGGCCCCAAGCTTACCCTCTGCAATCAGCGCGGTGCGCACTTTGTCGAGCAGCAATTCGCGCAAATGATGGCCCGATGTAAACAACGCCGTCTGGTCGCGCGATTTGTCATCCAGTTTGAGCCAAGCCTCGGCGGCAACGGAAACAGGATCAACCTTTTCGATCACCTTGTTGCCAAGCTTATCGAACGCCTCACGCACCAAGCCTGCCTGCAATTTGGTGACGGCAAGTTTCATATCATCGCCGCGTTGACGCAGATTCTCTGACAAGCGCACAGGATTCAGCGCATTCTCTTGCAACTGCCGGAAGGGGCTGCCCGCCTCAACGGCAGCAATCTGGCCGACATCGCCCACCAGCACTAGCCGGTTAGCGCCAAGCTTGTCAGCGATCTGCATCAAGCCCAGCATCTGCCGGGTGGAGACCATCGAGGCTTCGTCGAGAATGATGGTTGTTCGACCAAATTGCTGCCGGTCAGCAAGACTGGCTTGCGTGGGGCCGCTGGCGAGCCTCTCATGACGCATCAAAAACCCGGCAAGCGACCGCGCCTCAATGCCGCTGCTGGCGTTGAGTTCGGCGGCGAGCTTGTTCTGCGGGGTCAGGATCAGCAGCGCATCGCGCGCTTTGGTGTCCACTGTGTTACCGGCGGCAAAGACAGTCGATTTGCCAGTGCCTGCCCCGCCTTGGATCGTCACGAAGCGATCCGTGCTGGCGAGAATAGCGGACGCGGCCTGCCGCTGTTCGGGGTTGAGGGGATGGCCGAGCGTATCATTCGCAGCCTTATCGATTAGGGCGACAGCACGTTCGACCGGCACACGCGCCGTTGCCTTGCCGATGCCATCGCGCGCCCTTGCGATGATCTGCTTTTCCAGTCTGACCATATCAGGCGTGGTTAGCTGGGTTTGCTGTTCGCCTTTTCCGATCAGCAAGGCCCCCTCAGCCTTCAGATGTGCCACGCGCGCTTCGACATCGCCAATGCGGGCCTTTTGTTCGGCAAAACTCAGGGCATGTTGCAACAGCTGATGCTCGCTGAAGGTCGCCTCGCGTTCATGCAAATGCCGAACTGAGGCGGCAACCGCGTAGCCTGCACCAAGCGGCGCGGCACGGTTGATCTGATCGGCATCAGCAATCAACGGCTCGCGCGCTGGTCTGAAATAGGGCGTAACGCGCGCAAGAAGCGCTTCGCCCCATGCCCGGATCTTGGACAAGACGCCGCGTTCGGGCACGAGTTCGTGTCTGGCGGGGATCAGCGCGTGAAAATCAGTGCCGCGTTCAGCGGCCAGTGCTTGCCATGCCTGACGGACACTGGCGGGGTCTGCGACATGCTTGGCCTCGCGCGAACGTTCGGCGATGGCGTGGCGGCCTTCCGGGCTGGTGATATTGAGCTTGTCGGCGATCTCGCGGATTTGCTGGTTGCGGACACTCCAGGCTTCGACGGTCTGACGGTCGATCCCGGCAATCTCGAACGTGCCGTTTTTGCCGCCGCCAATGATGCTATAGCCCAAATCCTGAACCGCATGACGCAACTCATTGTGATAGATTGCGCCGATCAGCATATTGGCGTTCCAGATTTTGCCATTGTGCAAGGCCCGCCACGCGCCATCGGGGCGCTGCGTGACGTTGGCGATGACGCTGTGGGTATGCAATTGCGGGTCCAGTTCGCGGCTGACATCATGGGTGAACAGGGCATAGGCGAGCTTGCCGGTCGCAACGACGATCTGCCCGTCCTTGCCCATCCGCGCTTCTGAAAGGTGCGATTCCACCCATGCCATTGCGGTCTGCACCGATTCATGATGTGCGCGAACCAGCCGCGCATCGCCGCCAACCAAGGCCATTAGCGAGACAGACTTGGGTGCGGAGAACGTCAGGTCAAAGCCGGGGGCATGTTCCTTCGCGCCGCCGGTCAGAACTTTGCCATTGGGCAGATGTCCAGATAGAATTTGCTCGAACGCCCCACAATCAACCGGGCCAGACAGGCCAAGGGCTGCTGCTGCCTCTCCTCCCCATTCGGATTGGCCAAGCTGATCGTCGGCGGTGTAATAATTATCGTTGGCATAATAGCTGCCCGCGCTGGATGCTGATCCGATTGAGGCCATGCTCAACATGGCGGCTACTGGAAAAGTGCAGGGAAGGTCAGCGAGCAGCGCGTGACCTTGCGGGCGGCGGAGGCCCGTTTGACGCACCGGGCATAGTCGGACGCAAAAGGTTCCGTCTTCATCAGCGCGGTGGTTTCAAAAATCAGATTACCATGGAAACTGTCGCCGCCAGCCATGATACCAGCGGCATGGACATCATTCTTCCCGCCCACAATCTTGCGCGCCAAAAGGCGGGAGGGCGCGGTTTCGCCGGGAAGCAGCGCGAGCAACAGCACAAGCGCCATCACCCCGGCACCAAAGGCGGACCAGATGCGGTAATCCTCATAGATGCGCGGTTTCACCATCCGCGTATTCCGCACGACTTCATCGAGCCGCGTTTCGATCACTGACTGGCTCGCCTTGGCAGCGGCCTGAGCTTGGGCGTACTCACTGTTCTGCTTAGCCAATGTGGCAAATGCGGGAGCGGCCTGCGTTTTATACCAATGATCAAACCACGTCTGCGGACGATCTGCATGGATTTTGTTGGTCAGCGCGAGAAGCTCCTCAAGTTGTTCAAGCATTGCGTCTGCAACTGGGATTTCCACAACTTCGGTCCTATCGAACTGGTCCGACTGGGAATGCACGACGGCTGGGTCAGCGGCAACAGACTCAGCAACCTCATCTTGTCTTTCGGTCGCGGCGAGGATCATATGATTGATCTCTGCCGACATAGTAGTTCCGGCGTCGCGGCACTTCCGCTCGAACTGCTTTTTCAGGTCCGCGTCGAGCCTGACCTTGACTTCTGAAGGCGCGCTCATGTCCGTGCCTCCGACCCAGCGGCACCGCACTTTCGCAGGTCCGGTTTTGCAGGTTGATCGCTCGCCAGTTGGGCTTGTGCGCATTCGCTCAGCCACCGGCTTTGGCTCACGCCAAGTGCATCGGCGCTGGCTTTGATCGCGCGCGCGGTTCGAAAGTCCAGATAGACGGTGACGGGTGTTTTGCTCATTTTTGATCTCCTGTTCGGGAAGGTTTTGGGGGCTGGAATGCCGCCCCCCGCGCAAAAGGTCGCACGACGGCAATTGCTAAAGCGCGCTGCGTAAACGGCGGAATTCTGCGTGTTTTGAAAAAATTGGGGATCCGAACGACCCAGCGCCCCACACTGTGCGAATGTCCGCACCACAGGAAAACGGGCGGAAACCCGGGCACCTGGCAGTCCAAGGGGAATGCATAAGGTGTGATTCCTTACTCCCAAATTTGTGGCATCTTCTTGCTCTGAATGATTTCCTCGTCGGCTTTGTATTTCGGGCGCGCTGCCGCGCTCGCCGCGTCGCTTGGGTTCAACATTCTTCATGGCTGCCCCCTGCTCAACATGGCCATGATCAACCCATCGAAATTCACTGGCTCCACGCGGGCCTTCCGTACCATCCCCGCCAAACAGTTGGCTGGCTTTCGAGCGTGATATGGGTCGCCCGGTTTAAGTCCGGCATTGCGATCAATGATGATGACGCAAAGCGCTGCCTGCTCGCGTCCAAACTGCTCACACGCGCTTTTCCATGTGCGTTGATCAATCCCGATTGTGGGAGCGATCCATGATGAGGCCTGGATGATATTGGGCCATGTCGGTTCACCGATCATTGCCAAAGTGTCTCGATAAGCCGGTGTTGCGAGCGCCATTGAAAGCCGGGGCGTGATTTGCAATGCGCGTGCTGGCTTTGCGCTTCGAGCGCTACAAGGTTTTTGAATATTTTCTTGTTGTATAATGGGTGCGCGAATTCCTTCCGATGCATCGGAATTTTTTTGCGCACGGTGCAGATCTGTGAACGCGGCCAATGCCGCAGTGAGCGCTGCCAGAATTTCTTGTAGCCGTTCGATCTGGCTGATCCGTGCAGTTCGCCCGTCGGGTAAAATCTGATGAGACTGCACGCGCAGCGCCTCGTCACCACTTTCCCTGATCGCTTGTCCTACAGCTCTGATTTCAGCCTTGCATCGATCAACGGCATGATTTCGAAGCCGGATCGCCTCCGCATGTGCGCACAGTTCCGAATAACGTCCGATGGCAGGGGCTAGATTGATTCCCGCTGCCCACACAACATTGCCACTCTCACGTTGCCCTGAGCGTGCGCCGTTGATCCCGCTGGTTCGGATCACGAATCCCGCTGCGGCCAATTCCCGCTCGGCGGCGTTGATCGAGCGTGGACAAAGGCCGAGCGCGCGGGCAACATGATGAACTTGCGACCACACGGCGCAAATCCGGCCTTGCTTATAATCCTGATCGCAGGTTTTGAGGACATGGTGGCGAAACAGCGCGATAGCTGTTCGTGATAGTCTGAAATGAGGTTTAGCCGTCGCCTCAAAGACTGACAACAATTCCCAACGCGTTGCTCCATCGGGAAGCCCGGCGTGCTTGAGCGTGACGCTCATTGCCCGCATCCTGACAACGCATCAGTACTTGCCAATTTGTCGGGATTCGGGTAGCGAAGTTGAGCAAGAGCATTGCAAACATGACCGCTGGCGGGGGCTGCAACCCTTCCGGCGGTTTTTGTTTTGTGGAGCCGATCACCCTCGAACATTTGAAGATTCTGCTCAGTAGAATGCTCAATTCTGCGTTCGGGACTATTTCGGGACCTTGAATGCCGTCTGCGACCAATCGTTTCCAGTCTGTTCGTTTCAAATCCGCTTGACCTTGCGCAAAATACCCGTATTCCGGCCACTTCCGATTTGGGGGCGCTTAGCTCAGTTGGTAGAGCATCTCGTTTACACCGAGAGGGTCGGCGGTTCGAGCCCGTCATCGCCCACCAGCCTCAAGCGCAGCCATGCCGGGGGCATGGCGAGCATGAGGCTCCATTCCATACCGGGGGTGACGAAACGGTACTCCCCTCAAACACAGAGCATGGCCATGCCGCTCCGCTGCTGATACACTCTGCGCAACATAAAAAATTCCGAGGAGTCCACCCATGCGCGCCAGTGCCCTGATTGCCCTTTTTGCGCTGTTCATCACCCCTCCCGCCACGGCGGCGCTGAAGGAAGGGGCCAAGGCCGCTGAATTCACCACGCAGGTGGCCAAGGCGGGCAAGCCTGAAAGCTTCACGCTGTCGCACGCGCTCAAAAAGGGGCCGGTCGTGCTCTATTTCTTCCCGGCAGCGTTCACCTCTGGCTGCACGATGGAAGCGCATCAATTTGCAGAGGCGACGCCCGAATTTGAGAAGCTGGGCGCAACCGTCGTCGGTCTCGCTGCTGACGATATCACCAAGCTCGCGCGCTTTTCGGTCGAAGAATGCCGCGACAAGTTCGCGGTCGGCGTGGCGACCAAGCCCATCATCAAGGCGTATAACGTTGCGCTGCCGCTGATCGGGCGCACGGGCCGCACCAGCTATGTGATCGCCCAGAACGGGCAGATCGTCTACGCCCATGATAACATGGACTATCGCGGCCATGTGACGGGGACGATGGAAGCCGTGAAGCGCCTGCGCCAGCCCCGCAAATAGGGCCGGCGCAGCACGCCTGCATCAGTTCAGTTCGAAGATCGCGTTGACGGTGACGCCAATGCCTTGCTCGCCAGCGGCAATGCTCGTCTTTTCTGCACCACCATCGGCCATGGCAGCCCGCATCATCACGGGCATCGGGCCGGGATTATAGTCCACGGATTCGCTCAGTTGCAGGATGCGGCCCACTTTCAGGCCTGCGGCCTTGGCATAGAGGTCCGCCCGCGCGCGCAGGATCTTGATGGCTGAAAGGCGCGCGGCATCCTGAGCGGCTTCGGGGCTTTCCACGGTCAGCGTCGGGCCGTTGATCTGGTTCGCGCCCTGCTTCACCAGCGCATCAAGCACCGCGCCGGATTTGCCAATGTCGCGGAAGCGCACCGTCACGGTGTTGTTCGCCTGATAGCCGGT
>CALMZE010000015.1 GCA_937870585.1 uncultured Sphingomonadales bacterium | reverse complement strand
AACCGGTTTTCATGAGAAAGTAAGTATCTTGAGCAACGACGAGCCGCCCATCGGCGACCCTTCGGACATTTCGCCCATCAACATCGTTGACGAGATGAAGTCGAGCTATCTCGACTATGCCATGTCGGTCATCGTCAGCCGCGCTTTGCCTGATGTGCGCGATGGCCTGAAACCGGTGCATCGTCGCATTCTTTATGCTGCGCAGGAAGGCGGATTTGTCGCCGGACGGCCATATCGCAAGTCGGCCAAGATCGTGGGCGACGTGATGGGCAACTATCACCCGCACGGCGATTCCTCTATCTATGATGCCCTTGCGCGCCTTGCGCAGGATTGGTCGATGCGGCTGCCGCTGATCGACGGTCAGGGCAATTTCGGCTCGATGGACCCCGATCCGCCCGCCTCGATGCGCTACACCGAAGCGCGGCTGGCCAAGGTCACCAACTATCTTCTGGAGGATATCGACAAGGATACTGTCGATTTCCAGCCCAACTATGATGCGAGCCGCAGCGAGCCACAGGTTCTGCCTGCGCGCTTCCCCAATCTGCTCGTCAATGGCGCGGGCGGCATTGCGGTGGGCATGGCGACCAACATTCCGCCGCACAATCTGGGCGAAGTCATCGATGCGTGCGTGGCCTATATCGAAAATGGCGGCATCACGATCGAAGAGTTGATGCAGATCGTTCCTGCTCCAGACTTTCCCACCGGCGCGCTGATACTGGGGCAAGCGGGCGCGCGCTCTGCCTATCACACGGGCAAGGGCTCGATCATCATGCGCAGCCGCCATGAGATCGAAGAAGGGCGCGGAGATCGGCGGTCGATCATCCTCACCGAAATCCCCTATCAGGTCGGCAAGTCCGGGCTGGTGGAAAAGATCGCCGAAGCCGCCAAAGACAAGCGGATCGAAGGCGTTTCAGACATTCGCGACGAATCCAACCGGCTCGGCGTGCGCATCGTCATCGATCTGAAGAAGGACGCGACGCCCGAAGTCGTGCTCAATCAGCTGTGGCGGCACACACCCGCCCAGTCCAACTTCCCGGCCAACATGCTTGCCATTCGCGGCGGGCGGCCTGAAGTGCTGACGCTGCGCGACATCATCGAAGCTTTCGTCAAATTCCGTGAAGAGGTCATCACCCGCCGCACCAAGTTCGAGCTGAACAAGGCGCGCGAACGGGCGCATATCCTGCTTGGTCTGGTGATCGCCGTGACCAATCTGGATGAAGTGGTGCGGATCATCCGCTCCTCCTCGAGTCCCGCCGAAGCGCGCGAGCGTCTGTCCGCCCGCGAATGGCCGATTGCCGAGATTGCGCCTTATATTGCGCTGGTTGAAGCGGTTGAAGATCATGATGCGGTCTCTGGCGACACCTATCGCCTGTCCGACATTCAGGTCCGCGCGATCCTCGATCTGCGCCTGCACCGCCTGACTGCGCTCGGCCGCGACGAAATTGGCGACGAACTCAAGGCACTCGCGGCCAACATTGCCGAACTGCTCGCCATTCTCGCCGACCGCGTGAAGCTCTATGCTGTGATCCGCGAAGAGTTGATCGCGGTGAAGGACGAGTTCGCCACGCCGCGCCGTTCGACCATTGCGCCTGCGGGCGACAGCATCGACGATGAAGACCTGATCGAGCGCGAAGAGATGGTCGTGACCGTCACGGTCGATGGCTATATCAAGCGCACCAGCCTCGACACCTTCCGCGCGCAGAAGCGCGGCGGCAAGGGCCGCGCGGGCATGAACACCAAGGATGAGGATGTCGTCACCGAATTGTTCGTGACGAGCACCCACACGCCGGTGTTGTTCTTCTCGACCGTCGGCAAGGTCTACCGCATGAAGGTGTGGCGTCTGCCCGAGGGCGGACCGAACACGCGCGGCCGGCCGATGATCAACCTGCTGCCGCTGGCACAGGGCGAAACCATCTCCACCGTGCTGCCGCTGCCTGAAAACGAAGACGATTGGGCCGCGCTGCATGTGATGTTCGCCACGGCCAAGGGTTCGGTGCGCCGCAATTCCATGGATGCTTTCACCAACATCCCCTCGAACGGCAAGATTGCCATGAAGTTTGAAGGCGAGGATGCGGATGACCGTCTGATCGGCGTGGCGCTGCTCACTGAGGAAGATGACGTGCTGCTCGCCTCACGCGGCGGCAAGGCGATCCGCTTCATGGGCGCCGACATCCGCGAGTTCCAGAGCCGCGCTTCCACAGGTGTGCGTGGTATGACGCTGAAGGATGGCGATGAAGTTATGTCGCTCTCCATTCTGCGGCGTTCCGGCGCGGATCAGGAAGAGCGCGATGCCTATCTGCGCGCTGCCCCGTGGAAAGACAATGAAAACGCCCCCACCCTCTCGGCCGAACGCATGGTCGAAATGGCGGAACGCGAGCAGTTCATCCTCACCGTCTGCGCCAATGGCTATGGCAAGCGCTCCTCGGCCTATGAATATAGGCGCACCGGGCGCGGCGGTCAGGGCATCACGAATATCGACAATCTGGACCGCAACGGCCCGGTCGTCGCCAGCTTCCCCGCGAAGGATGGCGAGCATCTGATGCTCGTCACAGATCAGGCCAAGATGATCCGCATGGAAGTCGCCTCGATGCGTGTCATAGGCCGCAACACCGGCGGTGTGCGCCTGTTCAACGTCGCAGACAATGAGCATGTGGTCAGCGCGGCTTTGGTTGAGGTTGAGGACGAAGAGGCGGTTGAGGCGGAGATTGAAGGCAGCGACGAAGCGTAACTCCACATCGTCGCCCCCGCGGAGGCGGGAGCCGCGTAGAGAGTTCGCGCAAGGCCTCAAACCGGCCCCCGCCTCCGCGAGGGCGACGATGTTAGTTGGCCGGTAGAACGGTGTAATCGAACCATCAAAACCCTTCTTCCTTGGTGTCTTTGCGTCTTTGTGTGAGAAAAATAGACCTCGCACCAAGGCACAAAGCCACCAAGGAAAAACGCTCATTCGCGCGGAGCCAAACCCATGCACGCTCTCTCCCCCGCCGTCGAAGCCCTGATGCACCGCGTGGCGGCAGATGTGGTCCTGCCCCGCTATCAGCAGCTCGCTGCCCATGAGATTGAAGAGAAAACGCCCGGGGAACTCGTCACCGTGGTGGACCGAGAAAGCGAGGCGCGGCTGAATGAAGGCCTGCTCGCCATACTCGACGCCAAATTGCTCGGCGAGGAAGCCGTCGCTGCTGATCCTTCACTCATGCAGGGCATCGCATCAGGTGCCGTCTGGATCATCGACCCCATAGACGGCACCGCCAATTTTGCAGCCGGTCGCGCGCCCTTTGCCATCATGATCGCGCTCGCGGTTGATGGCGTGGCGGAAGCCGGCTGGATGCTCGATCCTTTGACGGGGCGCATGTGTCACGCGGCACGCAGGCGCGGCGCGTTCGTCAACGGCACCCGCGTCACTGCCCGCCCCACCGGAGCGCCTCAGCTTGTCGCGGGGATCAGCACCCTCTTCCTCGATCCCGAAACGCGCGACCGGTTTCTGGGCAATGCCCAAGGCAAGATGATCTGCGCGGACATCCCGCGCTGCGCGGGCGAGCAATATCCCAAGATCGTGCTCGGCGAGCATGATCTCGCGCTGTACGAACGCACCCTCCCCTGGGATCACGTTCCCGGCGCGTTGTTCTTGCAGGAAGCAGGCGGCAAGATCGCACGCAATGATGGCCGCGACTATGTGTTCCATGATGGCTCAACGAGCCTGCTGGTCGCCGCAAATGCGGAGATTTGGGATAAGGCGGCGCGCATCCTCTTTGCCTGAACCGGTCGCCTTGACATGGTTAGACGTCTATCTATATTTAGTTAGATATCTAACTGGAGAATCGCCATGCTCTTTTCCCGCAGAAAGTTGATCCTTGGCGCCGGCGCGACCGGCCTTGTTCTGACAGGCGGCATCTGGCGCGTCACACGTCTGCCCGAGGCGGCGATCAAGCCATGGATGATGGATGGCCCGCCGCCTGCCGACATGCGTCTGGCAGCCTTCCGACATGCGATTCTTGCACCCAATCCACACAATCGCCAGCCTTGGCTGATCCGCCTTATCGGAACGGATGAGGCTGAAATCAGCTGCGACCTGGCCAAGCGCCTGCCTGAAACGGATCCGTTTGACCGCCAGATCACTATCGGCTTCGGCACGTTTCTTGAAACCGCGCGCATCGCTGCGGCAGAATTTGGCATAAGGATGGAGGTCACGCCCTTCCCCCGAGGCGAACCCCAGCCGCGCTTGGACGCCCGTCCGGTCGCCCATGTGCGGTTCGTCAAGGATGCTGTCGCGCCGCGCGATCCGCTGTTCGCGGCGATTGGCAAGCGCCACACCAACCGCCTGGTTTATGATTTCGCCCGCCCTGTCGCCGAAGCTGATCTGGCGAAGCTGGTTTCAGCCCCGGACGGCTTCACCGCTATCGAAGCGCGCCTTGCCCCGTTGCGGCAGATCGCCATGGATTCAATCCACATCGAACAAATGACGCACCGCACGCATATGGAAAGCGTCAATCTGATGCGGATCGGCCATGCGGAGATTGACGCCAACCCGGATGGCCTCGCGCTGTCCGGCCCAATGATGGAAGGCCTGACACTCATCGGACAACTCGATCGCGCCCAGCTTGCCGACCCATCCAGCACTGCCTTCAAGAGCGGACTCAAAATGCAGGCTGAAACCTACGGATCTACGCCCGCCTTGTTCTGGATCGCAACTCCGGGGAACAGCCGATTTGACCAGTTGGAGGCCGGACGCCGCTATGTCCGTGCCCAGTTGCAGGCCACGCTTCTGGGGCTTGCGGTGCATCCCATGAGCCAATCGTTGCAGGAATATCCTGAGGTCGCGCAGCAATTTGCCGCCATCCACCACCTCCTTGCGACCAAGCCGGGCGAGCGCATTCAAATGTTCGCGCGAACCGGTTATGCCGAACCGGTTCGGCCTGCTGCACGCTGGCCTTTGGAGAAGCATATCATCGCATGACGCAAGACCCACTGGCCTTTGAATTCTTCAATGAAATCGGTATCTTGGAGCAACTCTCCGGCGCGCTTCTCGATGGCGTGCTGCCCAAAGGGATGACGCGTGCGCAATTTGGCGTACTCAACCATTTCGTGCGGCTGAATGTGGTAGAAAAATCCCCGGCAGCCCTTGCCAGCGCGTTTCAGGTGACGCGCCCGACCATGACCAGCACGCTTGGCCGCATGGAAAAGAGCGGATTGGTCAGCGTCCGCGCGGACCCGCAGGATGGTCGCGCGAAGTTGGTTTCCATCACGCCCGCAGGACGGGCTATGCGAGACACCTGCCTCGCAGCCTTGGCACCCTTGGTGCCGGTTCTCGATGCTGTCGTTTCCCGGGATGAACTGGCAGACCTGCTGCCCCGCCTCCGCGCAATCCGCGTCCGGCTGGATGCTGCCCGGGATTAACGCAGCGCCTGTGCCACCAACTTGTGCAGCTTGGAATGCAGCGCGTCGTTCGCGGCGAGATATTCGTTGCGCTCGATGCAGCGGTCTCCACCGCGGAAATCTGTGACGAAGCCGCCCGCTTCCCGCACCAGCAGCATTCCTGCAGACACGTCCCAAGGCTGAAGATCGGCTTCCCAATAGCCATCATAGCGCCCGGCCGCGACCCATGCCAGATCGAGCGAGGCTGCGCCGAACCGGCGGATGCCTGCCACTTCCGGAGCCACTGCGCCAAAGATACGGTTCCACTGCGCGAAATTGCCATGGCCCATGAAGGGAATGCCCGTGGCGATCAGCGCCTCATCCAGATTGCGGCGCGCGGAAACCCGCAGCCGCGCATCCTGAAGCCAAGCGCCACGGCCTTTTTCGGCCCAGAAGCTTTCATCGGTGACAGGGTTATAGACCAGCGCAGACATGATCTCGCGCTTGCCGCTCACCAGCGTTTCTTCCACCGCAATGGAGATGGCGAAGTGCGGGATGCCGTGCAGGAAGTTGGTCGTGCCATCAAGCGGATCAATGATGAAGCGCGGCTTGTTGGGATCGCCCTCAATCTCGCCCGATTCCTCCAGCAGGAAACCCCAATCGGGCCGCGCCTTGCTGAGCTCTTCGTACAGCGTCCGCTCTGCCGCGCGATCCGCCTTGGAGACGAAGTCGGCTGGGCCTTTGCGGCTGACCTGAAGATGCTGCACCTCGTTGAAATCACGCCGCAACTTGTTGCCCGCCTTGCGAGCCGCGCGTTCCATGATGGTGAGAAGGCCGGAATGGGAAACCATGGCTAATCCTAAAGCCCCTCCTCTTCAGGGGAGGGGTTGGGGTGGGGCGTGTGAGACAGTTCTCTGAATCAGGAGCGGGCGGACAGGCCCCACCCCTGCCCCTCCCCTGAAGAGGAGGGGGGCACTGACGGCCTCAGTCCGCCCGCTTCACATATTCCTGCGCGTACACATCGACAACGATGCGCGTGCCCGCACCAATGTGTGGCGGCACCATCACGCGGACGCCATTATCAAGAACAGCAGGCTTGTAGCTTGACGACGCCGTCTGCCCCTTCACCACTGCATCAGCCTCCACAATGGTGGCGATCACGGTATCGGGCAGCTGCACCGAGATCGGGCGCTCGTCATAAAGCTCCAGAACCACGTCCATGCCATCCTGCAAGAAGGCCGCCGCATCACCCAGCATGTCTGAGGGGAGCGAAATCTGTTCGTAATTATCCTTGTCCATGAACACCAGCATATCCCCATCGGTGAAGAGATACTGGAAATCCTTGGTGTCGAGCCGCACCTTTTCCACCGTTTCAGATGAGCGGAAGCGGTTGTTGCTCTTGCGGCCGTCGATCAGGTTCTTCAGCTCCACCTGCATATACGCACCGCCCTTACCGGGCTGGGTGTGCTGGATCTTCACGGCGCGCCAAAGGCCGCCTTCCCATTCCAGAATGTTGCCGGGGCGAATGTCGACGCCGCTGATTTTCATGGGTTCACCTGATGTTGTGAGAAAGAGCAGGCGGCCCCCTACCCTTTTCGCGCGCCAAGGGCAAGTTTCGCGTGCAATCTGTCTGCCCGGTTCAAGGCGGTGGCGATCCGGTTCAACCCTGTCCGTTTCATGCAAGCCAATCACACGGCGCAGCGCTATTCCGGCCCCATCACCACGCCAGAGGGGGCGATGCGATGACCATAACGACACAAATACCCAGTGAGCTCCACCCGGACACCCCGGCTTCGGGCTGTTTCGGCGGCGTGTGCGATGTGGCCGACGCCCAGCCTGTTGCAGACATGGATATGGACCGCTTCACCCGCCTCTACACCCAAAGCTGCGTCTGCAAGAAGCCCAAGGGCTGGACCTGCGCGCTGGTGGAGGAGTGAGCGAGGCGGATCGCTCGATTGTTTAGAACGGTGTGCGCACAATCTGCTCCCGTCATGCTGAACTTGTTTCAGCATCCATGCCTCACTCGCTGGCTCAGCCCTGATCGTCTCAGTCAAGTTAAGGCTTCGAGGCATGGACCCTGAAACAAGTTCAGGGTGACGATTTTGATTCACATTTGAGCCAACCGCCATCAAAACAGCGCGTTAAACGCCTTGACCGCCGCTGCCGGTCCCTCCGGATGCGCCCAGACGCCCGCGCTGACCGCGATGAAATCCGCCCCCGCCGCGATCACCGGCGCGGCATTCTCCACCGCGATGCCGCCAATTGCAACGCACGGCAACTCAAACATGGTCGACCACCAGCTGAGCGTTTCCAGATCAGCCTGATGACTAACCGTTTTGGTTAAAGTGGGATAAAAGGCCCCGAACGCGACATAGTCTGCGCCGGCCTCTCCCGCTTCCATGGCGAGGTGGCGGCTGTCATGGCAGGTCACGCCAATCTGCGCATCGCGCCCCAGCACGTCGCGCGCCTCACGTGGATCGCCGTCCCCCTGCCCCAGATGCACGCCATCCGCCCCCAGCCGCTTGGCGAGCGCGATGCTGTCATTCACGATGAACGCCGTCTCATGCTCCGCGCAGATCGCCTGCAAGGGTGCTGCGAGCCGGGCAAGCTCATGCTGATCCTTGTCCTTCACCCGAAACTGGAACGCCGCCACCGGCGCAGCAGACAGCGCCGCCCGCAGCCGATCCGGAAAGTCTCCCCCCACGTCTTGCGGAGAGATGAGGTACAGCTGGCAGGGGATGCGATCAGGATCAGTCATGGGATGCGGCTATAGCGCGTAGGCCGGAAGGAGCAATGGGGACGCGCAGGAGGCCCAAACTTCGCTCAAACTTCGCAAGGTCGACCCTGTTTTGCGAATGCGGAGGGGTTCAGGATTTCCAAAAAGGGACACAGTCTGGGAGAGACTTTTCGAATAGTTTGGACCGATCGCGTTCATAAAGCGCATCATGAAACATATAAGGAACAAACGCAAGAAGAATACGAATGCCGTAAACCCACTATCCAAACCCCTTCGCGCCTTCGCGTCTTCGCGCGAACCAATCAAGGCGCCGATCAGCTGCAGAAGCGTGTTGGTGAAGACGCGATTTCTGATATGCTCAGTCCCAGCAAGAGGTGATCATCCCCTCTTCAAGTGAGGCGTATTCATGTTCAAATCTGTTATCCCTGCGGTGTGTGCGGCGTTTCTCTTTCCGGCCATGGCCCATGCGGGCCAGTGTGAGGATAGTTTCCTGAAGAAGGGAAACCAGATTGGCGGGCTCCGTTTTACAGCGCAGGTGAGTGTTCCAGACGTCAAGCCCGTGACTGCCCTTCAGCAATTTCGCGGCATCGCGGCCGGACGTGGCTATGACATCATCGCCGATGAATCTGCCGATGGCAGCCTGTTGATCGAACAGCCGCGCAGCGGGGCTTCGCGCCCCATTCCGATCATCGCTACAGCTGTCGCAGAAGGCACCGCCGCCAAGGTGATGCTGGACGCCAAATTGTCCGGCGGCATGTTTGCCCCAAGCGACGGCACGCGCACCGAATTGTGCGGGATGCTCAATCAGATCAAGGGCGGCAAGGCGGGGCTGGCAGCGGCTGGCAAATCGAAATCAGCCGTCAACAGCGCCGCCCCGCGTGAGGTTGATGCGCTCGTGCTCTCACAGGAAATTTCTGCCGAGGCGGAGAAGAATGCTGCGATCATCCCGTCGCGGTACAACGGCAAATCCTTCACCATTTCCGGCCGGGTTGATTATGTCATCAAGGATGGCGACACCTATCGCATCGCCTATGACATCCCCGAAACCACCAGCGATCTGGCGCTCAAGGTCGGCAAGTTCCGCTACCTCACGCAAATCAGCTGCCTTGTCGCCCGCGGCCAGACCCCGTTCGCGCTGTCCCTCAAAAAAGGGAACCGCGTGAAGATGACGGGAACCTATGCGAACTTCAACGAGTTCAAGCATGTGATGTGGTTTCAGGGGTGCAGGCCGGCGTGAGGCCGGGGACGGGGCACCGCTGGCGGGACGACGTCCCGTCGCCTTCGGACGATCAACGGGGAACCGTGACCAGTGTGACACCATCGACCGTTGCGACGAGCTTGCCGCCCAGTTTGGCGGCGTCATCCGCCGAGAGGCACCCGACCAGCGTCGTGCTGTCGCCCAGATAATTCACAGTTGCCGCACTTTCACCGAGCCGCTTGCAGGGGTCGCCGGGATTGGGGAAACCGTCACCGATAGTTCCAAGGCTCGCAGGCCAGGCAGCGGTTTTCGGTTCCTGCTGACAACCGGACAGAGCCGGAAGCAAACATGCAACGAGCAGGGCAACGGAATTGCGCATCAATTCAACCTCTCTTGTTCAGTCAAAAGAGAATAATGGATGCCTCTCCCGGTGGCAAGCCGCTTTGTCTTCAAACATACGCCGCTCATCGGACGTGACACATAATGGAATGCCCAAGGACAATCATTTCGAAATGAATTTCTGACACTTTGCCCCTGTCGAACGCACACTTCAGGATAGACGCAATGTACGAACAACCGGGCGGTTTTGGACGGCGGACTTCGCCGGTGGGTGGAGCGCATACGGGGCCGCAGAGCGCGGCGGCCATACCTGCGAGTGGCGGCTTTGGCACGGCGCAACCCCAGCGATTTGGTCATTCACGCGCGAACGGCGTCGCTGACGACATTGATTTCCAGATCATCGGCAACGACCTGCAATTTGTTGAAATCGAACTCGATCCCGGTGAAAGCGTCATTGCAGAGCCCGGTGCGATGGTGTGGAAGGATTTCAACATCGAGCCTGCAACCATGCTGGACGCGGATGCGGATCCTGAAGTGGGGTTGGGTCGGCGGATGCTCAATGCGGGCAAGCGGATGGTCTCAGGAGAAAATCTATTCCTTGCGGTGTTCACCAACCGGGGCGTCGGCATTTCAAAACGTGAGAAAATAGCCTTTTCTTCCCCCATGCCAGGCAACATTCTGCCGCTGCGCCTGTCTGATTATGGCGGCAAGGTGATTTGCCAGCGTGAGAGTTTTCTGGCGGCAGCGCGCGGGGTGAAAGTCGGCGCGACGCTCATCCCCGGCATGCGTGGCAAAGGCCTTTCAGGCATGATTCGTGGCGGGATCACCGGCATGTTGGGCGGCGAAGGCTTCGTCATGCAGAAACTGGAAGGCGATGGCTGGGCCTTTGTTCACATGGGCGGCGTCGTGATAGAGCGCAAGCTGGCCGCAGGGGAGCGCATCCACGTCGATACAGGCTGCGTCGCGGCCTTCACTGAGGGCGTTGACATGTGCGTCGTCATGGCGGGCGGCGGCATTCGCAACCGGCTCTTAGGTGGAGAGGGCTTGGTTTATGCCGCGCTGACCGGGCCGGGAACTGTATGGATTCAGTCCGTTCCCTTTGCGCGGCTTGCCCTCCACATGGCGTACGCAGCGGCAGGTGGCGGCTCTGGCGGAGAAACGGGGATCGGTGACATCGCAGAAGTTGCGGCTGTTGGCGCGCTGGGTGTCGCTGGCATTGCGGCCGTTGGCACGGGCGTCTTCACCAGCGGCGCTGCGGTCGAACAGATGGCCGAGGATTACGCAAAGGGTGCGATTGCTGCGACCACTGGTCTCGACGCGGACAGCGGCATTTTAGGCACATTGGGCGGGTGGCTGTCGGGGGATTAGAAAGGCTCCTGCCCCTCTCCCCCACTCAACCGCACAAGGGGCTCCAGCTGCCGCCAGAGCCCCTCGCTCACGCCCTTACGCCGTCTTCTGCGTCGAGCCCTTGTAGATCGCGTCAATCGCGCCGCCCAGTGAGGCGTCGAATTCGGCTTCGCTCATCTGGAAGCGCAGGTCTTCCAGAAGCGCGCGGCTGAAGCTGGCGATGATGCCCTTGTTCTTGGCGAGTTCCACGCACGCTTCAGGGCGCTTGAAGCCGCCGGAGAGGGCGACGACGCGCAGCACCTTGGGGTGATCCACCAGCGGGTCGAACGTGCCCGGAACCACCGGCAGGCTGAGCTTGAGCATCACCTGCGTGCCTTCGGGCAGCGCGTCCAGATTCTTCAGGATTTCTTCGAGCAGGATCGCGTCGCATTCCGCGCGCGTTTCGCTCTTGATGTTGATTTCGGGCTCCAGCATCGGCATCAGCCCGCCCGCCAGCACCTGCGCGCCGACTTCGAACTGCTGCTTGACGATGGCGGCAATACCTTCGCGGTTTGCCGAGTTGATCACCGAGCGCTCCTTGGTACCATAGACGCCCAGCGCCTTGGACTTGGCGAGCAGCGCGTCCAGCTCTGGCATCGGCTTCATCATCTGAACGCCGTTCGCTTCATCTTCCAGCCCCTTGTCGATCTTGATGAAGGGCACCACGCCCTTTTCAAGCAGCGCCTGGGGGGTGGGCTTGCCGTCCACCGTGCCATCCATCGTGCGCTCAAACAGGATCGCGCCGATCACTTTGGAGCCATCAAACGCCTTCGAGCGGATGATGCGGCTGCGCATGTCGTGGATCAGGCCGAACATTTCCTCTTCGGTGCTCCACGCGTCAGCTTCCACGCCATAGCCCGCCAACGCCTTGGGGGTGGAGCCGCCCGACTGGTCGAGCGCTGCGATAAAGCCGTTGCCGGCGGCCATTTTGGCGGTTCCTGCCTGATCTACCATTGCGAAAAATCCTTTCATTTTCATGTAATTAACCAAAAAGAACCCGGCCTTTTCGTGCCGGGTCCCTTGAAACTCTATGCGGTTTGCAACGCCGCCACGCCGGGCAGTTCCCTGCCCTCCATCCACTCAAGGAAGGCGCCGCCTGCGGTGGAGACGAACGTGAAATCGCCTGCTACGCCTGCATGGTTGAGCGCGGCAACGGTATCGCCGCCGCCTGCCACTGAAACCAGCGTGCCGCTTTGCGTAAGCGCGGCTGCGGTGCGTGCGAGCGCAACCGTCGCGGTGTCGAACGGCGGGGTTTCAAACGCGCCCATCGGGCCGTTCCACACCAGAGTTCGGCAGGTCTTGAGCGCATCGGCCAAGGCTTCAACGGCTGCCGGGCCAACGTCGAGGATCATTTCATCCGCTGCGACTTCATGCACGTTGCAGGTGCGCAAGCTGGCGGGATTGGCGGCGAATTCCTTTGCCACCACCACGTCATAGGGCAGATGGACGGTGCAGCCCGCTGCATCCGCTGCGTCGAGAATTTCGAGCGCAGTCGCCTTCAGGTCATGTTCGCACAGCGATTTGCCGACATCCACATCGCGCGCGGCTAGGAAGGTGTTGGCCATGCCGCCGCCGATGATGAGGTGATCGACGCGGGCGACAAGATGCTTGAGCACGTCAAGCTTGGTTGAGACCTTGGCCCCGCCGACGACCGCCGCAACGGGCTTTTCAGGCGTGCCGAGCGCCTTTTCAAGCGCAACGAGTTCGGCCTCCATCGCGCGTCCGGCAAAGGGGGGCAGAGCGTGCGCCAAACCTTCCGTCGAGGCGTGGGCGCGGTGCGCGGCGGAGAAGGCATCGTTGACGTAGAGATCGCCAAGCTTGGCCATTTCTGCGGTCAGCGCAGCATCATTCTTCTCTTCACCGCCATGGAAGCGCGTATTTTCCAGAACGGTGACGGTGCCATTAGCCGCCGCCTGCGTAGCCGCCGCCATCGCATCGCCCTGACAATCGTCGAGGAAAGCCACCGGGCGGCCCAGCACTTGGGCGAGCGGTTCCGCGACCATCTTCAAAGACATGTCCGCCACGACCTGCCCCTTGGGCCGACCGAAATGCGCGAGCACAAAGACCTTCGCCCCGCGATCCGCCAACTGGTTGATCGTGTCTGTCGTGGCGCGCAGGCGGGTGTCATCGGTGACGACGCCATCCTTCATCGGCACGTTCAGATCTTCGCGAACGAGCACGCGCTTGCCGCTGATATCGCCCATATTGTCGAGGGTTTTGAAGGTCATTTGTTGGTTCCCAGACCCGTTCGGGCTGAGCCTGTCGAAGCCCTGCCTTTCACCTTGGGACCAAGGCAAGACAGTCCTTCGACAAGCTCAGGACGAGCGGAGTGTTGTCCTCAGATCAGCTTCGCCATCGCGCCAGCGGTGTCGATCATGCGGTTGGAGAAGCCCCATTCATTGTCATACCAGCTGAGCACGCGGACCAGCTTGCCATCGATCACCGCGGTTTCGAGGCTGTCGATGGTCGAGCTGTGCGCATCATGGTTGAGGTCGATGGAAACCAGCGGTTCATCGGTATAGCCGAGAATGCCCTTCAGCGCGCCTTCAGAGGCGGCCTTCAGTAGCGCGTTGACTTCATCCTTGGTCGTATCGCGCTTCGGCGTGAAGGTGAGATCGACCACCGAGACGTTCGGGGTCGGCACGCGGATGGCCGAGCCGTCCAGCTTGCCCTTCAGTTCGGGCAGCACTTCACCCACGGCGCGGGCAGCGCCCGTCGTCGTCGGGATCATCGACATGGCGGCAGCGCGCGAACGACGCGGATCTTCGTGGATCTGATCGAGGATCTTCTGGTCGTTGGTGTAGGCATGGATCGTCGTCATCAGGCCGCGTTCGATGCCGATGGCGTCGTTCAATACCTTGGCGAAGGGCGCGAGGCAGTTGGTGGTGCAGGACGCGTTGGAGACGATCTTGTGATCGCCCGTCAGCTTGTCATGGTTCACGCCGAAAACGACCGTGAGATCCACGTCCTTGCCCGGCGCGGAAATGAGAACGCGCTTGGCGCCTGCATCCAGATGCTTCTGGCCGCCCGCGCGGGTGGTGAAGAAGCCGGTGCATTCCAGCGCAATGTCGACGCCATGCGCGGCGTGCGGCAGGTTGGCGGGGTCACGCTCGGCAGTCACATGGATGCGCTTGCCGTTGATGATCAGATCATTGCCATCAACTTCAACCGTGCCGCTGAACGGGCCATGCACGCTGTCGCGCTTGAACAGCAGGGCGTTGGCTTTCGCGTCCGCCAGATCGTTGATCGAAACCAGTTCGAGATCATGATCGGTGCGCTCCAGAATGGCGCGCGCCACATTGCGGCCAATGCGGCCAAATCCGTTGATCGCAACCTTCGTCGCCATGGTCTTTTCTCCCTTATGCAGCCAGTTTGGCCATGATGGCGGGGACGATCTTCTCCACCGTCAGCCCGAAATAATCATAGAGTTTTTCAGCCGGAGCCGAGGCCCCGAACCGGTCGATGCCGAAATTCAGGCCATCAAGACCCGTATAACGCTGCCAGCCGAGCGTGACGCCCGCTTCCACCGAGCAGAGCAGCGCATCACGCGGCAGGAGCCCTGCCTTGTAAGCACTATCCTGCGCGTCAAACAATTCGGTGCACGGCATGGAAACCACGTCTGCGCCAATGCCCTGCGCTTCGAGTGCGGCGGCGGTGCCGAGTGCGATTTCGACTTCGGAGCCGGTTGCCAGCAACACAACCTTGCGCGCAGCCTCTGCGGCTTTCAGGCGATAACCGCCCTTGGCCGAAAGATTCTCGCTTACATCGGTGCGGACCGGCGGGAGGTTCTGGCGGGTGGGGGCCCGCACCCCAGGCGGGGGGGGGGAGTTTGTCGCCAAGTCCCCGCCTTCCCCCGGTTCCCCCGCAACCGCCGGGCGGCGGACGTAGAGATTGGGAATGGCACGCAGGCTCATCACATGTTCGATGGGCTGGTGGGTTGGGCCGTCTTCACCCAGGCCGATGCTGTCATGCGTCAGCACATAGACGACGCGCGCCTGCTGGATAGCCGAAAGGCGGATGGCGTTGCGGCAATAATCAGAGAACACCATGAAGGTGCCGCCATAAGGAATGATGCCGCCATGCAGTGCCATGCCATTCATCGCGGCGGCCATGCCAAATTCGCGGATGCCGTAATAGACGTAGCGTCCGGCATAATCCGCCTTAGAGAGCGGGCCGGTCGCCTTGGTCTTGGTGTTGTTGGAGCCGGTGAGATCCGCCGAGCCGCCGACCATTTCGGGCAGCGCCACAGTGAAGGCTTCCAGCGCCATTTCGCTCGATTTGCGCGTGGCCACTTTGGGCGGATTGGCGATGAGCGAGTCGAAATAGGCCTTCACCACGCTCGTATCGGCAGGCAGATCGCCCGCCATACGGCGTGTGAATTCACCCTTTTGCGCGTGGGCATTCAAACGCCCTTCCCAAGCGGCGCGATCCGCAGCGCCGCGTGCGCCTGCTTCGGCCCAGGCCGCAGCAATATCTGCCGGGATTTCAAAGGGGGCAGATGACCAGCCCATCGCTTCACGCGTCGCGGCGATTTCATCCGCGCCAAGTGGCGAGCCATGGACATTATGCCCACCTTGCTTGTTGGGTGCGCCCTTGCCGATGATGGTGCGGCAGGCGACGAGCGAGGGACGACCATCGGCAATCGCTTCGTTGATCGCGCGCTCAATATCGGCGAAATCATGGCCGTCACACGCCGTTGTGTGCCATCCGGTCGCAGCGAAGCGTGCGGGAATGTCTTCACTGGTGGAAAGATCGGTATCGCCATCAATGGTGATGCGATTATCATCCCACAGCACGATCATCCGGCCCAGACCGAGATGCCCGGCCAAGCCGATGGCTTCATGGTTGATGCCTTCCATCAGGCAGCCATCGCCTGCGATTACGAAGGTGCGGTGGTTGACGAGATCATCGCCGAACGTGGCATTGAGATGCCGTTCGGCGAGCGCCATGCCGACCGCCATCGCCAGCCCTTGTCCCAGCGGACCAGTGGTGGATTCGACGCCTTCCAGCTCGGTATTTTCCGGGTGGCCCGCGCACACGCTGTGCAGCTGGCGGAAATTGCGGATGTCATCCATCGTCGGGCGAGCATAGCCTGCCAGATGGAGCGTGGCATAAGCGAGCATCGAGCCATGACCGGCGGACAGGATGAACCGATCCCGGTCCGCCCATTTGGGCTGGCTGGCATCGAATTTCAGAAATTTGGTGTAGAGCACCGTCGCTACATCGGCCATGCCCATCGGCATACCGGGATGACCCGAATTGGCGGCCTGAACCGCGTCCATCGCCAGCGCCCGGATGGCATTGGCAAGCTGCTGGGGTGCGACGGTCATGGTTGTCCTTTGCAAGGGCTGGTGGTGAGGCGAGTCGCCCGGTTTGCGCGCGCGGTTCCTTTGTCTTGCGAAAGGCCAAGCGTCAACCGCTCTTGCCCCCCGGGCGCAACCGTGCTTATCCATAGGCTTATGGCCGGAGAGCGCACCAGATCAGCCTTGTTACGCATAGAAGCCGCCCTGACGCGTCTTGATGTGGCCTCTGACGCGCTCAATCGTGCGCCAGCGCCTCGGCTGGATGCGCAACGGGTGCGGCAAGAACTGGCCGCTGCGATAGGCGAACTGGATCAACTGATCGCAGCATCAGGGGAAAGCCAAAATGGCTGAGGTGGCGCTGCACATTGGCGGATATGATTATCATATCTCGTGCCGCGATGGCGATGAGCCCAATCTGATCGCCTTGGGCAAGCAGGTTGATGAGCGCGTGCAACGGGCCAAATCGGTAGTGCGCAACGCCAGCGTCGCCGAACAGCTGGTGATGGCGGCGATCCTGCTGGCCGATGAATTGCAGGAAGCCCGCGCCGGTACTGGCGCGGCAGACACGCTCGCCCCCGAACTCGCCGAAGTGGTGGCGGCGCGGCTGGAGGCCTTGGCAGACAAGCTTGAGAATCTTGCGCGACCCGCCTAATGTGGCGGCGGCGGATGCTGCCCGGTGCGCGCCTTGCGAACATCCCTGAGGCGATTCAACATCCTAGGGGGCTGTCCCTGCCCGGACCCTGGTCCGGATCACATGGTCCCCACCTGACGTTTACGGCGTCAGAGGATATTCCGGCAAACGGCCCATGGTGGCTCCGCCAACCCACCCCAAAAAGGGCTTTTGACATGGGTGATCCCGGCCAGACGGCCACTGGCCAGACCCGCGACGCCCTGCGCACCCAATTGCGCGCGCTGCGGCGCTCCCTTTATGCCGAGGGAACGCCCGCCATCCCGCTCCACCCTGAACTGGCAGCACGCCTGCTGAAGGCCAAGTGCATCGGCGGCTATTACCCGATGCGGTTCGAGGCGGACCCGATGCCCATCCTTGCCTGGTGCTACAAACAGGGACTGGAAACCGCCCTGCCCCATATCGCAGAACGCGGCGCGGGCATGGAGTTCCGACGCTGGTCCCCCGGTGATGCGTTGGAGACTGGCAGCTTTTCCTTCAAGCAGCCATCCGCCACAATGGACGTGATGGTGCCAGACGTGCTGCTGATGCCCCTTGTCGGCTTCGATTCAGCCGGCAACAGGCTCGGCCAGGGTGCGGGTCATTATGACCGCTACATGGAGGCCCATCCCGCCATCACGCCCATCGGTTTTGGCTTTTCGATCCAGCAGCTCGATGCCATTCCGGCCGAGTCTTGGGACGTCCCTCTCGAATCGATGGTGACGGAACAGGGATTTGTTAATTTTTCTGATGTGAAAGTTTGAGCTGCCCTATGGAACCCACCCTGCGCAAACCATTTGGCGTGCTTGGCATCCTCGCCTTCATCACGGCCTATACTGCGCTCATCGCACATTTCGCAGAGGCGATTTTCCGCCTGCCGTTCGTGCTGCAATTGCTGATGTTCGCAGTGCTGGGAATCGTCTGGGTGTTCCCGCTCAGGCCGTTGCTGCGCTGGATGGAAACCGGTAAATTTCGCTGATTTCTGGGATTTTCGCAGCCGACTCTCTTGAGGAGAGTGGCGCGAGTGACGGGGCTCGAACCCGCGACCTCCGGCGTGACAGGCCGGCGCT
>CALMZE010000014.1 GCA_937870585.1 uncultured Sphingomonadales bacterium | reverse complement strand
TGCGGTGATGTTCTTGCGCTCGCGCCGACGAAGGCGCTGAGGTTCGCGTGCCATAGTGAATTCCTAGCTCTAAAAAATGCGTTTGAGCGGGTTTGAGTAAGATTGCCTGACCAGTCCCAAAGACTGCCCCAAATCCTTACTTCTTCTTACCCGCGATCGGCTTGGCCTTACCCTTGCGGGTGCGCGCATTGGTGTGCGTGCGCTGACCACGGACGGGCAGACCCTTGCGGTGACGCAGGCCACGATACGAAGCCAGATCCATCAGGCGCTTGATGTTCATCGCGGTTTCGCGACGCAGATCGCCTTCAACGGTGTAATCGGCGTCGATCGTTTCGCGGATGTGGAGCACTTCCTGATCGGAAAGATCCTGCACGCGACGTTCGGCAGCAATGTTGAGCTTGGTGGTGATTTCACGAGCCTTGGCTGCGCCAATGCCGTGAATATATTGAAGCGCGATGATTACGCGCTTGTTGGTGGGGATGTTGACCCCTGCAATACGTGCCATAAAGTTTCTTTCTCCTGCTCCACAGGACGAATGGCAACCCGTCCCATCTCAGCGCTTTGTTCCGACCAAAAACAGAAAAAACGACGAGCGCAGAATCACGCCGTCGGGTTTGTGATATGTTCGGATGCGGGCTCATTAAGCACCGGCAAAGAGGGTGTCAAGCGGGGAAGGGGACGATCTTGTTGCCCGCATCATGGCCAATATCGGCGCGGCCCAGCCAGGGGATGCCAAAGACTTGGCACCAATGCTGTGCAATGGCTTCTTCGTCCTGACCAAAGGGGCGATCATTTTCAGGGATGGGGGTACAGCGGCCCAGCATCAGCCCGGCACAGCGCCGCACCGACGGGTTGGAAGTGATGCCGAACAGCGTGCGGTCCAGCCGGTAGTGCATTTCATCGACATCTTCGAGCATCAGGACTGAGCCTGTGAAATCCGGTTCCAGTGGCGTACCAAGCAATGTGCCGAGCACCGTCATGTTGAAGGCTATCGCTCCCTTGCTGCGTGCGGCGGGTTCGATATGGGCGCTGTCGCCTGTCACCAGCCAGTCGAGTGCGCGTAGCACCGCAGCCTCTCCGTCATTGCGTTTGAGGTCAGAGACCATCGGGCCATGCACGGGCCGCCCGATGCTGCGGGCCGCCAGACCGGCGAGCAGGAAACCCATATCGCTATAGCCTAGAAACGTCTTGCCTTGGGCGGCCGGGCCAAGCCGGTTGAGCGCGTTCAAGGCGAAGCGGTTTGACCCATAGCCGCCGCGTGCAAACCAGATTGCGTTGATGCCAGGATCATTCGCCATGTCCACAAAGGCGTCTTCACGTGCCGCGTCTGGCCCCGCAAAATGGCCTTCGCTCAGATAGCATTGTGGGTGGATGACGAGCTCCACCCCATCACCATGATGTTCCGCCGCCAGCGCGCGCACGCCCTCGGCTACCACTGGATCAAGCGGGCAGGCAGGAGCAACGATTCCGATGCGCATCACAGACCTTGCGCTTCACCCCCGCGAAGGCGGGGGTCCATGAACGCGGCGTCTCCATCGCTTGAAACACAGGCTCTCAAGGGTCCCCGCCTTCGCGGGAATGACGGGGTGGGCAAAGAGTGCCTCACTGCTGGAAGAACGTCTCGCACGCTTCTTCCTGCCCGCTGGAGAGGCCCAGCTTGAGCGCGGCCATGCGCTGTTCGGCGCTGCCATGGGTGAAGGCTTCGGGCACGACAACGCCTTGCGATTGCTTCATCAGCACATCGTCGCCGATCTGATGTGCGGCACGCAGGCCTTCTTCCACATCGCCCGGCTCCATGCGTTTATTGTTCTTCGCCGCCCAGACGCCAGCATAGCAATCCGCTTGCAATTCCATGCGGACCTGCAACTGGTTGCCCTGCACCTTGCTTGCCCGCTCCTGCGCCTGCCGGACCTGATTGGCGCGACCGGTGAGATATTGGAGGTGGTGGCCCACTTCATGCGCGATCACATAGGCCTGAGCGAAATCGCCCGCAGCGCCAAATTTGCGCGAGAGTTCATCGTAAAAGCTGGTGTCCAGATATATGCCCTGATCTGCCGGGCAATAGAACGGCCCCATCGCGGATTGCGCGGCACCACAACCCGATTGCCCGCCGCCTGAGTAGAAAACGATCTTGGGCTCCTTATAGCCGCCATCGGTGAAGGCGGCTTCCCACGTGGCATTGTTTGATGCCAGCACCTGGCACGAGAATTTGCTCGCCTGATTGGCGTCGCAGCCCTGGCCCTGCGTCACTTCGCTCTGTTGCTGGACAGGCGCCGACTGCTGCATTCCACCCATCATGCCGGTCGGATCGACCTTGAACACGAATACCGCAATCAGGAGCAGGATGATGGTGCCGCAGCCCATGCCGCGACCGAGTGGCAATCCGCCGCCACCGCCGCCCATCGGGAAGCCAAAGCCGCCACCGCCGCCAGACCCGCGCTGATCCTCTACATCAACCCCTGACGTATCAATATCATCGAGCCGCATGGCCACACTCTCCTGAACACTAGTGACGGGAGACATTGCACACTCCGCCCGCATGATGCAACGGAAGAGCAGTGATCAAAGGGAGCATCTCATGAGTTTGAAGGGCAAGACGGCGCTGGTGACGGGTTCGACATCGGGCATTGGTGCGGCCTGCGCGATGGCGCTGGCGGAGCAGGGCGCGGCGCTGATGATCAATGGCTTTGGTGAGGCCGATGCGATCGCGGCGTTGCAGGCAGAGCTTTCCGCGAAATCCGGCGCGACTGTGCTGCACTCCGATGCCGACTTGTCCGACCCGGACGCTGTGCAGGGGCTCGCTGACCGCTGTCTGAAGGAATTGGGCGGGATCGACATCCTCGTCAACAATGCGGGCATCCAGCATGTGTGCCCGGTGGAAGATTTCCCCATCGAGATGTGGCGCAAGATGCAGGCGATCATGGTCGATGCCCCGTTCCTGCTCTGCCGCGCGTTCGTTCCCGGCATGAAGGATCGCGGCTGGGGCCGGATCCTCTCCACCGCGTCCGCCCATGGCAGCGTGGCGAGCCCGAACAAATCCTCCTACATCGCGGCCAAACATGCCGTGGTTGGCCTGATGCGCGCGCTCGGCGTGGAATTGGCGCAAACGGGCATCACGGCAAACGCCATCTCGCCCGGCTATGTCTGGACGCCTTTGGTGGAAAACCAGATTCCGGACACGATGCGCACGCGCAACATGAGCCGTGATCAGGTAATCAACGATGTGTTGCTGGCGGCTATCCCACAGCGCAAATTCGTGATGCCTGATCAGGTTGGGGCGTTCGTGGCTTTCCTGTGCAGTGATGCGGCGAGTGCGATCACCGGAGCCAATTTGGCGGTAGATGGCGGCTGGACGGCGCAGTAAACAGCTTCCGCTTGCCAAAGGTAAGCGCGCCGTTCACCATTTGGCAAAGAACGGGTGGTAGGGTTGGCCCATCATTCAAGAGTGTGAGGACTCCGATGATGAAGCCTGTCTCTGCCGCCCTGATTGCCGCGCTGCTGCTCTCTGGCCCTGCGTTGGCCAAACCCAAGAAGAAGAAGGTGGATGCGGTGGAAGCCGTTGTCGCCGATTGGCGCAAGACGGTCACCGAATCCGATCTGGACCGGCTGCGAGACTGGCGCACGTCTTTCACCAAGGCACTCGACAAAGCGAAGCTCGCTGGAAATGCCGAGAGCATCGCGCGCGAAGGCCGCCTGCTGGACCCTGACGCCGCTCTGGAAGCCGCTGCGCCGCCCGCAGGTCAGTATCGCTGCCGTGTGATCAAACTCGGCGCGCAAAATCCGCGCATGGCGGATTATGTCGTCTTCCCAACCTATAATTGCTCGATCAGCGATGAAGGCGGAGTGATGGGCTTTGCCAAGTCACAGGGTATGCAGCGCCCGATAGGCCTGTTCTTCCCCGGAGACAGCCGCCGCATGATCTTCCTCGGCACGATGATGCTGGGCGATGAAACCCGCGCCATGGAATATGGCCGCGATTCAACCCGTGACATGGCGGGGGCCTTTGAACGGATCGGCGAGAAGAAGTGGCGGCTCATCCTGCCCAAGCCGCGCTTTGAATCGATGATGGATGTGATCGAAATCGTGCCGTCGGACGGCCCGCAATCGCGCGTGGGGTCACTCGCACTCGCTTTGTGAGGCCGCGCAGGGTCGCCCCTCCTTTTCAGGGGGGGCTTTACTCATCACGCTGACACCCCAATTCCAAATTCTGCGGACAATCTACAAATTGTCACCCCGCCTCATAGTGAGCGGGGCAGACGCGCCGGTGGACAGGAAAATCATCTCGCAAAATCTGGGCCGAAGGGGCGATTTTCGGGTTCGGTCGATCACCGCGAGCAGGCGCAGCTTGCGCATATCCCAGTTTCTCCTCGCAACGGAAAAGCCGTTTGCGCATTCCATTGCAGTCACTAGGCGGCGTGGACAAATTGGTTGACGTTAGACTCGGTGGTTGATTCAAGGCTT
>CALMZE010000013.1 GCA_937870585.1 uncultured Sphingomonadales bacterium | reverse complement strand
CCTTCACCCGCCGCACCGGCACCGGCACGTTGCACACGTCCGCCCCGCCCGCCGGGCGGATGTAGAAGGCGTCGTGCCGGTTGGCCCGCGCATCGGCATAGGCGGCAAAGCTCTCGCTTTCGGTGGAGAGGTATTCATAGGCCGGCAGCCCGGCCACCTCGCTGTCCAGCCGGACAGAGCGGATTGGCGTCCGTTCCTCGGCCGTCTCGTAGAACCCCAGCGGCCCGGTGCCGCGCGGCAGGCTTGAGAGGTGCTCGATCCCCTCGATCACCCGCCCGGCCAGCGCGATGTTGCGATCAAGCTGGCGCGGGGCATGGCCGATCACCACGTAAAGCTCGGCCCCGCTGCCGGTATCGGGGGAGAGGTTCCGGCCCACGCCGACCATGCCATAGCAGTGGACGGGCCAGAAGCCGTCCGCTGAACTTGCCGCTATCGGCCAACCCGACGAAAAACCCGCTCCTTCGGCGTAATTGTCCCGAATTGTCAGTTGTGCGGCGATGAAACTTGTCCGTTGGCGGGCAAGTTCAGAATGAGCACGCGTTTCGGGGACCACACCGGGGTTTTGCCGCACAAACGCGGCTGTCTCGGCATCATATTGCGCGTCGGAACCTGAAACGTATTCACTCTCAGGGACCATTGCCAAGCCCTTCGGCAGGGCCTTCGCCTTCTTTGCATCCTCTCCGTCCGCATCGCCCCACTGGACAACATAATTGTCCTGCACCCGGTTGATGCTCAGCCCGTCCCACCAGTGCGCCGCCGCCAGCTTGCGGATATTGCCGACCCACCCTTGCGAGAACGGTGGCGGCAGCAACTGGATCACCACGCGCCGGGGCTTGCCCTTGGCATCAGGGGCAAGGTCCATCACCAGCAGGTCGGACGCGGCAATCGCCGTCCAGTCCGCCTGCGGTGCGGCAGCGACGATCTCAGAAGGGACCCGCGCTGGCGGCTTGTCGGCGGCGGCAAGCGGTGCGGCGGTCAGCAGGGCGGCCATCAGGGCCGCAGGCAGGATCAAGGGGTTGCGCATGCGTGCAGTGTGCCACGCCGATCCGGCTTCGGCCAGTCTCGGCGCGACAGGCAAGGCCTCCCCTCCCGCTTGCGGGAGGGGCCGGGGTGGGTCAGTCCGCCGCTTCCAGCGCCTCGATATCGGCGTCGCTCAGGCCGAAATGATGCCCCACCTCGTGGATCACGACATGGGCGACCAGATGCTCCAGGCTCTCGTCCCCCCGCGCGATCCACTCGTCGAGGATGGGGACGCGGAACAGCCTGATCCGGTCGGGCATGGTGCCCGAGGGCGCGGAATGCTTCTCTCCCACCGGCACCCCTTCATAAAGCCCGGTCAGCTCGAACGCATCCTCGATGCCAAGGTCGGCTAGCGTGTCCGGATCGGCAAAGTCCTCGACCAGCAGCAGCACCCCGTCCAGATGCGCGCGAAACGCCTCAGGCAGCCGCTCCAGCGCGGCGCGCGCCAGCAGCTCGATTTCGGCGGCATCGGGGGCAAGACCAAACGAACGGTTCATCCCGCCACCCTGCCAGAGCCGCCGCCCTTGCGAAACCCCCGAGGCCGCGCTAGGGCGCCCCTTCCAGTGCACGCGGAGCGGTGGCCGAGTGGTCGAAGGCGCTCGCCTGGAAAGTGAGTATACGTCAAAAGCGTATCGAGGGTTCGAATCCCTCCCGCTCCGCCATTCAACCTATTGGAATCGTTCTATTCCTTAGGTTGGGCTCTAAAAATCCCGTGTGTTTCAAGGGTTATAGGCCAAGGGCTCTCCACCGGGTTCAGCCGGATATGCCTCTGCCATGCTCTCTCTCAGCCGATATTCTCCAAAGCTCTCGACTACACCGGTTTCAGTGTAGAGCTTTATCGCATTGAAACTATGTGGATATTTTGGCGATCCATTTTGGGGTCAGAACCGAGATTCACCTCAAAAACCGTCCCGGTTCCAACCGCTGCATCACCGCAAAGCTTGGGCGATTATCAACGCGAGAGCCATGATCGTGATCCACGGCCAGGGCGTTGCCCAGGGCGACCGCACCTTCAACTGTTCAAGCTGGGCAATCGCCATCTGAACGCTGGCCTGCTGAAAGTGCAGATCCTTGAGGGCCGCTTTCATCACGTCGGTCTCGACGTAAGTCGAGGCATCGTCGGCCAGCAGCTCGACTTCCTCAAGCAACCGAAGCACCTCCCGCAGTCGGGGAACTGCGCTCGGATCAGGCGTGCCGAGCTTGGCGATCGCCTCTTGATGCTTGCTCTTGGCCAGCGTCAGCATCTGGCTGATGTGTTCGACAGCAGCATCAGGCAGGTCAGGATCAGCAGCGTCCATGGAGCACTCTTACCCCATCTTGGCGGCAGGAATATCCCCCCACCGAGTCGTAAAGCTGGGTGACAGGTTTTCTTGCCGCATTCGCCATTCGCCGCCCTTGTGGGCCAGCCCCAGTCGAGCCTTGCCGCGACCGAAACGGGAGTTGATCTCGTCCAGCGCCGCCATCAGTCCGTCAGGCCGCTCAATCACGTCAAACAGCGACGCAGGCACCGAGGCAGGATCGCCGAGGTCGAGCAGCAACACTCCAGCCTTCCTCCAGTTATACCCATCGCGCCAGATGCGGTCGAAGATCCGCAGGACGGCATCGGTGATGACGCGGGTGTCGTTGGTAGGGCGCTGGAATGTAGCGGAACCCGACACTGACTTCTGCGCGGCGTTCTGGTCGAATGGGTCGGTCCGGATGAACAATTGGACTGCACCCGCCACCTGTCCGGCATGCCGAACCTTCTCGGCTACCCGTTCGGCAAAACTCATCACGGCATCGTGAACCTGACGCTTGTCGCGGATCGCTTCCCCGAAGGTTCGGGAGCAGCATGTCGTCTGGCGCGGCGCTGGCTGGTCCTCGAGCGCGTGACAGGCAATCCCTCGCAGCTCATGAACTGTTCTGAGGCCGACGATACCCATACGCTGCCGCACCCATCCGTCCTGGGCGCAAGCGAGGTCATGCGCCGTGAAAATGTCTCGCTCTTCCAGCATCGCGCTCCAGCGCCGCCCAATCCCCCAGACATCACCCACGGTGGTCTTCCGCAGTGCCGCCTCCGTCCATTGCGGGTGATGGCTGAGATCAAGGACGCCGCCTGCCTTGGCTGATTTCTTCGCGAGCCGATTGGCAACTTTGGCCAGGGTCTTGGTTGGGCCGACGCCGATCGATACCGGAATCCCGGTCCACTGGTGTGTGCGGCGCCTCAGGTTCCGACACCAGTCAGTGAGATCGGC
>CALMZE010000012.1 GCA_937870585.1 uncultured Sphingomonadales bacterium | reverse complement strand
GCGGAAAAGGCCACCTTGCTCGCCAAGGAAAGCCTGATGGGCCATATCGACATGGCGCAACTGAAAGAACGTGGCCCGCAGAATGATATTGAGCGGTTGCGCATCGAGATTTTCGACAAGGTGAATGCGCTCGGCGTCGGCGCGCAGGGACTGGGCGGGCTTTCGACCATTCTTGACGTGAAGATCATGGATTATCCCACGCACGCGGCCTCCAAGCCCGTTGCCATGATCCCCAATTGCGCCGCCACGCGCCACGCGCATTTCACGCTCGATGGCTCCGGCCCGTCCTACCTCGAACGCCCCAAGCTGGAAGATTGGCCGCAAGTGGCATGGGCACCAGACAACGCCGCGATCCGCGTTGATCTCGACACGCTGACGCAGGAGCAAGTGGCAGGCTGGAAGGCCGGGGACCGGCTGCTGCTCAACGGCAAGATGCTCACCGGCCGCGACGCCGCGCACAAGCGCATCAAAGATATGCTCGCCAAGGGCGAGGCGCTGCCGGTCGATTTCAAGAACCGCGTCATCTATTATGTCGGCCCGGTCGATCCGGTGCGCGAAGAGGTTGTCGGCCCGGCTGGCCCCACCACCGCGACGCGCATGGACAGCTTTAGCGACATGATGCTCGACCTCGGCCTGCTGGCAAGCGTCGGCAAGGCCGAACGAGGCCCCGCCGCCACGCAGAGCATCGCCGCTCATAAGAGCGCCTATCTGATGGCCGTGGGCGGTGCCGCCTACCTCGTCGCCCGCGCGATCAAGGACGCCAAGGTGGTGGGCTTTGCCGATCTGGGCATGGAAGCCATCTATGAGTTTGACGTGAAGGACATGCCGGTGACGGTCGCCGTCGATTCAAGTGGCGACAATGTTCACCAGAGCGCGCCGCAAATCTGGAAGAAGAAGATTGCGGAGGAGGGGTTGTTGGAAAAAGCGTGATTGAGCACGCATTTTTGCGACGAAAGTTGTCAACACCCATTATTTAGGTTTTTTGACATTTGCATGGTTCGATTTGCGTGTTTTGAGTTGTATATGGTTGACCCACTTTCGAAGTGAGGTCGACTTTATGACGCGCATCGCCAAACTGTACCGCAAGCTCCTCGATGGCAGGCCGCTCACATTTGCTGAGTTTGAGCGCCTGCTTGCTGCGTTCGGTTATAAGCGTGTTTCTCAGCGCGGCAGCCATGTGGCATGGCGTCATCCTGTGACGGCTGACAAGCGGATCATCCAACCTCGTGGGAAAGATGCCAAGCCATATCAGGTTGACCAATTCCTCGACATCGTTGAAAAGCACTCATTGAGGCTGGAAGACGATGACACATCATTATCACATTAACTTATTTTGGTCCTCTGAAGATGGATGCTGGATCGCAGATGTTCCTGATTTGATGGGATGCAGTGCCCATGGAGAGTCTCCAGCTGAAGCTGTCGATGAAGTGGCGATTGCCATTGAACTTTGGGTTGAGAGCGCGCGTGCTCACGGCGACCCCATTCCCGAACCGCGCTATAGTCCCGCCATCTACGCTATTCGCCGCGCGGCTTAACCCTTCGCCTTTTCCGCCTGCAATCGCTCGAAAAACAACTGCACGTCATATTGCTCATCGCCGTCCTCGCGCGGAGCCCATTTGGCAAAGGCTTCGCGGACTTCGCTCCAGCGTTCTTCCATGCGGACGGCATTATAGCTGTGGCCGACGAGGTAATAGGTGCCCACCTCCATCTGGTTCACGATCCGGGCGGCAAATTCATCCGCAGGCATCCCCATGTTGCGCGTCATAGGGGTGGCGGTCCAGCCGGGGATGATGACGCCGGTTTCTATGTTCGCCGGGGCCTCGCGGCGCAACATATCCATCAGGCCGAACACCGCGTGCTTGCTCGCCAGATAGGCCCCGCCGCCAAAGGGGTAGGCGTTGAACAGGCTGTTTTCCGACGCCGTGGCGTAGAGCGCAGAAGGGCGGCCGCTATCTCGGAACCGCTGGCCAAAGACCTGAAGCGTTTGCCACACGCCCCAATAATTCACCTCGGTCAGCCGCCGTGCCGCTTCCAGATCGAAATCGAGAACGGACTGGCGCAGCCCACCCACGCCCGCATTGGCGATGACGGCATCGACAGGCCCCGCCACATCCCATGCATAATCTGCGAGGGCCTCTAGCGAGGATCGTTCGGTCACGTCGCCTGTCAAGCCGTGTGCCGTGATGCCCTTCGTTTCCAGTCCGGTGACGGCTTCGGCCAGCACATCGGAACGCGGTTCAAACAGCGTCACCTGAGCACCGCGCGTGCCGATTTCGGTCGCCAGCGCGAGCCCGATGCCGGTTGCGCCGCCTGTGATGACGACCGATTTTCCTGCGAACTTCATGTGGCTCTCCTCCCGCTTCTTGCATTGCTTTGGCGGCACGTTAGGTTGCAGCCAGAAACCAATCAAGGGAGCGGGTCATCATGAGCGAACGGATGCAGCAAGTCCTCGAAAAGCAGCGCGCGAGCTTCACCGCCGCGATGCCGGAACCCATGTCTGTCCGCAAAGACCGGATTGATCGCGCGGTGGCATTGCTCGTGGATCATGCAGAAGCCTTCGCCAAGGCGGTCTCCGCTGATTTCGGCCATCGCAGCCGCGAACAGACGCTGATGACCGACATCATGCCGTCTGTCGGTGCGCTCAAGCACGCAAAGAAGCATTTCGAAGCGTGGGCGCGGGCTGAAAAGCGCAAGCCGATGTTTCCTCTGGGGCTGATCGGCGCAAAGGCCGAAGTGGTGTTCCAGCCCAAGGGCGTGGTGGGTGTCGTCGCGCCGTGGAACTTCCCGGTGGGGATGGTGATGGTGCCGATGGCGGGCATATTGGCTGCGGGAAACCGCGCGATGATCAAGCCTTCCGAATTCACTGAGCGCGTCTCTGACCTGCTCGCCGAAGTGGTGCCCCAATATTTCGCCGAAGAGGAAATGGCAGTGTTTACGGGCGGCACGGAAGCAGGCGTCGCCTTCTCCAAACTCGCCTTTGACCACCTGATCTTTACCGGCGCAACCAGCGTGGGCCGCCACATCATGCGCGCCGCAGCGGACAATCTGGTTCCGGTGACGCTCGAACTCGGTGGCAAATCGCCCACGATCATCGGGCGCTCGGCGGACAAGGCGAAGGCGGGTTCGCGCGTTGCTTTGGGCAAGATGATGAATGCCGGGCAAATCTGCCTCGCGCCCGACTATCTGATGGTCGCCAAGGATCAGGAAGAGGAGATGGTGCAATCGGTCGTGTCCGGCGTGACCGCCATGTATCCCACCTTGCTTGCCAATGATGATTACACATCGGTGGTGAATGGCCGCAATTATGAGCGGTTGCAGGGCTATCTGGAGGACGCCAAGGCCAAGGGCGCGGAGCTGATCGAGGTCAATCCCGGCAATGAGGATTTCAAGGCCTCCAACGGCAACAAGATGCCGCTCACCATCATCCGCAACGTCAATGACGATATGAAGGTGATGCAGGAAGAGATTTTCGGCCCGCTACTGCCGGTGAAAACCTATGCGAATATTGATGAGGCGATTGATTATGTGAACGCGCATGATCGTCCGCTCGGCCTCTATTATTTCGGGCAGGACAAGGCGGAGGAACAGCGTGTGCTGAGCCGCACCGTGTCTGGCGGGGTGACGGTGAATGACGTGATTTTCCACAATGCGATGGAGGATCTGCCGTTTGGTGGCGTTGGCCCGTCTGGCATGGGCAATTATCACGGCATGGATGGCTTCAAGACGTTCAGCCATGCCCGCGCAGTCTATCGCCAGCCCGGCCTCGATGTGGCGGGCATGGGGGGCTTCCGCCCGCCTTATGGCAAGGCGACGCTGAAGACGCTGGAGCGCGAGTTGAAGAAATGAGCGGCTTGGAAAGCGGTCTCAACGGCGTTGCGCATGTGATTCTGACAGCAGGGGATTTTACGCGCTCCACCGCCTTCTGGCGGCAGATGATCACCTATCTCGGCCTCAAAATTGTGCTCGATTCAGAGCATATGCTTTACGGCGTGGGCGGGCGCACCGCGATTGGCATTCGCACCGGCAGTCCGGACAATGCGGGCAAGAAGTTTGATCAGGGCGCGCCGGGGCTGCACCATGCCTGCTTTCGGATGCGCGACCGCGAAAGCATCGACCGGGTGACGGCGTGGCTGGCAGACAAGGATGTGACGATCATCCACGCGCCGGAACCCGGTCCATGGGCTCCGGGCTATTATTCGGTGCTGTTTGAAGACCCGGATGGCATTCGCATCGAATTCAACCATGTGCCGGGCGTTGGCCTGCTGCAAGACGGAGCGCAGATCGGCGCGGCGGATTCGTTTGAGTGAGGACAAGCCCAAGGCGGAACAGGGCTTCCTCGCGCGCCTTGGGCCGGGGCTGATTACGGGTGCGGCGGACGATGATCCTTCGGGCATCGGCACGCACAGTCAGGTGGGCGCAGAGTTCGGTTATGGGCTGAGCTGGACCTTCCTGTTCAGCTTTCCGCTGATGGTTGCCATTCAGGAGGTGGCCGCAGAGATTGGCCGGGTGACGGGCGCGGGCATCGCGCGCAATTTGCGGCGGCATTATCCATGGCCCGTGCTGTTCAGTATCGTGGCGTTGCTGCTGGTGGCGAACATCATCAATCTGGGGGCTGATCTGGCCGCGATGGGGGCGGCGGTGACGCTGCTCGCGGGCGGCCCGGCGACGCTCTACACGATCCTGATCGGGCTGCTGTGCGTTGGGCTTGAAGTGTTCATCCCTTATGGCCGCTATGCGTCGATCCTCAAATGGACGACGCTTTCGCTCTTTGCCTATGTCGCCGTTGTCGCCGTGGCGCATGTGCCGTGGGGGGAGGCGCTGGCCTCGCTCATCGTCCCGCGCATTGAATGGACCGGGGCCTATGCCACGGCGGTCGTGGCGAT
>CALMZE010000011.1 GCA_937870585.1 uncultured Sphingomonadales bacterium | reverse complement strand
AGGCCCACCGGCTCGCCAATGCCGCGCACATGGCCCCAATAGGTGCCAATGCCGCCGCCGCGCGAGGCGAGCCACACATTCTCGTTCCAGGTGCCGACAATGCCTTCCAGGCTGTCGCTCACCGAGTTGAGGTAGCAGCTGATCGGCAGGCCGCGCCCGGTGCCGCCGTTGGACAGGACCGGCGTTGCGGGCATGAACCACAGGTTCGAGATATAGTCATAGAGACGCTGGGCGTGCGCGGCATCATCGGCATAGGCCGAGGCAACGCGTGAGAAGAGATCCTGATAGCTTTCGCCGGGCAGGAGGTAGCGATCGCGCAGCGTCTCTTTCCCGAATTCCGTCAGCCGCGAATCGCGCGTCGGATCGAGCGTGAGGGCATAGCCCCGACCAGCATCCGATTCGGATACAGTCTCACTTGACGAAGAAGCGCTGTCTTCAGCGGTTGCGGTGATGTTCATGCCTGGCGATTCCCGAAAATCCATCCCCGAACCCTACTCTATGTTCCTGTTACGTTCAATCCACACGTCGCGCATCACTCTTAGCAGTCAGACCGGGACGCGGGGGTGCAATCTCGTGCTTTTCCCCGTTATCCACATTGAAAAAGGGCCACTGAACGCTTTTGCGCACCGGCCCTGATTCACAAACTGTTGAGTAGCACCCCCATGTGACCCACTACCTATAGTGCCTCAATCCGTGGCGGACGCAAGAGGGTAAATGGGGCCTTAAGGACTCGGTTCGTCGCAAGCGCGAGTCATTTGGTGGCGCGCATTAAGTGGAAAGTGAGGCATTTCCGGGCTTTGCGGCTGAGCCTTGGTCAGACGCCCAGCGGCCACCGCTCCACGGCGCGATAATCTGATCCGTGCCGCCCCATCTGGCTTTCGTAGAGCGTGAATGCAGCGGCTTCGAACACCGGCGAAGACAGCCCGGCATGGTCCGCCAGCCAGCCTTCTGCCACGCTGGCGCGCGTGCTGGCCGAAAAGCGGGCCAACGTCAGATGCGGCAGGAAGGCCCGCGGATCGGGAGCGATCCCCGCGCGGACCAGCGCGCGGTCAATCTTGTGGTGCAGCGCCGTGATGCCCTCAATGGGCTCCACCCCGGCCCAGAGCGCGTTGATCCGATCCCCCTTGCCGAAATGGCCCACGCCCGAAAGACGCAGGTCCAGCTTCGGGGCCTGAACTGCGGCAAGGGCCGACACCACATCTTCGGCCTGATGGCTCTCCACATCGCCGATGAAACGCAGCGTGATGTGCAATTGGGCGTCTACCTGCCAGCGCGCGCCGGGAATGCCGCTCTGGCTGAGGGCAAGCGCCTGACGGAACGCTTCGGGCGGACGCAGGGCGACGAACAGACGGTGCGACATGATTTGCACTCCTGCCTCTTGTGTTGCGATTATGCAACACTACATCGTGGGAGAAAGGGGATTTGTCCTTATGAACCTCGAAAAATTTACTGACCGCGCGAAGGGTTTCCTCCAGTCCGCGCAAACCGTGGCGATCCGCATGAACCATCAGCGGATCAGCCCAGACCATATGCTCAAGGCCCTGCTGGAAGACAGCGAGGGCATGTGCTCCGGCCTGATCAAGGCGGCAGGCGGCGATGCTGCGACCGCGCTGCGCGAAACCGATGCGGCGCTCGCCAAGATTCCCGCCGTCTCCGGCTCTGGCGCGCAGCAGACGCCCGGCATCGACAATGATCTGGTGCGTGTGCTCGATTCCGCTGAGCAGGTCGCGCAGAAAGCGGGCGACTCCTATGTGACGGTTGAACGCCTGCTGCTGGCGCTGACGCTCGCCTCCACCACGGCGGCGGGCAAGGCGCTGGCCGCTGCGGGTCTGCGCGCTGAGGCGCTCAACGCAGCGATCAACAGCTTGCGCGGAGGCCGCACCGCCGACACCCAGTCCGCCGAAGATCGCTATGATGCACTCAAGAAGTTCGCGCGCGATCTGACCGAGGCGGCGCGGGCGGGCAAGCTCGACCCCGTGATCGGGCGCGACGAGGAAATTCGTCGCACGATCCAGATCCTCGCGCGCCGCACCAAGAACAACCCGGTGCTGATCGGTGAACCCGGCGTCGGCAAGACGGCGATTGCCGAAGGCCTCGCGCTGCGCATCGCCAATGGTGACGTGCCCGATACGCTGAAAGATCGTACGCTGATGTCGCTCGACATGGGCAGCCTCATCGCGGGCGCCAAATATCGCGGCGAGTTTGAAGAGCGGCTGAAAGGCGTGCTCGACGAAGTGAAGGGCGCGGAAGGCCATATCATCCTCTTCATTGACGAGATGCACACGCTGATCGGCGCGGGCAAGTCTGAAGGCGCGATGGATGCGGGCAATCTGCTCAAGCCTGCCCTCGCGCGTGGCGAACTCCACTGCATCGGCGCGACCACGCTTGATGAATATCAGAAGCATGTGGAAAAGGACGCAGCGCTCCAGCGGCGCTTCCAGCCTGTGTTCGTGGGCGAGCCGACGGTGGAGGACACGATCTCCATCCTGCGCGGGCTGAAGGAGAAATATGAGCTGCACCATGGCGTGCGCATCACCGATGGCGCGCTGGTTTCTGCGGCCACGCTCTCCAACCGCTATATCTCGGATCGCTTCCTGCCGGACAAGGCGATCGACCTGATGGACGAGGCTGCGTCTCGTCTGCGCATGGAGGTGGAATCCAAGCCAGAGGAAATCGAAACGCTCGACCGCAAGATCATCCAGATGAAGATCGAGCGTGAGGCGCTGAAGAGGGAAACCGATCAGGCGAGCAAGGACCGGCTCGACACGCTGGAGGAGGATCTCGCCAATCTCGAACAGCAGTCTGCCGAACTCACCACGCGCTGGCAGGGTGAGAAGGACAAGATTGCGGGCGAAGCCAAGCTGAAAGAGGCGCTCGATGCCGCGCGTCTGGAGGTTGATCAGGCGCAACGCTCCGGCGATTATCAGCGCGCAGGTGAGCTCACCTATGGCCGCATTCCAGAGCTGGAAAAGCAGCTGGCCGAGGCCGCGAACGCCACGGCTGGTGCGATGCTGCGCGAGGAGGTGACGCCGGAGGATATTGCCGGTGTCGTGTCTCGCTGGACCGGCATCCCCGTCGACAAGATGATGGAGGGCGAACGCGAAAAGCTGCTCGCTATGGAAGCCGAACTGGGCAAGCGCGTGATCGGGCAGGCCGATGCGGTGAAGGCGGTCTCCACTGCTGTGCGCCGCTCGCGTGCGGGCTTGCAAGACCCCAACCGTCCGCTGGGCAGCTTCCTGTTCCTCGGGCCAACCGGCGTCGGCAAGACCGAGTTGACCAAGGCGCTGGCAGGCTTCCTGTTCGACGATGACAGCGCGATGGTGCGCATCGACATGAGCGAGTTCATGGAGAAGCACAGCGTCGCCCGCCTGATCGGCGCGCCTCCGGGCTATGTCGGCTATGA
>CALMZE010000010.1 GCA_937870585.1 uncultured Sphingomonadales bacterium | reverse complement strand
CGTCAAGGAGAGCCATGCGAAGGGCGCTCTGGACCGGCGCATCTACAAGGTGATGCGTGGTTCCTGGGCCAATCATTACCGGCGCATGCTGCCAAGCCTGCTTTCCGTACTTGAGTTCCGGTCGAACAACGCGGTGTGGCGGCCGGTCCTGGCGGCCCTCGACTGGATCAGGAGCAAGGTGGATGGCGGATGCCGCTTCGTGCCATTGCAGGATGTTCCGATCGATGAGGTGATTCCAGCGCGATGGCGCAGTTCCGTCATTGATGACGATGGGCGGGTAAACCGGATCAGCTATGAGCTTTGCGTCCTGACGCAACTGCGCGACCGCATCCGCTCCAAAGAAATCTGGGTGGTCGGGGCGGATCGCTATCGCAATCCCGATGACGATCTTCCCAAGGACTTCGAGATCAGGCGAGATGCGTACTATTCCGGCCTCAGCCTGACGCCAGATGCGCAGGCGTTTTGCGCCTCGATCCGGGAGGAGCTTGAACGGGAACTGTTGCTCCTCAATGCCAATATTCCACAAAACGACAAGGTCCGGCTCCTGTGGCGCGGCGACAACCGGATATCGATTACACCGTTCAAGCCCTTGCCCGAACCGAAGGGTCTCGCTTCGATCAAAAGCGAGATCGGTCAGCGCTGGCCGATGACCGGACTGCTGGACGTGTTGAAAGAGGCTGCTCTGGACACGGGATTGATGGATGCTTTCGAAACGTCGGCCTCGCGGGTTACCCTGTCGAAAGCAGCCTTGGCTCAGCGTCTTTTGCTGTGTCTCTATGGCTTGGGCACGAACGCCGGGCTCAAGCGGGTCGCTGGCGCAACACCCGATGTCAGTTACGAGGAATTGCTGCATGTCCATCGCCGTTTCATCCACGCGCCAGCGCTGAGGGAGGCGTGCGCGCGGGTAGCAAACGCGACACTGGCAATCCGCAATGCCGCAGTATGGGGAGATGCGGGCACGGCATGCGCGTCCGATTCAACGAAGTTCGGCGCGTGGGACCGCAACCTGATGACGGAATGGCACGCCCGCTATGGCGGCCGTGGCGTCATGATCTACTGGCATGTGGAGAAGCGCGCGACCTGCGTTTATTCCCAGCTCAAGCGGTGCTCTTCCTCGGAGGTCGCCTCCATGATCGAAGGCGTGCTACGCCATTGCACCGACATGGAAATCCAGCGCCAGTACGTCGATAGCCACGGCCAGAGCGCAGTCGGCTTTGCGTTCTGCCGACTCCTTGGATTTGAGCTTGCCCCGCGGCTGAAAGCAGTGGCACGCCAGAAACTGGCCCTTCCCCAAGCCGGCATGCGCACGCGGCTTTCCAATTTACTGCCGATCCTCTCCAGCCCGATCGACTGGGACGAAATGGTCAAATATGCCGCTGCCATGCAATCGCGCACCGCCGATCCGGAAGCGATCCTGCTCCGGTTTGCCAGAGCCGAAGTGATGCACCCGACCTACAAGGCGCTGAGTGAACTCGGCCGCGCGGTCAAAACAATCTTCCTATGCCGGTATTTGCGTCAGGAGGCATTCCGCCGCGAGATCCACGAAGGGCTGAATGTGGTTGAGAACTGGAACGGCGCTAATGGTTTCGTGTTCTTCGGCAAGGGCGGCGAGATCGCCACCAACCGCATCCATGAGCAGGAAATCTCCGTTCTGGCGCTACACCTCCTGCAAGCGTCGCTGGTGTATGTGAACACCCGCATGCTTCAGACCGTACTGGTTGAGCCGAAGTGGGCGGGGCGGATGACGCCGGAAGATTATCGTGGTCTCACGCCGTTGATCTACAGTCATGTGAACCCTTATGGCCGCTTCGACCTCGACCTGAACGACCGGATTGATTTTGGACGGCTTGCAGCGTGAGGCGGCTGATCGGCCTATAACATTTGGGTACACCCCAGAGTGATAGGGCCGAGTGACACCATTCGTCTGTCACAAAAGGGTGGGTTTGCGCTCAATGTGACGATACACTGCAAGAGCCACCCTAATGTGACGGATTTTGCACTTGGCTCGTATCGGATATGCCCGCGTCAGCACCACGGACCAGGATCTGGATATCCAGATTGGCCGCCTCAAGAATGCAGGTTGCGAAATTATCCGTTCCGAGACCGGATCGGGGGCCTCGCGGAGCGGGCGCACGGAACTGGAAACGATCATGCAGTTTATGCACACCGGCGACGAGCTGGTCGTGCTGCGGCTCGACCGGCTCGGCCGCTCCACGCGCGATGTCCTGAACCTGGTGCATGAGCTTGATGAAAAGGGAGCTTCGCTGCGCATCCTTGAGCCAGAGGTGACGACGGCGGGCGACATGGGGCGAATGGGCATCACCAAACTCGGCATGGTCGCCGATATGGAGCTGAAGTTCATCAAGGATCGTCAGCGCGCCGGGATCGAAGCGGCGCGCGCCGAAGGCGTTTACAAAGGCCGGAAGAAGAACGTCGATGACGATGAAATCCGCCGTCGCCTTGCCGCCGGCGCCAGCAAGGCCCGCGTTGCCCGCGACCTGAAGGTCTCACGAATGACCGTCTATCGGGCGCTCGACATTATTCCGTCACAGACCAAACTGCCGGAAAAGCCGCCCACTGCCAGCATCGCCCTGCATCTGATTATCGAGAACTTCAACAAGCGTGGAAGAGGTAGAAAACCCGCTCGGGAGCGGATTGAGGCGATGCTGGAACGCGACTACGCCATGGTAAAAAACGGCAATTGTGATTACAAACTGACCGTCGCCTATGACCCCGATCCGGATGGCATTTCCCTTGATGAGGAAATCCAAAGCCTCCTCTCCGAGATGTTCAACATCGCAGAGAGCTACAATTGCTCCATGGAAGCCGATATCTACGAGGTCGGTGGTCAGCAACGGTCCTGGTAGAATCAATCAAGCGTTCAGTGTTCGTTCTTCAACCTGGCCAAAATCGCAGCTTCGGGCCGACTGGGCCAAATAGAGCTGCGCTGCGATCTTGGGCACATTGCCCTTGCCGTCCTCATCCGGCGCATCAATTCCCGACAACCGCACCCGCTTTTTATCG
>CALMZE010000009.1 GCA_937870585.1 uncultured Sphingomonadales bacterium | reverse complement strand
CTATCCCGCGCTTTCCACCGATTTTCTGACGCTGTCCAAGAAGCCTGCCGGACGGCGCTATCTGGCACTGGTCGTGATTAAGGGTGTGGCGGGTCCGATCACGGTGGGCGGCAAACCCTATCGCGGCGTCATGCCCGCGCAGGGCATGAATGATGCCGATTCTGCTGCCGTTCTCAACCATGTTGGTATGGTCATTGCCAAGGGTGGCAAGGGCTTCAAGGCGTTTACGGAAGCCGAGGTGAAGGCGGCACGCGCGTCGGGCGCTGCGCTGACATCCGCACAGGTCGGCGCGCTCCACGCAGCAGCGGGCGGAAAATGAAGCGGCGGCTTCCTCTGATTGGCTTGCTGCTCGTGCCGTTGATGGCAGGCGCAGTGCTGGCCAGTCCGGCGGGAAGCGATGGCCCTATGCCGGGTGTCTCCAACGCCGGGCAGGCCCAACTCGATTACATGCTCAAATGCCGGGGCTGTCACCGCCCAGATGGCAGCGGCGATGATGTGTCCAACCCGCCAATGAACGGCAAGGTCGCCAAATTCCTGCATGTGCCGGGCGGACGCGAATTTCTGGGCCGGGTGCCGGGTGTGGCGACGGTCGATCTCGATAATGACCGGCTGAGCAATGTGCTCAACTGGACCCTGTACCGGTTTGACCGGGGGAATCTTCCCGCCGGGTTCAAACCTTACACGCCCGTGGAAGTCGGGCGGCTGAGACAATCTCCGTTGCGTACAGAAAGAGCTGCGGCACGAGCCGCACTGGTTGCCCGAATGCCGGGTGGGGTGCTTTGAAAACAAACAGATAAAGGGTGGAGTCAGAAATGAAGAACGCTATTTTGAAACAGACGCTGCTGCGCGGAACCGTCGCCGCTTTCGCCTTGTGCGCCTCTGGCACGGGCTGGGCGCAGGAATCGAATGAAGACGCGGATACCGGGGAAATCATCGTTACCGCGACCAAGCGGGCTGAAAGCCTTCAGGATGTTCCGGTCTCCATCTCCGCCGTGACGGGCGACGCGCTTTCCAAGAGCCGCGTGACGCAGGCCGATGAACTGGTCACCAAGGTGCCGAACCTGCAACTGACCAGCACGGTGGGTGACAACACGCCGATCTTCGCGCTGCGCGGCGTTTCCATGTCCGATTACAGCCTCAATCAGGCGAGCCCGGTCGCGACCTATTATGACGAAGTTTATAAGGGCAACTTCGCCTTTCTGGGCGTCGCCATGTATGATCTGGAGCGGGTGGAAGTGCTGCGCGGGCCGCAAGGCACGCTCTATGGCAAGAACACGACCGGCGGCGCGGTCAACCTGATCAGCAAAGCCCCCGAACTGGGCGAAGTGAACGGCTATGCCAATATCGGCTATGGCAATTATGACCGGTTCGATCTGAATGGTGCCGTCAACGTGCCGCTGGGTGAGATGGCAGCGCTGCGTGTTGCGGGCACCTACGCCAAGGCCGATGGCTGGTTCAAGAATGTGCTTCCCGGCCAGCCCGATCTGGCAAGTGTCAGTGAATATGGCGTGCGTGCTTCCTTGCTGCTGGAGCCTTCGGATGGCGTCAAATTTGTGCTGCGCGGCTCCACAAGCCTTCAGAACCCGCGCAACTATGGCATTTACGCGCAGCCCGAAGCGATCAACCGGGCGGGCCTGAAAAAGCGTCAGATCGCCGCCAATGTGACCGACAAGCGCCACGCGCACCACGTCTTTCGCGCTCACGGGCACGTTCGACGTTTCAGACAGCCTGACCGTCACCAGCATCACCTCTTATGACAAGGGGCGGCTGAACTTCTATGAAGACACCGATGGCCAGCCCAACGAGCTGCTCGAAATCCCCTATGTTGATCGCGCCAGCCAGTTTGCGCAGGATTTGCGTCTGACCAGCGATTTCAGCGGGCCGTTCAACTTCATTCTGGGTGTCTATTACAACCGCGAAAAGGTGTTCAACGCGACGACGTTTGAAATCGCGAAGGATGTCGATTCGGACGGTCTCCCCGGCGTGACCGATGCGGACTGTGCCGTCGGCCTGCCGCTGGGTTGCCTGTTTGCCAACCAGTTCGATCAGGTGAAGAAGAGTGTCGCCATCTACAGCGATTTCAACTTCGCGGTTTCAGACGCGCTCAAGATCCGGGGTGGCCTGCGTTATACCCATGATACTGGCACGCAGACCGATTTCACGTCCGATGCGCTGGGACCGAACGGGGTGCTCGTGGTCAACCTGATCCCCAATTCGGCGTTGCGCTACAAGAAGAACAACATGTCCGGAAAGATCGGTCTGGATTACCAACTGGCCAGCGGCAACATGATCTACGCCAACTATTCGCGGGGCTATCGCGCGCCGAGCTTCAACGCGCAGGCCTTTTTTGATCCGTCCGAACTCTCGGTGGCGAAGGCCGAAGGCGTCGATGCCTTTGAGCTGGGTGCGAAGATGCAGTTTGCTGATCGTCGCATCACGCTCAACACGGCGGGGTTCTATTATAAGTATAAGAACCAGCAGTTCATCAACGTCGATCCGACCACGGCCGCGCAGACCCTGCTCAACATTCCGAGCTCGCGCATCATGGGTGGTGAAGCCGAACTGACCGCGCGCGCCAGCGACAAGCTGACGATCCGCGCAGGGCTTGGTATTCTGGATACCAAGATCGAAAAGGGCATTGTCAGCGGCAATAATGTGGCGGGCAACAAGCTGTCCAACGCGCCGTCCGTCACCTTCTCAGGCGGCTTTGATGGCACGGTAATGGATGGTGACAGCGGCAAGCTGAGCCTGCACGCCGATCTGTCCTATTCGGCCAGCCAGTATTTTGAAGTCTTGAACGTCTCCCGCCTGAAGCAGAAGAGCTATGCGTTGCTCTCAGCCCATCTCGATTGGGAATCGGCCAATGGCCGTTTCAACGCATCGATTTGGGGCAAGAACCTCGCCAACAAATTCTACTTCACCTCGCGGGTTGACCTGCTCGCCGGCTTCGGGTTCGATTACAACCATGTCGGAACGCCGCGCACATACGGGATTACGCTCGGCGTGAAATATTGAGGGTGATTGGGGGGAGGGAATAACACCTTCTCCCCAACCTCTCCCCGTTCGTCCTGAGCTTGTCGAAGGACTGTCCTGCCTTTTTATGAGGAAAAGGGCAGTGCTTCGACAAGCTCAGCATGAACGGTGTGGAGAAGCTGATAGGAGAGAGAGCATGTCTGATTACAAGCTGCTGATCGGTGGCCAGCTCGTTGCTGGCGATGCCACGATGGACGTTATCAACCCTGCGACTGAAGAGGTGCTGGCAGTCTGCCCGCGCGGGTCCGAACGGCAACTCAATGAAGCGGTGGCAGCCGCCAAGACGGCCTTCAAATCCTGGCGCAAGGTGCCGATGGATGAGCGCCGCGCGCTCGTGAACAAGCTCGCCGACGCTATCGACGCCCGCACCGAGGAATTCGCCCGCTTGCTGACACAGGAACAGGGCAAGCCGCTGGCGGAATCGACGGCGGAAATAACCTACACCGCGGCCTTCCTGCGCTACCTCGCCTCGCTCAATCTGGAAAACAAGCTGATCGAGGATAATGATAATCGCCGCGTGGAAATGCGCCGCAAGCCGCTGGGCGTTGTCGGCTGCATCATCCCCTGGAACTTCCCGGTGCTGATCGTCGCGTTCAAGGCTCCGGTTGCGCTGCTGGCGGGCAACACCATCATCATCAAGCCCGCGCCGACCACACCGCTCACGACGCTGCGTTTGGGCGAATTGTGCGCGGAGATTTTCCCGGCTGGCGTCGTCAATATCGTCACTGACCAGAATGACCTCGGTGGCGTGCTGACCAACCATCCCGACATTGCCAAGATCAGCTTCACCGGATCGACCGAGACCGGCAAGAAGGTGATGGCGAGTGCCGCCTCCACGATCAAGCGCATCACGCTGGAACTCGGCGGAAATGACGCGGCGATTGTGCTGCCCGATGTCGACCCCAAGGTTGTTGCGCCGGGTATTTTCGGCGGCGCCACGATGAATGCGGGTCAGGTCTGCCTCGCGGTCAAGCGCGTCTATGCACATGAAAGCATCTATGATGAATTGTGCAGCGAACTCGCCAAGCTGGCGGACGCGGCCATTGTCGATGATGGCCTGAAGCAGGGCGCACAGATCGGCCCGCTCCAGAACAAGATGCAGTATGAAAAGGTGAAGGGCTTCCTTGAAGACGCGCGCGCCAATGGCAACATCATTGCCGGCGGTGTGGTCGAGGATCGTCCCGGCTATTTCATCCGCCCCACCATTGTCCGCGACGTGACGGATGGCACCAAGATTGTGGACGAAGAACAGTTCGGCCCGATCCTGCCCGTGATCAAGTTCAGCGACGTGGACGACGCGATGGACCGCGCCAATGCCTCGCCCTGGGGACTGGGTGGCTCGGTCTGGTCCAATGACCGCGATAAGGCGTATGATCTCGCCTGCGAGATGGAATCGGGCACGGTGTGGATCAACAAGCACCTCGATTTCGGCCCGAACATTCCGTTCGGCGGTGCGAAGCAGTCCGGCATCGGCGTGGAGTTCGCCGAAGAAGGGCTGCACGAGTTCACGCAGATCCAGGTGATCAACGAAGCGCGGTGATCCCACCGCACCGCTCGTGCTGAGCTTGTCGAAGCACTGCCCTTCTCCTTTCGCGCCAAGGAAAAGCAGTCCTTCGACAAGCTCAGGACGAACGGAGAGGGGAAAAGACTAGAGTGATTTCAACAAACCTCAGCCACGCCCAAGGCCCGACCGAACCCGCGCTGCTGGAAACCACCATCGGCGATGCGCTGGAAAATGCCGCCGCGCAATGGGGTGCGAATCTTGCGCTCGTCTCCCGCCATCAAGGCATTCGCTGGACTTGGACCGAACTCAACGCGCAGGTGGATCGCATCGCGGCGGGCCTGCTGGCGCAAGGTGTGGCCAAGGGCGACCGCGTTGGCATTTGGGCGCCCAATTGCGCGGAATGGACTGTCACACAGTTTGCCACGGCCAAGATCGGTGCGATCCTCGTCACCATCAATCCGGCTTACCGCGTCTCCGAAGTCGAATATGCGCTTAACAAGGTGGGCTGTTCGGTCCTCGTCACAGCGCCATCCTTCAAGACCAGCGACTATGTCGGGATGCTGCGCGAACTGGGGCCGACAAAGCTGCCGCAGCTTCGCTTGATGGTCACGCTTGGCGAGGACAGCCATGATGGCTTCCTCCCCTGGGCCAAGCTTGCCGTCACGCCCGATGCCGCTGCACTCAAGGCCATAGGTCGCACGCTCGACCGCAACGACGCGATCAACATTCAGTTCACCAGCGGCACTACGGGCTTCCCCAAGGGCGCGACGCTGACGCATCGCAATATCCTCAACAATGGCCTGATGACCGCGCGGACGATCAAGGCCGGGCCTGCTGACCGCATCTGCATCCCCGTGCCGCTCTATCATTGCTTCGGCATGGTGCTCGGCAATCTGGTGGCCCTCACCAGCGGTGCCGCGATGGTCTATCCGGGTGAGGCCTATGATCCCAAGACCGCGCTGGAGGCGGTTCAGGCCGAAGCCTGTACGGCGCTCTATGGCGTGCCGACCATGTTCATCACCATCCTCAACCAGCCCGATCTGGCGGACTATGACGTCTCCACGCTGCGCACCGGCATTATGGCGGGCTCGCCCTGCCCGATTGCGACGATGCGCGAGGTGATCGCCAAGCTGAACATGGCTGAAGTGACCATCGGCTATGGCATGACCGAAACGAGCCCGCTGACGACGCAGACTGCGACCGACGATCCGCTGGAAGAGCGCGTCACGACTGTCGGACGCCCACACCCCCATGCGGAAGCCAAAGTGGTGGGGCCGGACGGGCAGACGCTCCCCATCGGCGAACAGGGCGAATATTGCGCGCGCGGTTATGCGGTCATGCTCGGCTATTGGGACGATCCCGAAAAGACCGCCGAGGCCATCGACGCGGATGGCTGGATGCACTCGGGCGACCTCGCCACGATGGATGCCAAGGGCTATGTCCGCATCACGGGTCGCATCAAGGACATGATCATTCGCGGTGGAGAGAATATCTATCCGCGCGAGATTGAAGAATATCTCCTCACCCATCCGGGCATCGCGGACGCGCAGGTGTTTGGCGTGGCGGACGAGAAATATGGCGAGGAGGTCTGCACCTGGATCATCGCCAAGCCGGGCGAAGCGGTGAGTGCCGAGGATGTGCTCGCCCACTGCAAGGGGAAGATCGCGCACTATAAGGTGCCGCGTCATGTGAAGATTGTGGAGAGTTTTGCAATGACAGTGACGGGCAAGGCCCAGAAGTTTGAGATGCGCAAGATGATGGAAGCCGAATTGGGGATTGCCCGTGGCTGATCCGGTTCCCGCCCTCCAGTTCATGCGCACAGAGGCCGATGGCGATGTGCTGATCATCACGCTTGCCCGCGCGGAAAAACGCAATGCGCTCTCGGCGGCCTTTATCGAGGAAATTGTGGCGCTGTTCGATTGGGTGCGCCGCACAGAGGCGGTGCGCGCGGTGGTGATGAAGGCGGAAGGCAGCGTGTTCTGCGCCGGGCTCGACCTGATCGAGCATCATCTGGAAGACCGCAGCGCGACCGACTTCATGTATATCTGCCGCCGCTGGCACGCGGCGTTTGATGCCATCCAGCATTGCGGCAAGCCGGTGATCGGCGCGCTCAATGGTGCAGTGGTGGGCGGCGGGCTCGAACTCGCCTCATCCTTCCATATTCGCGTTGCTGATGAGACCACCTATTTCGCCTTGCCAGAAGGGCAGCGCGGCATCTTCACCGGCGGCGGGGCCACGGTGCGGGTGGCGGGCCTCGTCGGTGAAGCGCGGATGGTGGACATGATGCTGACGGGCCGCATCTATTCAGGGCAGGAAGCCGTCAATGTCGGCTTGTGCCAATATCTGGTCGAAGGCTCCAGCCTGGAAAAGGCGCTGGAGATTGCGCACAAGACAGCTCAGAATCCGCCGCTCTCCAATTTCGCCATCACATCGGGCATCGCGCATATCGGCAATATGGCCTCTGGCGACGCCTATTATGCCGAAGCGTTCATCGCGGGGATCACCAACACACAGCCCGCCTCCAAGGATCGCCTTGCCTCCTTCATGAACAAGACGGCCGCAAAGGTGCTCAATGACTAATCAGCCGCTGGTGCTGGCCTCGAAAGACGGCGCGGTCGCCCGGCTGGTGCTCAATCGTCCGCAAGCGGGCAACAGCCTGTCTCACGGGCTGGTGGCCGCCCTCCATGCCGAACTGGACCGGCTTGCGGCAGACCGTTCGGTGCGGGTCATCATCCTGTCGGGCGCGGGTGGACGCATCTTCTGCGCGGGGCATGATCTAGGCGAGATGGCATCTGCGGATGGCTCTGCTGCGCATCATGCTGACATCACTGCGCTCGCCGCGCTGATGCAGGCGGTCATGGCACAGCCGCAGATCGTGATCGCCAAAGTGGAAGGCGTTGCGACAGCGGCGGGGTTGGAGCTGGTTTCTGCTTGCGATCTCGCATTTGCGTCCAGCGTGGCGCGCTTTGCCGTGCCGGGCGTCAATATCGGCTTCTGGTGTCACACGCCGCAGGTGCAGCTGACGCGCGTGGTCGGGCGCAAGGCTGCAATGATGATGCTTGCCACCGGCAAGCTGTTCAGCGCGCAGCACGCGCTTTCAATCGGCCTGATCAACGAGGTGCTGGAGCCCGACGCGCTCGATGCGCATGTGGATGCCATCGCTGCCGAAATCGCCTCAAAATCCGGTCACACGCTCGCTGCGGGCAAGGAAAGCTTTCACAAGCAGATGCCGCTTGATGTGCCTGCCGCTTACGATCTGGTGCGCGATCTGGCGGTTGCGCATCTGGAGCATGGCGACGCGAAGGAAGGCATCGCCGCCTTCCTCGAAAAGCGTCAGGCGGTCTGGGATCAGGACTGACCGCGCTCAGGCGGCCTTGATCTCCGGGCCGACCACGGAAATCCGTTCGGCAAAGCGGCTGTTGGGGAAATAGTCCCAAACTGCATGGTGCTGAGTGGCCACATTGTCCCAGATGACGAGTGTGCCATCGTCCCACCGCACGCGGCACTGGGCCGTCAGGGTCGTTTCGATATGGTGGAACAGCATCTCCAGCACATGGCGGGCCTCATGGTGAGACAGGCCGGGGATGCGCGTCGTAAAGCCGCGATTGACCCACAGGACCGGACGCCCGGTCACGGGATGCGCCACGACCATCGGGTGCGTGGTGCAATTGAAATGCGCGCCAGCAGGCGGTTCGATACCGTACACATGGCGATAGGGGAATGCGCCATCATGCACGGCGGACAGCGAACCCACCAGTGCGCGGATCGGGGGTGAGAGGCGATCAAGGCATTCATACATGCTGGAATAGATGGTGTCGCCGCCACCGCCCGCCGGAGCCTGATGCATGTAGAGCAGGGAGGCCGCGATCGGATCAGGATCGCAACTGACATCGGTGTGCCAGCCTTCGCCCGCGGTCATCTTGGATTCAGCCGTGGTGCGCACGGGATAGACTTCTTCATCATCCCCGCCTCGCGCCTTGTTGAGTGCATGGCGATGCAGCGCGCCGGTGCCGAACAGGCGCGCGATGGCCTTGTGCTGATCCCGGTCGAGCTGCTGATCGCGGATGACAAGAACCAGCCGCTCCGCAAGCAAGCCGCGCAGCCAGTCTGCCTTGTCCGCATTGAGCGTGCGCAAATCCACGCCGTGAACTTCGGTGCCGATCACGGGTGTCAACGGGGTGAGGGTGCCGTACATTCTACTCTCTTAATCAAACACATAAGCTCCCGGGGCCGCATCGCCCGGCGGGTGTTTGGCATGGCCCAGCGTCTTGGGCGCAGCCTTGAGCTTGCCCGAGCGGCTCTTGAGCCATTCCATCCAGTACGGCCACCAGCTGCCTGCTTGTTCCTCGGCGCCCTTTAGCCATTTCTCTGGCGCGTCGGGCGTGCTGCCCGCGCGGTAGAATTTGGCCTTGGGATTGCCCGGCGGGTTGAGGATCGCCTGAATATGGCCGGAGTGCGAAAGGACGAATTCGATATTCTTCGATCCGAACAATTGCGTGGAGCGATAGCACGCCTTCCACGGCGTGATGTGATCGGTCACGCCCGCCAGAATGAACAGGTCGCAATCCACCTTGGTGAGATCAACCGTGTGCCCGGCAATCTCGCTCGTCCCCGGATTGGCGAAGGGCTGCTCTTCGTACACACGCAGATAGTCTGAGTGGAGCTGCGCGGTCAGATTGGTTGAATCATTGTTCCAGAACAGGATGTCGAACGCGGGCGGATCTTCCCCGTGTAGATAATTGTTGATGACATAGTTCCACACCAGATCATTGGGCCGCATCCATGCAAACATGCGGCTGAGCGAGGCGCCTTCAAGGATGCCCTTCTCTGCTGAACGTTGCCGCGCCAGCTTGATGCCATGATCAGAGACGAGCGCGCCAACCTCACTGTCTTCCCGCTGCGGATAGAGCACGCACACCATCAGCGTGGCCGACGCCACCCGATCATCGCCGCGCGCCTTGAGCGCCGAAAGGAGCGTGGCCATGGTGATACCGCCCGAACAGGCTCCGGCGACGTTGACGGTCTTTGAACCTGTCACCTTGCAGGTCACGTCGATGGCATCGATGATCTGATCGACATAATCAGCCAGCCCCCAGTCGCGATGCTCAATGGTCGGGTTACGCCAGCTGATCAGGAAGGGCTGGAGGCCATTGTCCAGCTCATATTTCACGATGCTCTTCGCAGGCGTCAGATCGTTGATATAGGCCTTGTTGATCTGCGGCGGGATGATGAGCAGCGGAATTTCATGCACCTGCTCTTGCGTCGGCGCATATTGGATCAGCTCCATCATCGGGCTCTTGTGAATCACCGCGCCGGGTGACACCGCGATATTCTCCCCAATCTTGAAGGGGCGATTGTCGACCTGGCTCACGATCATGTCGTTATGAACCATGTCATTATAGGCGTTCTTGAGGCCCGCGATCAGCGATTGCCCGCCTGTATCCATCGCCTTTTTGAGCGCGGACGGATTGCCAATCAGCGAATTGGTGGGAGAGACGGAATCGAGGATCATCCCTGCAACAAAGCTGGCCCGCGCGCGTTCGAGCTCGTCCACCTCCATTTCCGCCACCCAGTCGCGGACGCGGTTGCTGGCGGCCAGATAATATTGCATCCCCATCCGAAACAGGGGATTGGCCTTGAAGGCAGGGTCGTGGAAGCGCTTGTCTTTGGGGTCCGGCGCAATTTCAGACTTGTTGGTCAGAATTTGGAGCACATCGCCCGAAAAAGCCTGCATGTGCTTGAGCGTCTTGGCGGGCTTGCCTGCGGTTTCGCGCAGCATCACCGTCACCGCGCCCAGCAAATCTTCGCGGGCGACGCCGATGATCGGACTCATTGCCGAATTGGCTTCGTCCGCTCCGCCCAGATCAACCCCAGCACCATCGCTCTTCGGCTTGCGCGCCATTTCACTCTCCCCAGCTTCTTCTTGCCGGAAAGCTGCGCGGGCGCGCGCCGCAAGTCAAGCCGGAGTTATTTGGCTTTGGGCCTCTTGAGGATTTCCACAGGCTGGAATTTGCCAAGGCCGCAGCCCGCGCCTTCATGCACGCCGCTCCCATAGCTTTGTAGCACATGGATGATGTCTGTCGAACAGAGCTGGTTGATCGACGTTGCGTAGCTGAACCGTTCTTCAAAGCCGAGTGACGGGCAGCCGCGCGGGAGCGTATTCCGGTACCATTTGTTTCCGGAAACCTTGAAATCGATCACATTATCGTTGCGCACGCGGCTTTCCTGAATGCGGGAAAGTGAGATGCAACTGACGGGCTTGCCAATCTCGCGCGCTTCTGGGGCAGCCGTCCGGCGTCCAGCGGTGGCGATGCCGCCAGCGGCCAGCGCGACGACGGTGAGAGCAAGGGCGAGTGTCCGCATGATTGATCCTCCAGAAGTCTGACGTGGCCTGAACCTGCGCCGATCAACATGACTGCCATATGAACATGTCTGCAAGATGAACACCTTGCTGCGACGCGGAGGAGAAAAGGCACGGATTTCTGCGACTGTTATTGCCATTTTAACAGATTTGAGAGCATAGCTGCCTAGAGCAGGCCGGAGCGTTGGCCGCACCTTGTATGGGAAGATGAGTTGAACGCAGTACGAGGCATGACGCTGGGTTTTCGGGCGGCAGGCATGGTCATCATGCTGGCTTTGCTTGCACTTGGCCTGCGTCCGGCGCTGGCTGACCTGCGTTCTGCGCCTACCTGGTACGATCAGAATGCCGTTTCCACCACGCCGGACTGGCATTATCGCGTGCCGATCAGCGTACCCGCCGGGGCCACCGTAAACTCCACGGTGAAGGTCGATGTGGATTTCACCAGCCTGCTTTCGACCATGGGTGTCTCTGGCACGTTTGACGTGAACAGCCCGCGCGTCGTGCGCTCGACGGGTGCCCTGTCCACCAACCAGCAGTTCACCGACACCGTCTATGCCGGAGCCACGGACACAGCAGGCAATGGACGCGGCGAAGTGCGCTTCATCCTTCAAGATGCCGGGGCGGTCACCTATTATCTCTATTTTGACATTACAGAGAACGGCTCCAAGCCCGCCAACCCGCAGGTGCCGATCAACGGCAACTTCGAATTCGGCGCGACAGGCACGGCAACTCCATTGGGCTGGGCGAGCTCAAGCAAGGTCAACGCGGCGTTCGACACGCAGATCGTGAATGGGACCAATGTCGCGGTCAATTCAGACGGTGCGCCGATCAACAATAATTTCAACACCAACGGCAGCCCCAATACCGGCCTGCAATCATACCTGATCGGCGCGCGCACCAATAACGAGGCCGTCGGCAACAAGAACGCCACGCAGCTTAACAAGACCATCACCGTGCCTGCAACCACACCGGGCAACCTTACAGTGCGCTGGAAAATCCAGGGCTATGACTCGGACATTAATGGCGGCACCAATGGCTTTGACCATTTCAAGGTGTCGATCATCACCGGCGGCGGCGCTGTCACCCAGATCATCGGCCCGGCGGCGAACAACTACATTACGCGCCCGTTTGCGCCCGCCTATGGCACCAGCCAGATTACAGCCACCACCTATGGCTATGGCGCCTATAACAGCTGGGACATGGGCACGGATACGATTCACGATCTGGGCATGACCGTACCCTATACTGGCGAGCCTTGGTGGAACTTCTCCTATTCGCTCGCCGCGTTTGCAGGTCAAACGGTCACGCTGCGCATCGAAACCGGGCATGTGACGCTCTACCGCTCATGGGCGCTGGTCGATGACATTGAATGGTCGGTCGTCAACGCAACGCTGGGCACGCCGCAGGCGTTCGGCATCAACATCACGCTTCCGGCGGCGGGTGGCACCTATGTGCCGGGGCAGGCCATTTCCACAACGGTTCAGGTGAATGCCGCGCCGACCGCTGCAACCAACCCGATGACGGTGGGCTTTTTCACGCCCGCAGGCGTCGCCATTGGCAGCACGTTCAAGCTGTTTAACGATGGCACGCATGGCGATGCGACGGCCAATGACGCGATCTGGAGCAACAACAACTCCGTGCCCGCCGATCCAGCACCAACGGTCCCGCTTTCAGCCACCAATGGCAATAACTACATCTTGCGGGCTTATGGCAAGGATGGATCGAGTAGCACCATCAGCGCGCAGAACGGGCTAATACGAGGTCCGGGAACGGGCGCGGCTGCCGAAACACAGGCAAATTTCTGGAATATCGATGAAATCCTGTTCAACGTGCAGACGGCAGCCATCGTTCTGACCAAGACGGACACGATCATCAGCGATCCGGTCAATGGCACCACCAATCCCAAATATATTCCCGGCGCGCGGCTGCGCTATTGCATCCTCGCCTCCAACACCGGGCCGCTCGGCGCGACTGCGCTGGTGATGACAGACACGCTGCCTGTCACCACAACCTATGTGGCCGGAACGTTGCGATCAGGGACAAGCTGTGCGGGTGCGACAACCGTGGAAGATGACGATAATGCGGGCGCGGATGAAAGCGATCCGATTGGTGCCAGCTATTCGGCGGGCACGATGATCGCCATATTGTCATCGCTCGCCAGTGCTGCGGGCATGGCGGTGACATTCGAGGCGACCGTCAACTGATCTTCCTGGATTTGGGCGCTGCGCTCTTCGGCTTGAAGCTGCACAGATCGGCCACTGGGCAGCGCCAGCATTCGGGCGTGCGCGCCTTGCAGACATAACGTCCGTGCAGGATCAGCCAGTGATGCGCGCCGACGCGGAACAGGCCCGGCGTATGTTTGTCGAGCTGCTTTTCCACCGCCAGCGGCGTCTTGCCCTTGGCCAGCCCTGTGCGATTGCCAACGCGGAAGATGTGCGTATCCACGGCGAAGGTTTCCGCCCCAAATGCACAATTCATCACGACATTGGCGGTCTTGCGGCCGACGCCGGGCAGGGTGGTGAGGATGTCGCGATCTGCGGGCACTTCTCCATTAAAATCGCGCTCCAGGATTTCCGAAAGCGCGATGACATTCTTCGCCTTGGCATTGAACAGACCGATGGTGCGGATATGGGTTTTCAGCCCCTCTTCTCCCAGTGCAATCATTTGCGCGGGCGTCTTCACCGCTTCAAACAGGAGCCGCGTCGCCTTGTTGACGCCAACATCGGTCGCTTGGGCCGAGAGTACGACCGCGACCAGAAGCTGATAGGTGTTGCCAAATTCCAGCTCGGTCTCCGGCGATGGATTGGCCTCAGCCAGCCGACTGTAAAATTCGAAAATGTCCGCCTTCTTCATGCCGCGTTCCGCATCAGGCGCAGGAAGGCGTCCACATCGTCGGGCGCCGTGGCCCAACTCGTCACCAGCCGATGCAAGCCGTGGCCAGAGCGGCCAGCGTCAGCCCAACGATGAAACAGCGCGCCCGCTTCATGCAGCGCTTTCGCCATGGCATCAGGCATCGTCACGAACAACTGGTTGGTCTCGACCGGGGAAGCGAGTGCGGTGGTGCCGATGCTGCTCATCCCCTCGGCCAGCCGCGCGGCCATGGCATTGGCGTGTTGGGCATTGGCCAGCCAGAGATCGTCCGCCAGCAAGGCCTCCCACTGCGCGGCCAGATAGCGCGCTTTGGACCAGAGGTGCCCGGCACGTTTGCGGCGGCGCTCAAAATCCGAGACCCGTGCAGGATCGAAAACGACCACCAGTTCAGCGGCCATGCCGCCATTCTTGGTGCCACCAAGTGAAAGAATGTCCACGCCCGCTTTCCAGCTGAGTGCGGCAGGGGACGCCCCGGTCGCTGCGAGCGCATTGGCAAAGCGCGCACCATCCATATGGACAGACAGCCCATGTTGCCGGGCAAGACCCGTCAATGCGGCCAGCTCGTCTTCCGTGTAAAGCGTGCCCATCTCGGTCGATTGCGTCAGCGAAAGCGCCGCAAGCGGAGGCGTGCCGGGGCTGCCATGCCCGAACTGGCCCATGGCCGTGCGCACGCGATCTGGCGTCAATTTTCCGTTCGCGCCTGTGATCGGCAACAGCTTGGCACCGCCTGTGTAAAATTCGGGCAGGCCACATTCGCCGGTCTGGATATGCGCGGCTTCGTGCGTCAGGATGACGCCATAAGGCGGAGCGAGCAGGGACAGCGCCAGCCCATTGGCCGCACTGCCGGTGGTGACGGCGAACACGCGGCACTCCCGCTCGAACAGATTAGAAACCCGGGTTTCGACCCGCGCGCTCGCCGCATCTTCGCCATAGGGCAGCGCCGCGCCTGCATTCTCGCGCGCCATCGCCGCCATCACAGCGGGATGCACAGCGGCATGATTGTCAGAGGCGAAATCCAGACAGGCCATGGCGCGGTCTATGCGGCGCGCATGGCCTGCTGGCAAGATCAGGCCTGCGCGATCACGCTGTCCGCGAATTTCTTCATCAGATCGAGCTTTTCGGAGAGCGGCTGCGTGTCCTGCTCGACCGCATAGAGATTGCGGAACACGACCGAAATGTCCGTCACGCCCGCTTCGGCATGGCGCGCAAGACTCTCGGGCGAATAGTCGGTCACGCCTGAGGCAAAGATGCGATAGGGCTTGTCCTGCGTGCCCGCCGCGCGGCGGAAGGCGTGCAACTTCTCCAGCATGGGCCAGATTTCTCCTGGAGGTCCGCCCGCATAGAGAAAGCCATCATGCAGCGCTGCACGCTTGAGCGCCTGATCCGAATGGCCGCCGATCAGAATGGGCAATGGCTGGCTGGGCACCGGGTTGAGCTTGACCGGGGGAAGATCGAAAAACTCGCCATGAAACTCGAAATAGTCGCCCGTGCCGAGCCCCTTCACAATGGCGATGCACTCATCCATGCGCTTGCCGCGCTTCTCCCATGGCACGCCCATAACTTCATAATCTTCCGGCCATACCGAAAGCCCGACGCCGAAATTGAACCGGTTGTGAGAGAGCGCCGCGAGCGAAGTGGCGAGCTTGGCCGAATAGAGCGGGGGCCGCACCGGCAATTTGACAACATTGGTGGTGAACTCGATCCGATTGGTCGCCCCCACCATGGCTGCGGCCAGAATGAAGCTTTCGACGAACGCCTTATTCTCAAGGAAGGACCGCCCACCATCTTCGGTATAGCTATAGGCCGCGTCTGACGCCTTGGGATAAATCAGGCTGTCGGGAATCAGAAACCCGTCATAACCCATCTCCTCCGCCGCCTTGGCGAGGGGGAGATAGTTGTCGATCGCCGTCATCGACTCGCCATAATGGAACTTCATGCGGGCATCCTCCTTGATTTGCGTAATCTGGTAACAGCATTGCTGCGCACCCTCAATATGGGTGCTTGACGTGTCGCATCCTCTGCGCCCTTATCCAGCGAGGAAAGGATAACTGATGATCAAACTCTGTTTTTGCCTGAAGCGCCTGCCGCACCTCAGTCGCGCCGAGTTCCAGACCTATTGGCGTGAAACCCATGCGCCGCTTGTCGCTGCACGCGCCGAGGTGCTGGGCATCCGCCGCTATGTGCAGGTCCACACGATTGACGATGAGCGGCTGGCGGGTATCGCCGCCGTGCGCGGTTCATTGGGGCAGGAGTATGACGGCATTGCCGAGCTCTGGTTCGACAGTGCGGACGCGCTCGCCGCTGAACCCACGCCGGAAAGCCAGAAGGCCGGGTTGGAACTGCTGGAGGATGAGCGCAACTTCATCGACCTGCCCCATTCGCCGATCTTTTTCGCGCAGGAGAATGAAGTGGTGGCGCTCGGCTGACCCTGATCCGGTTCCCCGACGCGGGATTGCTCCCGCGCCGGAGTCCCCGGATCGTCTGAGTGTTAGAGCATCGGTTGCGCGATCTGAATTGGATAAAATCAACGCCTTGATGCGGTGACAGTCAGGCCAGTTCAAGCCCTGCCTTCACCGGGCTGCCTTCAGTCAGCTTTTCCGCCTTGCGCACGCTTGCCTTGAGCGGCAGCAGGAATCCGCCCATTTCCTTGGAGGGGAAGAGTGAAGTCGAAAAGCAGGATGACCCGATCCGCGCCATGACCCGCACCGAACCAAAGCCACGCCGTGGCCCGGCGGCGGCGCGGATCGCTTCGGCAGTGCTGCCGTCAATCACCAGAAAATACCATGCCGCCGTTCCGTCTTTCTCCGCCTGCCACCGCCAGACGGTGCCGCTGTGCGAAAAGCTCCGCGGCGCGGGCTCCGGATCATCACCAAATTCGGCGGCGATGGCAGCGAGGTCTTTCACTCCACCCCGTCCAGTGCGAGCTCCTTCGCCGGCGCCTTCTTCCCCCGCGCGAGCAAGGGCGCGAGATAGTGGCCGGTATAGCTGCCTTCCGCCTTCGCCACCTGCTCCGGCGTGCCTTCTGCGACAATCTCGCCGCCTTTCACGCCACCTTCCGGGCCAAGATCGATGATCCAGTCCGCCGTCTTGATAACATCGAGATTATGTTCGATCACCACCACGCTATTGCCTTGTTCCACCAATGCATGGAGCACTTCGAGGAGCTTGCGCACATCCTCGAAATGCAGGCCGGTTGTGGGCTCATCAAGGATATAGAGCGTCTGCCCTGTCGAGCGGCGGGAGAGCTCCTTGGCGAGTTTCACGCGCTGTGCTTCGCCGCCTGAGAGCGTCGTGGCCTGTTGGCCGACCTTGACATAGCCGAGCCCGACTTCGGCGAGCATCGCCATCTTGTCGCGGATTGGCGGGACGGCCTTGAAGAACTCGACCGCGTCTTCCACCGTCATGTCGAGCACATCGGCAATCGACTTGCCCTTGAACTTCACCTCCAGCGTTTCGCGGTTGTAGCGTGCGCCCTTGCACTCCTCGCATGTCACATAGACGTCTGGCAGGAAGTGCATTTCGATCTTGATCAGCCCGTCTCCGCTGCACGCCTCACAGCGCCCGCCCTTCACGTTGAATGAAAAGCGCCCGGGCTTGTAACCGCGCGCCTGCGCTTCGGGCAGGCCCGCAAACCAGTCTCGGATGTTGGTGAAGGCCCCCGTATAGGTGGCCGGGTTGGAACGTGGGGTCCGGCCAATGGGTGACTGATCAATGTCGATCACCTTGTCGAGAAATTGCAGCCCTTCGATCTTGTCATGCTTGCCCGCAACGATCCGCGCGCCGTTAAGCGTGCGTGCGGCGGCGGCATAGAGTGTGTCGATGGTGAAGCTCGACTTGCCTGACCCCGACACGCCGGTGATGCAGGTGAAGGTGGAGAGCGGGATGCTCGCCGTCACCTTGTTGAGATTGTTGGCAGACGCGCCCTTCACCGTCAGCTTCTTGCCGCTCCCCTTGCGGCGCTTGGCGGGCACCGTGATTTCGCGGCGACCGGTGAGGTAATCGGCGGTCAGGCTGCCCTTGGATTTGAGGATGTCCTTGAGCGTTCCCTGCGCGACGATCTCGCCACCGTGGACGCCCGCGCCGGGGCCAAGGTCAACGATGTGGTCGGCCGTGCGGATCGCGTCTTCGTCATGCTCCACCACGATCACGGTGTTGCCCAGATCGCGCAACCGGCGCAGCGTTTCCAGCAGCCGGTCGTTGTCGCGCTGGTGCAGGCCGATGCTCGGCTCATCAAGCACATAGAGTACGCCCGACAAGCCGGAGCCGATCTGGCTGGCGAGGCGGATACGTTGGCTCTCCCCGCCGGACAGTGTGCCGCTGGTGCGGTTCAGATTGAGATAATCGAGCCCGACATTGTTGAGGAAACCCAGCCTCTCATTGATCTCCTTGAGGATGGCCTTGGCAATCTGGCGATGCTGGTCGCTGAGCTTGTCCTCAAGGCTGCCGAACCACGCATGGGCATCAAGCACCGACAGCCTGGCCGCGTCGCTGATGGTTGTGTCGGCAATCTTCACGCACAGCGCTTCGGGCTTCAGCCGGTCGCCGTTGCAGGTCTCGCACGGCGCAGAGGATTGATATTTGGAGAGCTCTTCGCGCATCCATGCGCTCTCGGTCTGGAGCAGGCGGCGGTTGAGATTGCCGACAACGCCATTGAACGTCTTGTTGACGTCATAGCTCTTGCGCCCATCCTGAAATGTCAGGCGGATGACTTCGCTGCCCGATCCGTTGAGGATGATCGCCGGGATGAGCGGCGGAAGATCCTTCCACGGCGTATCGAGCGAAAAACCATAATGCCGCGCGACGCTGCCGAGCACTTGCATGTAATAAGGGGAGGGCGGGTTGCTCTTCGCCCAAGGGACGATGGCCCCGGCCTTGATCGACAATTCTTCATTGGGGACGATCAGGTCCGGATCGAAATAGAGCTTTTCGCCCAGTCCATCGCAGGCCGGGCAGGCTCCTTGCGGCGCGTTGAAGCTGAACAGGCGCGGCGCGATTTCGGAGATGGTGAACCCCGATAACGGGCAGGCGAATTGTTCGGAAAAGATGATGCGACCGGTAGGGGCGTTGTCCGTGAGCACCGTTCGTGCTGAGCTTGTCGAAGCACTGTCTTTGCTCTTGGCCTCGCCCTTCGAAGAAGAAGACAGTCCTTCGACAAGCTCAGGACGAACGGTGTCTGTTTCCAACTTTGGCGCATCGGCTGGATCCACGAAGGCTAGGCCGTCAGCCAGCTTGAGAGCCGCCTCGAACGAATCCGCAAGTCGCGTTTCAATCCCGTCCCGCACGACGATGCGGTCCACCACCACTTCCAGATCATGCTTGTATTTCTTATCGAGCGCGGGGGCCTCATCGATTTCGTAAAACTGCCCGTCGATACGGACGCGGGTGAAGCCGGCTTTCTGCCACTCGGCGAGTTCCTTGCGATACTCGCCCTTGCGCCCGCGCACGACCGGCGCGAGCAGATAGTGGCGCGATCCTTCGGGCAGCGCCATTACCCGGTCTACCATCTGACTGACGGTCTGCGCGGAAATCGGCAGGCCGGTGGCGGGAGAATAGGGGATCCCGACACGCGCCCAGAGCAGGCGCATATAATCGTAAATCTCGGTGACGGTCGCCACGGTCGAGCGCGGGTTGCGGCTGGTGGTCTTCTGCTCGATGGAAATGGCGGGTGACAGCCCGTCAATATGCTCGACATCGGGCTTCTGCATCATCTCCAGAAACTGCCGCGCATAGGCAGAGAGCGACTCGACATAGCGGCGCTGACCCTCGGCATAGATGGTGTCGAACGCGAGGCTCGACTTGCCTGAACCCGACAAGCCAGTGATGACGGTGAGCGTATCGCGCGGAATATCAACATCCACGCCCTTGAGGTTGTGTTCGCGCGCGCCGCGCACGGAAATATGGGTGAGCATGGCGCGCTTGTTCCACATGTGTTCGAATGAGGCAAGGACTATCAGCGACAGTTGAGCCGTCCTTCGCCGACGCTCGCCTGTCTTTCGTCGAGCGCTGGCGGTGTTCGTCGGCGCGTCACGCAGGCTGATCGAAGTCAGGGTGCAGCGGCGGAGTGAAGGGCGCATTCAATACTGGCACGGCGGCTCCCCCGACCCCTTGTGCAAGCGACCCGAATGAAGAGGAATTCACCATGACCAAGACCGCAGCCCTTATTTTTGCAGCCCTGTCCACGCTGTCCGCAGCGCCTGCTTTCGCGAGCCCTCAGGCCAAAATCGTCAAGATTGCCGATCTCGATTTGACCACACAGGCCGGGCGACAGGCACTTGAACGCCGCGTTGAACAGGCCGCCGCGCGCGTGTGCGATGTGCCCGAAGCGAGCCCGCTGCGTCAGGCGCAGGCTTCCGAACGCTGCCGCCGCGATGCGAAGAGCGATGCACTCGCCCGTGCCGGTGTTCAGGAATCGGCCTATCTCGCCGCGCGTTGATGATCAGCAGGGGCGGGCTGCGGGTCAGCCGCCGTCCGCCCAAGCCTTTACCTTCAGCGCAAGAGGTTTGAGCGCGTTTGCCAGCAGCGATCGCGTTTTCGCGTTGAGCATCGCCAGCACCAATATGATCCACACATTGGTGAGGAACAGGGTGAAGATCACCGCACCTCCTGCCATCATCACAATGATCCATCGGCCATGCTTTGAACCATCCGCCGCACTCATAGGGGGAAGGCTCAAGGTCGGGCTGTTCGCAGGCCTTTCATAGGCGGGTTGGCCAGCATGGCTGTGCGGTGTGAGATCCGCCAGAGCCGTGACCGGAGAGACGCGGAACACCGGATCATCGGGCAGTGAGGCTGCCAATCCCACTTCTTGACTCAGCGCTGTATCCACGGTGATCAGGCGGCGTCCGCGTTCAACAATGCGATATCGGGGCGGCGGCATGGTGATCATAGCCGAGCCAGCCTACTCCTGTTGGCCGTTCACCGGCAAGGACTGATATGTGGCAAGTTTGGCGCGGAAGGCCGCCAGCTCGCGCCCTTCCAGCAGCGGCGCAGACAGGAAGCTCACCGAACGCGGATTGACCACAGCGCCGTTGCGATAAGTTTCAAAGTGGAGGTGCGGCCCGGTCGAAAGCCCGGTTGATCCGACATAGCCGATGATCTGTCCCTGCAAGACGCGCGATCCCGAAGACACGGCATAGCCGCTCATATGCGAATAGGTGGTGGAAAGGTTGCCAGCGTGGTTGATGCGGATATGGTTGCCATAGCCGCCCTTGCGCCCAGCAAAGACCACAACGCCATCGGTCACCGCACGGATTGGTGTGCCAGTGCCTGCGCCGAAATCGACGCCTTGGTGCATTCGTGAATAGCCCAAGACGGGATGGAAGCGCATCCCGAAGCCGGAGGTCTGCCGTGCGCCGGCAACGGGCTGGGTAAAGCCGCCGCGCCGTTCACCCACGCCAGAGGCTTCGAACCATTCGGTGCGACCACCAATCGTCCATTGCTGTAACTGGGTGGCGCGATTGCCGCGAGTCAGCCCGGCATAGAGCAGGCGGCCATATTCCACCTCTCCGGTTTCAGCGCGCGCGCGCTCCACCACCAGATCAAACTTCGCGTCTGCCCCAATATCTGTGGCAAAAGAGAGCTTGGAGCCGATGGCACGAATATAGGTTTCAACGGCCTGCGGAGGAGCCCCTGCGGCCCGCGCGGCGCGATAGAGACTGTCTCCTACAAGGCCGGTCAACCGCAACGGTGTGCGGTCCACCGCGATCATTGTCGGGCGGAGTGCGAGCGCGCCCGCCTCCCGGCGGATCGAAAGCGACATGTCCAGACGCGCCCTGAAATCGAGCGAGTCGAGCGGGCGTGGAGACGTGGGGCTGGCGCGGCGGCCCAGCACCAGTTTCATCACCGTGCCGGGCTTGATGTCGGCTAGAGGCGTAACGGCAGCCACCATATCGCTTACGCGCGCGGCTTCAGCGCCGGTCACGCCCGCGCGCTGGAGCAGGCGGGAAAAGCCGTCACCCTGTCCCAGCGTGGCCGTGAGTTCGATGGTCGGGCGCTCGGGTGCGCTGCCGAGGGGGACGACGAGATCGTTCGCCGCCATGCGCCGCCCGGTATCGCCGCCCCAGGCGAGCGGTGCGATGGATTGCGCGCGGGTTTCTTCCCAGGCCGGTCCAGAGACCAGCACCGATTCCGAGGCGGGAATGGGCCGGTAATCCGGGCCAAGCCAGACTGCGAGCGTGCAAAGCGTGATGCAGGCGGCAAAGCCCCGGAACCAGGCGAGCGAGCCGATGTCCGTACCCAGATCGGGCACCAGATCGCGCTCTGCCAGGTCACCGAACCAGTCGCGGAAAGACAGGCGCGCATCATGGCCTGCACCGGGCACGCGTTGCGCCTGCCCGAATGTCAGCGAGGCGCTTCCCGAAGGCGCGCCTCCCCATGCTTCACTGCGCTGGAACAATGGCCCGCGAACCCTTCTTCAATGCCCGTTCCGTCCGCCCCCGAAACCGGGATGAACGGCGCATTTACTGTGGCGAAACTTGGTTAAAGTCAAATGAAGGCGCGGCCTGTTGAATCGGGGGTGCGGTGAACCGAGCGGGGCACAATTCAGGGCTTGCACGGCGCGCGCAATCTGTCACACCTCACCCATGAGTTCGCGTCCGAACGCCAGTCTGCGTGCCATTCTCGGCCCGACCAACACGGGCAAGACGCACTATGCCATCGAACGCCTGTGCGCCCACTCCTCTGGCATGATGGGTTTCCCGCTGCGCCTGCTCGCAAGGGAAGTCTATGACCGCGTGGTGGCCATCAAGGGGCCAAAGGAAGTCGGCCTGATCACGGGTGAGGAAAAGATCCTACCCGAAGGCGCGCGCTGGCTGCTCTGCACCACCGAATCCATGCCGATGGACCGTGATGTGGCGTTCGTTGCGCTCGATGAAGCGCAACTGGGGGCAGATCCGGAGCGTGGTCATGTCTTCACCGACCGCCTGCTTCATGCGCGCGGCCGGGAAGAGACTTTGATCCTCGGTTCGGAGAGCCTGAAGCCGCTGCTGCGCAGGCTGCTGCCGGGGATCGAAATCGAGAAGCGCCCGCGCTTTTCGCAACTCACTTATGCCGGAGCCAAGAAGATTTCGCGCTTGCCACCGCGCAGCGCAATCATCGCCTTCTCTGCCGATGATGTTTACGCGATTGCCGAGCTGATCCGCCGCACGCGCGGCGGGGCGGCAGTGGTGATGGGCTCGCTCTCGCCGCGCACGCGCAACGCGCAAGTGGCGATGTATCAGGCGGGCGAGGTCGATTATCTGGTGGCGACTGATGCCATCGGCATGGGCCTTAACATGGATATTGGCCATGTGGCCTTTGCTGGACTTTCCAAATTTGATGGCCGCCGCCAGCGCCGCCTGTTCGTGCATGAAATGGCGCAGATCGCCGGGCGAGCGGGGCGGCATCAGCGCGATGGCACATTTGGCGTAACAGGCGGGCAGGAAGGCGCGCTCGCCTTTACCGATGTGGAAATTGAGCGGATAGAAAATCACCGTTTTTCCAGCCTCGATTCGCTGTGGTGGCGCAACACCGATCTGGATTTCGGCACGCCTGCCAGCCTGATCGCGTCGCTCGAATGGCTACCGGACCAACCCGAACTGCGTGCGGCACAGGAAGCCGATGATCTGTCGGTGTTGAAGGCACTGGCGGTTGACCCCGACGTCTCAGGGTTGGCACGGGGCGAGGTGGCGACACGGCGGCTGTGGGATGTATGTGGCCTGCCTGACTTCCGCCATACGGGAGCCGAGTTCCACGCGCGCCTGGTGGCCCGGCTTGCGCCGCATCTTCTCTCAGGAACGGGGCGCATTCCCTCTGCGCTTATCGCGGGGGAAGTGGCGCGGCTTGATCTGGTGGAGGGCGATATTCCCAAGCTGGCGGGCCGTATCGCGGCCATCCGCACATGGACCTATGCGGCCAACCGCGCGGATTGGCTTGATGATCCCCGCCACTGGGCCGAACGCACCCGAGACGTGGAGGATCGCCTGTCAGATGCGCTCCACGCCAAGCTGGCGGAACGTTTTGTTGACCGGCGAACCGCTCAACTGATGCGCGGTCTGCGCGACAATCCGGGCGCTGTGCATGTGACTGTTGCCAAGGATGGTGATGTCGCGGTGCTCGGTGAAAGCGTGGGGCGGATCGATGGCTTCCGCTTCCATGTCGCGGCGGATGCGCGCGGGGCGGACAAGCGCCGGATGCTGGCCGCTGCCGAAGCCTATATGAAAACGGCACTGGCCACGCGCGCGCAGGCGCTGGCAGAGGCTCCCGACAAGGAATTCCGGCTGGCGCTTGAGACGGGGCAAGTTCCTGCGATCCTGTGGCGCGATGGCATTGTGGCGACACTGGCGCGGGGCAAGAGCCTTGTGGCTCCCGCTCTTGCGCTTGATGTTGCCGTCTCCCGGCTGGATGCTGCACCGCGCGAACTTATCCGGAAACGGCTGGTGGCGTGGCTGGCGGCACATCTGGAGGAACGCCTGCCCGCACTGATCGCGCTCCATGGTCGCGCCTTTGCCGCCGACACGCCCCCCCAACTGCGCGCGTTTCTCGCTCCCTTGGTCCATGGCGGCGGATGCTTGCCGCGTGCCGCTCTGGTTGAGACGCTGGCCCTGCTCCAGCCGCCCGACCGAAAAGCATTGCGGCGGCTGGGGCTCACGGTCGGATCGCTTTCCATCTTCCACGCCGGGCTGCTCAAGCCAGGGCCGACGCGTCTGCGGCTGGCGCTGCTTGCTGTGCAGGATGGCCGGGTGATGTCGCCGGTGCCGATGCCGGGGCTCGGCTTGCTCGACAAGCCATCGCCAGAGCTGACGCAAGCCGCCGTACAGGCCGGTTTCGACCGCTTTGGTGATCAGATGCTGCGGCATGATCTGGTGGAGCGGCTCGCGCTGGCGCTCCATGATCAGAGGCAGGGCCATGCGCCGTTCGTGCCGGATCGCGGGCTCGCCACGCGGCTGGGCGTGGGGGAAGGGACGTTGGGTCGAATCCTGCGTGCGATCGGCTTTGTGCCTGTCGGGCCTGATCCGGCGCAGTGGCGTTGGCGCGGGCTCAGGGATCGTGGACAATCTGCCCCCACCCATCGTCGCCCCCGCGCAGGCGGGGGCCGGTTTGAAAACATGGCTCATTCTGGCCCTCGCCTGCGCGGCGGGCAGGAGCGCTGATGCGGGTTGATCGTCTGCTCTTCTTCCTGCGCCTCGCCAAAAGCCGCTCGCTGGCGCAGAAGATGGTGGAAGGCGGTCATATCCGGATTGACGGCCAACGCATCACCCAGTGCAAGCACAGCGTGGCCGTGGGGCAGGTGCTGACTCTGGTGGCGCATGGTCATTTGCGCGTCATCCGATTGGAGCAGATGCCCGAACGGCGTGGCCCCGCGCCCGAAGCAGCCTCGATGATTTGCGACATTCAGCCGCCACAGGTGATTGACGCGGGGCGGGAGTGAATCTAACCCGATTCTATTGTTTTGATCCGGGAGGAACCCACCAATGACCTATGTCGTGACCGAGGCGTGCATTAAGTGCAAATATATGGACTGCGTCGAAGTCTGCCCGGTCGATTGCTTCTATGAGGGCGAGAACATGCTCGTCATCAACCCCAATGAATGCATCGATTGCGGCGTGTGCGAACCGGAATGCCCGGCAGAAGCCATTCTGCCCGATACCGAAAGCGGTCTCGAAAAATGGCTGGAGCTGAACACCACCTATTCCGCCAGCTGGCCCAACATCACGCGCAAGGGCGATCAGACGCCTGCCGATGCTGATGAGCACAAGGGCGAAGACGGCAAGTTCGACAAATATTTCTCGGCCGAACCCGGCGCGGGAGACTGATCGCTTCAAGCGTGATTAACAGATCAAAGGGCCGGGCTGCAATGTCCGGCCCTTATGCATTGGGGGACTGAATGAAGCCGCGTATCGCAGTTCTGCTGCCTTGCTATAATGAGGAAGCGGCCATCGGGCAGACCGTGGCTGATTTCCGCGCGGCGCTCCCTGATGCGACCATCTATGTTTATGACAATAACAGCCGGGACCGGACGGTGGAGGTCGCGCGGGCGGCGGGGGCCGTTGTCCGCGCCGAACGCCAGCAGGGCAAGGGCCATGTCGTGCGCCGCATGTTCGCTGATGTGGAAGCGGACATTTATGTGATGGCCGATGGCGACGCGACCTATGAGGCTGCCGCCGCACCGCGCCTCGTTGCACGCCTGATCGATGAACAACTCGATATGGTGGTGGGCGCGCGCAAGTCTGAAGTGGAGGCGGCCTATCGGCGCGGGCACCGTTTCGGCAATGCGATGCTGACCGGAATGCTCGCCCGCCTGTTCGGACGCAGCTTCACGGACATTCTCTCTGGCTATCGTGTGTTTTCGCGGCGCTTTGCCAAGAGTTTCCCGGTTCTGTCTCAAGGCTTTGAGATCGAAACCGAAATCAGTGTCCATGCGCTCGAACTGCGGATGCCGGTGGCGGAGGAAGTCACGGCCTATGCGGCGCGGCCGGAAGGGTCCGAATCCAAACTCTCCACCTATCGCGATGGCTGGCGCATCCTGAACACGATTTTACGCCTCTACCGCCATGAGCGACCGCTTGCGTTTTTCGGCGCAGTGGCTGGGCTGGTGGCGCTGGTGGCGGTGCTGCTCGCGGTGCCTTTGGTCACTACTTATATGGACACCGGCTTGGTTCCGCGCATTCCGACTGCAGTGCTGGTGACAGGCATGATGATCATCGCAGCGCTCGCCATGACCACTGGGCTGATCCTTGATACCGTGGTGCGCGGGCGGCTGGAGGCGCGGCGGATCGCCTATCTTTCGGTGCCTGCACCGGGGAATTGAGTCCGCTCAGAACACCGGATCGTTGGCACCGCTCTCATCCGCCCCGCCAATCGGCGTGACTTCGGTGTGGATGCCGCATTCCACCTTGTCCCACCCGCGCCAGCGGCCCGAACGGGGGTCTTCGCCGGGCTTGACCACAGAGGTGCATGGCGCGCAGCCAATTGAGAGATAGCCCTGTTCGACCAGCGGATGGCGCGGCAGATTGTGCGCGTCCATATAGGCTTCGATGCGGTCCTTGTCCCAATCGGCGAGCGGGTTCACCTTCAGGCGGCCTTCTTCAACTTCGAAGCGCGGCAGGCCAGCGCGTGTGGCGGACTGGAAGCCCTTGCGGCCGGTATATTGCGCGTCATAGGGCGCAAGTGCTTTGGCGAGCGGAATGACCTTGCGGATTTCGCAGCAACCATCGGGGTCGTATGACCAGCGCAGGCCGGTTTCATCCTTCTTGGCAATATCTGCCAGATCGGGCGTGACATTGATCAGATTGGTGAGGCCGATGGCTGCAACCAGTTCATCGCGGTATGCCAGTGTTTCCGGAAAATGCTTGCCGGTTTCGAGGAAGATAACCGGCACATCGGGCTGGATGGTCCCGATCAAATGCAGCAGCACCGCCGATTCCGCGCCAAAGCTGGAGACGATCACAGCGTCTCCCAACATGGATTCGCGGATCACCGTTTCCAGCATCTCGACCGTATCGCGGCCCCGGAACATGTTGTTCAGGCGAATGGCATCGGCCTCGGTGTAACGCGGGGCAGTGTCAATGCGGTCGATGATGCGGGTTTGATCGGTCATTGCATTTCCTAGTTCCGTTCGGCCTGAGTGAGGGCTGAGCGAATGCGAAGTCCTGTATCGAAGGCCCTTCGATACGGCCTCAGCCATTCGGCTTCGACCTACTCAGGGCGAACGGGTTGGGGTTCACCCATGACGCAGCTTCCAAACAGGAACCTTGCCATCCACCGTGCGCTGATAGGGTTCCGGATAGAGCGAAGACAATTTCTCAACCACAGCCGCATCGAGCGGCGCGTTCGGCACGAAATCGTCGAAGCCGCAACGCTTCATATAAGGCACCTGATCGACCAGAACGTCGCCCGCCGCGCGGAGCGTGCCGGTATAGCCCGCTTCACGCAGAATGCGCGCAGAGGAATAACCCCGCCCATCACGGAACGCCGGGAAGGTCACTTCCACCAGCGTCAGCCGGTCCAGATGCGGCAGCAGCACGCGGGCATCATCGCCCGGTTCGATGCGGACGGCCGTTGCGTTTGAGCCTTCAAACGCTGCAAAGCTCACAATCGGATCAGCCATAAACCGCCTCCTTGAACACATCATTGCCAACGCGGCGATAGGTATCGAGGAAGCGTTCATCGCCCTCGCGCACTTCGCGGTATTTTTCGATCACGCGCTCCACCGCGTCGACCACACCGTCCTGATCAAAGCCTGGACCCATGATCTTGCCGATCGACACGTCTTCAGCGCCCGATCCACCGAGCGTGATCTGGTAATTTTCGACGCCCTTCTTGTCGACGCCGAGGATGCCGATATGCCCGGCATGATGATGCCCGCAGGCATTGATGCAGCCGGAGATTTTGAGCTTCAGTTCGCCAATGTCGCGCTGGCGGTCCAAATCCGCAAAACGCTCGGACAGCTTCTGCGCGACCGGGATCGACCGCGCATTGGCGAGGCTGCAATAATCCAGACCGGGGCAGGCGATGATGTCGCTCACCAAATCGAGATTGGCATTGGCCAGGCCTGCTGCATCGAGTTTCTGCCAGACGGCATAAAGGTCGCTCTTCTTCACATGCGGCAGCACGATGTTTTGGGCGTGGGTGACGCGCAGTTCATCGAAGCTGTAATCGAGCGCGAGATCGGCCATCAGGTCGATCTGGTCGCTCGTCGCGTCGCCCGGAATGCCGCCCGTTGGCTTCACTGCGATGTTGACGATGGCATAGCCCTTCGCCTTGTGCGGCTTCACATTCTGATCGAGCCAGACGGCGAAATCGGGATCGCTGCGGTCCACATCGTCCGATGCGTTCGGATCGAACGCGGGGGCTGCAAAGAAGGCCGAAATCCGCTCCAGCTCAGCCAGCGGCGGATCAAGGTCGAGCGTCTTCACATGCGCGAATTCCGTCTCCACATCAGCGCGATAATTATCCGCGCCATGTTCGTGGATCAGGATCTTGATGCGCGCCTTGTACGCATTGTCGCGGCGGCCATAGCGGTTGTAGACGCGCAGGCAGGCTTCGAGATAGGAGAGCAAATCGTCCGCCTTCACGAACGGATTGATCTCCGGCGCGATCATCGGCGTGCGGCCCATGCCGCCGCCCACGAAGATGCGGGCGCCCAGCACGCCGTCTTTCTTGACCAGCTCGATACCAATGTCATGCAGGCGCATCGCGGCGCGATCTTCGGGGGATGCGATGACGGCGATCTTGAACTTGCGCGGCAGATAGCTGAATTCGGGATGGAACGTGCTCCACTGGCGCAGCAGCTCGGCCCAGGGTCGGGGATCGGTCACTTCGTCCGCCGCAGCGCCTGCGTATTGATCTGACGAGATGTTGCGGATACAGTTGCCGCTGGTCTGGATGGCGTGCATCTCGACGCTCGCCAAGTCCGCCAGAATGTCGGGCGTGTCTTCCAGCTTGATCCAGTTATACTGGACGTTCTGGCGCGTGGTGAAATGGCCGTAATCGCGATCATATTTGCGCGCGATATGGCCCAGCATCTTCATCTGCTTGCTCGACAGCGTGCCGTAAGGAATGGCGACGCGCAGCATATAGGCGTGCAGCTGGAGATAGAGACCGTTCATCAGACGCAGCGGCTTGAACTGATCCTCGGTGATTTCCCCCGCCATGCGGCGACGCACCTGATCGCGGAATTCCTCCACGCGGGCATCGACAATGGCTTGGTCGTATTTATCGTATTGGTACATCAGAAACTCCGTTCGCCCTGAGCCTGTCGAAGGGCTGTCTTTTCTGGACACCGCCGCCTGAAGGAAGGGCAGGGCTTCGACAAGCTCAGCCCGAACGGTGGTGAGAAATCCTGTTACGCCTTCTCCAGCTGAATATCGGGGTTCACGCCCAGATCTTTGCGGACCGAGGGGCCAGCGGCGCGGATGCGGTCCTTGATGTGGACCGGCAGTCCGTCCGAACCGGCATCAACCGCATAGGACGCGTTGACGCGGCGCGCGGCCTCTTCCTGCTTGAGGATCGCGTCGGCTCCGTCGCCTGCATCGACTGCTTCCTTGACGTCGCGCGACCAGCCGGAGCCGGTCCACCAGACAACGTCTCCGCTGCCGAGATCATTTCCTGTCAGTAATTTCATGTCCCAAACTCCGTTCGGGCTGAGCTTGTCGAAGCCCTGCCCTTCTTCACACTGCGGTGTCCAGAAAAGGACAGTCCTTCGACAAGCTCAGGACGAGCGGTGAGATGTTGCATGAGCACATCCACCGCATCGCTCCGCGTCACAACCTCACCCACTACGATGATGGCGGGGCTCTTCACGCCTTCGCGCGCGATCATGTCGCCCAGATCGGTGAGCAATGTGCGGATGGCGCGCGCATCCTTACGCGTTGCCCGTTCCAGAACCGCGACGGGCATGTCGGGAGACACGCCATCGGCAATCAGCTTCTCAGTGATGTCGCTTGCCGTCGCCACGCCCATGTAAATCACAAGCGTGCGGCCCTTGCCTGCGAGGCCCGCCCAATTCTGATCGGACAGCCCCTTGCATTGGCCCGCCACAAAGCTGACCGCGCTGGAAGCGTCACGGTGCGTGAGCGGCAGCATAGCCTGCGCTGCACCACCGATGGCTGCTGAAATGCCGGGGACGACCTCAACTGGAACGCCTGCTTCGCGGCAAGCCTCAACCTCTTCGCCTCCGCGTCCGAAAATGAAGGGATCTCCGCCCTTCAGCCGCACGACCATCTGCCCGGCCTGCGCCTCACGCACCAGAATCGCGTTGATGCCATCCTGAGGCACCGAATGATTGGCGCGGCTCTTGGCGACGGAAA
>CALMZE010000008.1 GCA_937870585.1 uncultured Sphingomonadales bacterium | reverse complement strand
CGCACTCCGCTAATTTACGCCGTGAGTTGTGCCGAATGTTCTGACGACGGACACTGCGCCTTTGAGGTGCATATGGGATACACTGGAACAAAACGAGATTTTGGCGATGGTAGCGGAGGAGGGATGGAAACACTCCTTTCAACCCATTGAAATAATTCAATAATTCCCGAACATGCTTGCTTTAGTACCCCCAACGATACCCCCAGCACAAAAATGCGATGAACCGAAAACCTGCTACGGTGGACCGAGCCCAACGCTGGCCAAATTCTCCAAAATCACTGACGACGAGGCAAATTTGGCTTCACTGGCTCTTAATCAGCGGGTCCTAGGTTCGAGCCCTAGTGCGTCCACCAAAATTCCCAATATTTCCAATTCGTTAGAGCCACCTCTTCTCTGATCGCCACTCGTTGGAATTTTTCCAGTAAGCACCCAGTAAGCACCGCAATTGGATCAATTGGGAAACTCTTGGCATTGTTCGGCTTCGAATATGGTCGCGGCGCGCACGCCTCAGAAAAATTGCGAAGGGACTTCGCTCTGCCCCAGAGGTGACGGCTTCAGATTCGGTGTCAGGATAGTCAGCTCACGTCGCATCCCTTGCGCAACACAAAAGACATCATCTTGTCTCGCCAATTAGGCCGTCCTTCAATCAGCGAGTGGAGGGATGGAGAAATTGACCGACTTTAGGACAAAGCAGCCGGTCGCCATGGCTTGTCGGAAGGTCCGGCTATGGCCGAAGGCGGACCTTTGGTATTTTGATACTGGGGAGTTGCTGGTGCGAAAAGCGACATTCGCGACTGTGCCCGAGCGGACCGCCAAATCTGGGACATTGCTGCCGTTACCTGGCGACGCGTCAAACGGCAGATTTCGCCAAAAAATGACACCCGGATTCTGCCCGACCCGCACGGTTGAATGCCGGAGATTGGCCCGTATCGGACCAGTAGCTTTGAAATGGGAAAGCGCGAAAGGCGTCGTTGTCACCCGACTTGGAGCAGCAGACTCGAAATAAGATGCCTAATCAAATACCTTCTACCGCAATGAATTCGACCATTCCAAAGGGTTCGCGTCGCCGCTTCAGGGACTGGTATTCTGTAGAATTGTAAAACCTCTCTACCGCGACCAGATCCGGAAATTCTATGATTACAATTCGTCCGTCAAAGTCCGGACCTTCCAAGCCAATTGTGCGCCCTCCACGAGCAAGAAAACGCCCAGTGAAACGGTCCACAATAGTAGGCACGTCGACGGAATAGGTTGCATAGCCATCGCTATCGGTAACGATCGCGCGTGCTATGAGGTAAGCTGGCATGGCGATTTGTTTCCTGAGATATGAACCAATTCCGTACCATCCTTGCTCTGTTGCAGCGCCTATAGTTTCGAATATTCACGCATATTCAAAGAGGTTCAGTGCTGTGCCGAAGTTTTTCGATCACCCCGACACAGCACCAACCACTTAGAATTTATAAGAGATATTGGCGCCAGCTGTCCGTGGCGCGCCATACTGCTCCGTCCAGCCAACACTCGTGTTCAGCGCCTGCGTCCGGTAAAGGTTGTCGAAAATATTCTTCACCCACACCGACGCCCGCCAGTGATCGCCCATGGAAACACCGACTTCAGCATTGCCAAGGAAATAGCCGCCTTCGATGGCTTCCGTCGGGCTCCTGACGATGTCGAAGCGGACCCGGCTTTGATAATTGCCTGACAGCGTAATGTCGGCATTCACTTGGTCCGACAATGACCACTCATATTTCACAAGGCCGTTGAGCGTCAGACGGGGCGAGTTAGCCAAAACACTGCCCTTGGTTACGCCAGCAACCACCGACCTTGTAACTTCGGTATCAATAAAGCCTGCACCAAAACGGACATCAAGCCCATCTGCCGGACGCCACCGAACGTCGGCTTCAAGGCCCCTCACCCGGGCATCACCGACATTGGCGATCCCAAACAGCACGCCGACTGGTGAATCGAACAGCGGACCGTAAATTTGAGCATCGCTATATTCATAGTCGAAGACGGCTGCGTTCAGCTGGAAGTTGGGGAACAGTCGAGTCTTGACGCCCAGTTCGTATGCTGTGAGCTGTTCATCGCCAAAGGGGGTTAGGACAGTCGGGTCGAACGTCAATTGCCCCTGGAACCCACCCGATTTGAAACCGCGGCTGACGCTTGCGTAAATCAGCGTGCGATCTCCCGCTTGGTAGTTGAGGCCGATTTTTCCGGAAAAGTTCGACGTCGAATAGTTGTTGCTCACAGGGGCAAACAGGTTCGAACAGGCTCCAGTGGCGCACAGAAACGTCGTTGCCTGATCAAACGTCTTGCGCTCCTCCGTATAACGCAGCCCTCCAACCAAGGTCAGTTTTGGTGCAAACGTCCATTCGCCGTGCACGAATGCTGCGTAGGCATTGGTGCGTTGGCGATAGGTATTCCCGATAGTGTCAAGCCCAGCCAGACCAAACAAAGGAAGAAGGTCGGGGGCGTAAAATTCGTCGCGGGTACTCACCTTGTCGTGTGAATAAAACCCACCACCTATCAACTCGAGATTATCGCTGTGATAGGCGAGACGAAGCTCTTGGGAGTATTGGTCAATACGGTTGTCATAGGTGGCATCGAGGTAACGTACTGAGGTTCCGTCCGTGTCTTCGACGTGCAGGCGAGTGAAATGCTCATATGCGCTGATCGAGGTCAGTGTCAGAGACGGGCTGAGTGACGCATTGGCCGTGAGTGACACGCCGCTGGATTCCAGCCTCATGTAAGGATCAACGCCTGCTCCCGCGACGCGCGGCTTGCTCGCAAATGGGTTCTCTTCCGTGGTGAGAACGTTGTCTGCTTTGTACAGGGTCACGTCAGAACGGTCGTAGCCCTTATGAGCGTTCAAGAGCAGGTTGAAGCTGTCGCTGGGTTTCCACTGCATTTGCAACCTACCGTTTGTGCGGTCGACGTTGCCGATACGATGGCCTGTGACATAGTTGGTTTGCGGCCCAGATCCTTGCTGGATCGTCTGAACAGCGAACCTGGCAGTCAGATTCGAGGTAAGCGCACCACCTACGGCACCATCGAGATGCCAACTGTCGTAAGTACCGTAGCCGGCTTCAAGCTGCACATCGGTCGTTTCAGAGGGCTTGCGGCTGATGATGTTGACGGCACCTGCTGTCGTGTTCCGACCGTAAAGATCGCCCTGCGGTCCTTTGAGCACCTCGACACGATCCACGTCAAAAAGCCCGAACGAGAGCATCGCCGGTGACACGAGATAGACGTTGTCGACGTACATGCCCGCAGCGGGATTGTTGTTTGCTGCATAGTCATTCAGGCCAATGCCGCGAATGCTGACATTCACAATGCTGTTGGCCAGCACATTCTTGATCTGTACATTCGGCGTGATAGCCGCGAGATCGACGATCGATTGAGTCCCGGTCGCTTTCAGGTCACTGCCCGTGAGCACATTGATCGAAACGCCGACGTCATCGGCGCGCTGCTCGCGCCGCTGAGCGGTCACGACAATGTCGCCAAGACCGGTTTCAGAATCACTTGCTTGAGCTTGGTCCGTAGCCGCATTTTGCGCGAGCACCGGCGAGGCACAAGCCAAGCTGCCAATCGCGATGGCAAGACAGCTGGTGTTGCGAATATATTTCTTGGTCATGTTATACCTCCCTTTTTAGATGTTGATTGTTGGATAGCCTTTGAGGTCCTTTGACCTCGGTCGGGCATAAGTCCGTTTGCTGTGTGTCAGGCCGGCGCGCACAACTCCGGCGGCTACGCATACGGTCGCCGGAATTGGATCGATGACGGGCAGGTCGTAGCCCTTGGCCTTCAACGCCGTTTCGATCGCCGTTGCACAGCCAAGGAAGCCTGTGCATCCTAGGACGATCGCATGCGCACCGTCTTCCTCGACGGCAGCGAGCGATGCGCTTGCGAGAGCTTGGGTCAGTTTCTCAGGCGAAGCTTCGAGCTCCAGAACAGGTATGTTGATGACCCTGACCGAGGCGAGCTTGGCGCTCGTCCCATAGACCTTTGCAAGGTTCTCGATCATCGGCACGACAGAATCGAGCACCGTAACGACGCTGAATCGATGCCCAAGCATAGCAGCCAAGTGCATCGAAACTTCCGACGGGCCGAGTACCGGGATCGAAACGACCTCACGCGCAGCCTTGAGCCCAGGGTCGCCCATACAGTCGATGATCAGCGCGTCGGCGCCCGAACCTTCAGCAGCAATTGCTTCGGCGACGATGCCTGGCACCGACATCGCTTCGTCAAATTCGCATTCGATCGAAACGGGTCCGGTGGCGATCAATGACTGGGTGATCGTAAGGTCGGCGCTCTGCAAAGGAGCGACATCGTCCAGAGTCCGGATGCCTTCGGTGACAATGGGCGTAATGAGATGAATGCGCATCAGAGGAGGTCTCCAATAAGTGTGGCAACAGGGGCGTACTGTTCATCGAGGCCAAAACACTGAGGCCCGACGACATCGAGTGCGCGCGCGGTGGTCAGCAATGGCGGTGCGCTGCAGGCGACGACAGCCACGCGCTGTCCGTAGGCAAGGCGTTCCGTTGGAATCGCATGCGCGGTTTCAGCATCAACAATCGTGACCAGATCAGGCACGACGCAGCGCAGTTTGCCATCAACTGTGACGAGCAAATTCTCGTTCTGGAACTTGAGCTCCGCACTCCCAGCTCCGTTCATTGCGGAGATTGTGCAATTCCCGAAGACCCAACCCTTTGACGTGTCGCGCTCCAGACCGGTAATCTTGCCCCGGAATATGACGGCAGCGTCCTTGTAATATTCGTGCGCACGTAAAGCAGCGACAAGCCGGTCGATTGGCGAACGAGGATCCCCGCTGCGCGAAATTGCCTCACCAATCTCAATTGCCCCTGACAAAGTCTTCGGAATTGCTGCACGCCGTGCTTCGGCCCCAGTCATCGGGTAGCAAGACATACAAACGCTTGCGCCCATTGCAGCGGCAACCGGCCTGGACAATTCCTCAGCTTTGAGACCCGTCGTCGTTTGATAAAGCACGCTGTTGCCGTGCTCGTCGGCAATCGTCATCGGGGCGCAAGCCACGCCTTCGATATTGAAGCTGGTCATCTGCAACGCCGGGAAAGCACGTCCCATGCCATCGCCATCGACGATTGGTAGTCCGCGCATGGCAGCATAGGCGACCGGCATCATCGAATTGCAGCCACCGATCTCGGCCGAGATGATTGCGCTTGCCTTGCGACCGATGAAACGTTCGAGAGTTTCGACCGCCCGGTGTTGGTCTTCAATCGAGAACAACTTTTCGATCATCACCGTGGGCGCACCCAATGCGGCGGCGATGAAGACATTGTCCTCGTCCTTTAGCTCATCGACAGCCACAACCTTTACCGGCCCGTATTTGGCTATGGCTTCACGGCAGAGCAGCGACCCCAGATAGGGATCCCCTCCCCCACCCGTACCCAGAAAGCTGGATCCAATTGCCAACTGTTCGATGTTGTCGAACGTGATTTCAGTTACCATTATCGTTACTCCGCCATGGCCAAGTCGCCGACGGCGCGGCAGACGACACGGGTTGCTCCCCCAGGCAGATATTGCAGCGGGACTGCTTCGATATTGACGATTTCCACGCTTCCGGGTTCGGCCCCGGCGGCAATCGCCTGCGCCTTTGCTTGAGCTTCAGCATCTTCAAGAGCAGCTGCGCGACCTTGCGGGTCTGGAATGTTATAAATGCGATCAATTTCGCCGCTGACTTGTCCGATCGCAGCGCCGATGGCGTTGGCAACACCCGCATGTTCCGGCCGCAGCATTTCCGAGACGCCCTCCGGGGTTTCAGAAACGAGAACCGAGCCGCCGCCCACCAGGATCATCGCAATGTCGCCTGGAGCGGTCTTCATCCGATCAATCGCGTCATCGATCAGCCCGGCAATGACCTTGCGGGCTTGTGCGACAAGGTTGGGAGACAGCCCCGAAATCCTTTCGGGGTCACCGAACTTCGCCAAGCCGCTCGCCACGGCGATATCGCTGGTTGTTAGCACCTCGCCCCCAAAAATCAGGCCATCCTCAAGCAAGCGGAAGCCTACCGAGTCCGGTCCGACCGTGACTTCGCCGTCGCATTCGCGAACACGGCTTCCTCCCCCCAGACCAATCGAAAGAATGTCAGGCATTCGGAAGTTGGTGCGCACACCGCCGACATCTACGTGGACAGTCGACTGCCGAGGAAAGCCTCCGGTCAATACACCGACGTCAGATGTCGTGCCGCCGATGTCTACTACGATCGCGTCCTTGGCTCCGGTCAGCCAGGCTGCGCCGCGAAGGCTGTTGGTTGGCCCTGCCGCAAAGGTCAGCACGGGATAGCGCTGCATGTAGTCAGCGCTCATCAACGTGCCGTCATTCTGGCTGATATAAAATGGTGCCTCGATACCAAGGTCGGCCAATGCGCGTGCAAATGCAGCCGTAATCATTGCCGCCAACGGACGCAGGCTGGCATTCATGATGCCCGCATTTTCTCGTTCCAGCAGCCCGACACGCCCAAGTTCGGAGGATATTGAAACTTCCATCTCTGGCGCCAGCTGACCGACAATCTCGGAGGCCCGAACCTCATGCGCCGGGTTGAGCTGGCTGAAAATACACGAAACCGCGATCTGTTGGATGCCCTTCGAGCGGGCCTCTGCAACGCAATCGGCAATCGCAGCTTCATCGAGAGGGGAGATTTCGCGGCCATCGAATTCGAAACCACCAGCGATCATCCTGGAACCGCCGCATACTTTGTCTTTGAGATCATCCGGCCAGGACGAGTAAGGCGGTATGCCTCGTCCGGCGGGAAAGCCAATCCGAATTGCAAATACGGGAACCAATTCGCGACGTTGGATAAAAGCGTTCGTGAAATGCGTGGTGCCGATCATGACGGCTCGGATTTCATCCGACTGAATTCCGCATTCCGAAATCAATGCATTGATTGCATCCGAGATACCGGAACTGACATCTTTACTGGTGGGCCGCTTGACTGCACCAAGGACCTTCTTCCCCGATAGCAGGACAGCATCAGTATTTGTTCCTCCGACATCCACCCCAATTCGCATCGACACCCTCCACTGGCTATGGGGGGGTCTATAGGCATGAGGCGATGGCTCAATGCCGGTGGTTGGGAGTTTGCGACTCTACCTAGTAGTTTTGAAATTGAGCGGCATGTTCGGCGCTACCGAAATTGGTAGTCTTATGCGACAGACTCGAGTTGACGGGCCGCAGCAACGGCAGACAGCCGGTCATGGACACCGAGCTTCTTGAAGATGCTTTTGAGGTGGAAGCGCACACCGTGCTCGGACAAGTTCAGCTGCCGCGCAAGGCGCTTGTCTGATCCACCTGCACTCAACAGCCGCAGCACCTCGAGCTCCCGTGAAGAAAGCTTGCCGCTCGCGACACTCTGACGATCACGCAGCCGATTGAGCAACATATCAACGAAGCCCTGTTCGAGTTCGGAGAGTTCAGGATCTGTCTTCAATTCACGCAACGTACTCGTGAGCCGTTTGCCAGATACCTCCCGAAAGATCTGACGCATTCCAGTGGCAGCCCCTATCGTGACCGCCGTCCGAAGGGCCGCAAGTGCAGATTCCTGTTTGCCTTCTGCCGTTGCGAGAACGGCCGCGACCAGAAGGTATCTTAGCCGTGATCGCTCAAGCCCCCTATTGGTCGCCATCTCAATTGAAGTTTGCAGCAGCGCCCAAGCCTCGTCGTATTCCTTGTTGAAATACAATGCGTATGCCCGCGCGATGGAAAAAACCTCGTGTTCCTGCCAACTGATCGTAGGTCCAACTGCGGGAATTTCCCATTGAATCGCCGGTATCCTGCGCTGCCCCTGTAAACGGGCCTCTCCCGAAACGCACAAGCTTATGGCCATCACAAGGTCTGCAACGCGCGGTAAGCCTTGTGCTCGCAGCTTGCGTGCCTCGTCTTGCACGGCCTCGAGCATCGCCCCGATACCATGATCGGCGATGTTGACGCGGATCATCGTCTCGTAAGCTGCAAAGTAGATATCGAACCATGCTTCAGCTTCAGGCATCCGATGTGCCGACTTCCTGAGCGAATTGCGTGCGCTAGTTAGTTGTCCTGACTCAAATTCAATGGAAGCGCTCAGGGCCGCCAAAACAGTCTCAACGCCAATGTCGTTGTCAAAGTCTTGCTGCCAGCGTCGGCGGGCTTCCGAAAGGCATGTCCTGGCGTTCTTCAACTTGCCCTGTGCAAGATTGATCGACGCCTCATGCATGAGAAGGAACATCAGGTTATATTGCGATGAAGCTTTCTTTGCTTGCGCGCGGGCGTCAATGAGATTGGCTACAGCAGCATCGAACCTGGCGCGCTGACAGTTCAGTATTGCGGAAAGCGTAGCAAGGAACGTCCGCATGGCTGCATCGTCAGCCTGTTCGTCGATAAGGTTCTTGAGTAGCTCAAGGTCGCCAGTTCGTTCGAGGGAACAACCGTACACGAGCAGTGTGACGCGAACGATCTCAAGGTCCTTTGCCAATGCATGACCCGGCCCCACTTCACTCGCCAGTGATTCAAAGAGCTCCTGCGCAACATGAATGCGCCCAGCCTTCATCAGGACGATACATTCGATCATCCGCAAGACGATCGAACTGGCAATATCTTGCGCGCTTGAATTTTCCAGCAACTCCTTGAGCACTGAAAAACCGTAAACAATCCATATCCTCAAGGCACCGTGAGCATGAGCATATTCGCGGATTCGACTGGTGTCGCCAGCGATCCTTGCCAAGGTGGCCGCCTCAGCCAACCTTCCATTTTGAGAACATTGATCCGCCATTGAAACCAGGAGTTTCAATCGGCTCTGCTTGTCAAATGCCTCCACCGCATCCCGTAGCCAGACCCGCAGGGCGCTTTGCAGGTAAATTCGGTCGCCGCGGCGATCCACCAATCCTTTGAACCTGAAAGCAAGGTCGGCCAGAATACGTCCGTCATTTTCGTGGCCGACGATACCGGTGAGAATGCCGAGATCAGGGGCGTCAAGTAGGCTGGCATGGACGAGTGCAGACACCTCATCCGTCGAGAAAAGCGATAAAATTTCTTGATCGATGAATTCGCCGAGGCGACTCTCTCTCACTATATCGAGGTCACTCCAAGACTCGTCATAATCCTGCGATCCGGCAGCCCAGGAACATAGGAGTTCTAGTGCAATCGGCCAGTCACCGACTAGGTCACGAACTCTCGATCGGGTCCGCGAATTTGAGATGGATTTGAGGGCATCAGCTATATCCTGCGGCCGCAGGCGCAAAGCGTTCGCATCAATATAATCAATCGACCGCCGTGACGACATCCGCGCCAAAGCGAGATCGCTCGACTGGTGCAAGACTACGAATACACGCTGGTTGCCCCCATCAAAAATGCTGCGCTCGAGCGCCAAGCCAAGGAATTTCAGATCGGCTAGATGTACGTCCTCGACCACGACAATTTGTTGCTGGTCAGAGAGGAGCGAGTTGGCCGCTGCACGAGAATCAGCGCTGTGCTCTAGTTCACCAAACTCACGAAATGCCCATGCACCGCTGGCTAAAAGCCGCCGCGCCACATCGCGCGCTAGGCCACTTTTCCCGAACCCTGGCGGCGCGCAAAGAACCACGATCGCATGTCCAGAGGCGATACGTTCGATCAATCTGCCCTGATGGCTATCTGTCACCATTTGCTAGGTCGACCCTTACACTCTGAAGTTCCTGATCTCCGTTATACTACTAGGTAGGAGTGGTGTGCGATAGCGGAATTCGATACGATTGTAGCTGCTCGGACTTTGCTCATGAGTTCTGATGAGTGCCGTGGTCGCACAGAAGCGAGTTTTTCTGAAAGTGCCATTGCGCATGGGCCGCATGAGCGCGGGTTGCTGAGCTATCTGTGTTCGGTCAGGGGCAGGGATTAACCATGGAAGGGGACGGTTCATGTTGACGGTCGCAGCTTCGAATTGGGGCATCGTTGCAAGCCGTCACATTTTCAACCCATTCAATTGGACATTTTGGCCGTTTTCAGACGTTGGGCGTTTTGAGGCCTTGATCGCGTTGCTGCGAAAAGCGACATTCGCGACATGTCCTGCCGAATTCCCAAATCTTGTCCTAAGGGGACGTTGGCTGGGAGCGGGGTCGTGGTCCGCAAGGTGCCGACCTTTGAAGCTGAACCGAGCGCTATAATGAGGAACAGATTATCGGTGTGCTGAAGGTGGCTGGCAGGAGGACCGCTGATCTGGCTCGACGGCGCGGGATTTCGTCAACGAAGCTCCCCTGCCTTCACCAGATCAGCAGGCGATGATGAACGCCCCAGCCAGACGGTCATCGTCCCTTGCGGGATCGTCCATTTTCCGGCCTTTTCATCCCACACGCTCATCGGATGGTTGCTCGCTTTGGGATCAATCGTGATGCTGACATTGGCCGAAGCACCCGGCGCGAGTTCAACGCGCTGAAAGCCGACCAGACGGCGCGGCGGTTGCTTGGCACCGAGCGCGTTCGCGCTTTCGGGCAACGAGAGATAGAGCTGCACAACTTCCGCACCGGCACGCTTGCCCGTGTTGGTGACGCGGGCGGTTGCATTCCAGACGCCTTTGGCTGCGTCCCGTGTGACCTTCGACTGCGCGACCGCAAAGCGCGAGTAGGAAAGGCCATGACCGAAGGGGAAGGCGACGCAGGTGTTGCGACGCGCTTTCACTGCGCATGTGCCACCCGCATTGGCATCATACCAGCGATAACCGATGGCAAGGCGCTCGCTATAGGTCACCGTCTGGTCCTTGCCATCTTGCGAGATGGCACCGGGGAATTGCGCGGTTTCGATCTGGTCGAGAAAGCCCTTGCCCTCGAACGGAATGGTCACGGGCAGCTTGCCTGATGGATTGGTTTTGCCAAACAGCAGGTCTGCCACGATGTTGCCATCCTCCTGACCCGGGAACCAGACTTCGAGGATGGCAGGGCCTTTCGCGCCGACGAGCGACGCTGGCAGAGCAACACCCGCATTGTCCTTCAGGACCAGCGCCGATTTGGCGGCCATGGATTTTCCGCTGGTCGAACGCGCCGCCATCAGCGCCGCGATCATCGTGGTTGTGCCGCTGTTTTGCACCCTATTGGCCTTGCCATTGGTGGCGATCTTGTTCGAACGACCGGCATACCAGTCAAGTCCACTGCCTGCCGAAGCGGGGCTCGCCAGCTGCTTGCCATCTTCATCCGTGAAGGTTGCGCGATCAGCGCCTTCTTCAGCGATGGTGCCGGCCATCATGACGACGGCGTCCGCCTTGGCGGCCTCGGCCACCGCATCGGCGAAATCCACCACCCGGCCATCAATGGTTGCGCGGCGATTATCATCATCGACCAGAATCAGCGTGACGCTCGCCTTTGTGTTGCCAAGCGAACCCAACGCATCGAGCAATCCCTGAATCGGGCTGACGGTATAGTTCGGAACCACGTCAGAGCTTCCGCCGCCTGCCCCCATGGGTTCACCCAGCACGGCTCCACCAGCGACCGCCTGCTGCGCATACACCTGGCTGGCCTTGCCGATCAGTACAACCGAGTTGACACTCGGCGCAATGGGAAGCGCGCCATTATTCTGGAGTAGCACCGCAGCGCGGGTGCCGATTGTCCGCGCCTTCACGCCGCCTGCCGCAAAATCGATGGGCGTCTGCACGAGCTTACGATCAAAAATCCCGGCCTTGAAGGCCTGTGTATAGCGGCGTTCGAGCGCGGTATTGATCTGATCCACGTTCAGGGCATTGCTCGCCAGCGCGGCGTTGATTTTGGCCGGAGCCCAATGCATCGGGAGCGGCATTTCATGGTCCATGCCATTGGCCAGCGTGGCGACCGTGCTCTTCATCGCGAAAAAGTCTGATTGGACATAGCCGGTAAAGCCCCAATCACTGCGCAGTGTATCGGTCAGCAATTCGCGGCTTTCGCATGAGGACTGGCCGTTGACGTAGTTATACGCGCACATCACCGATGCGGCCTTGCCGTCCTTCACGGCCATTTCAAACGGCAGCAGATAGAGTTCGCGCAACGTCTGACGATCCACACTCGTTTGGATCTTCATGCGGTTGGTTTCCTGCTCATTCGCCGCGTAATGCTTGGGCATGGCGATCAGCCCTCGCGCCTGAATGGCTTTGGTTTCCGCAACCGCCATCACCCCGCTGAGATAGGGATCTTCGCCAAAATATTCGAAATTGCGCCCCAGGATCGGCAGGCGGGCGAGGTTAACGCCCGGTGCTTCAAACACATGCAGCCCCAGATTGTGCATCTCGGTGGCAATCACCTCGCCATACATCGCCGCAACTTCGGGATCGAACGAGGCAGCAGCCCCGATGGCAGAAGGCAGCGCCGTCGCCTTTGCCGAACTGGGGTGCGTATAGGCGGCGATTGGAACGCCCAGACCCGGAGCGACATCGGTGCTCTTCGCCACCTCGGCTGAAACGCAATCATTCTGGCCAAGCCCCACCGGGCCGTTGGTGATGCGGAATGTAGGGATATTGAGCGCGGCAATCCCGCTGACATGCCGCGCGCCATAGCATTGCGGCAATTCGGGCAGGATTTCGGGCTTGGCCCCGGTGAGTTGCTGAAGCTTCTGCTCCAGCGTCATGGCGGACAGCAACAGCCTGGCCCGGCGATTGGCGACCGCCTCTCGCCCGGCATCATCAGGTGCGGCGGCCTGTTCGGTGATCATTGTGTCTGCCATCCAGGCATTCGTGCCCTGCGCTTGTGCCAGAACGGCTTGGGGTGCCAGCGCAAGCGCAGTCAGGCTGCAAGACGCCAATGCGCGCTTCAAAATGGGTGCAAATGCCATAATCTCTCTCCGTCGATCAATCTGGGTTAATTGGCGCAAATGGCTGCGCGGATAAAAGCGGCCTCTGCGTCTGAGGGGTGCCAGCCGCTCGCCATCAGCGTGGCGGGGCCGAACAGGGCAGGCACGATGCCGTCCGCTCCTGCCTGATCCCAAACAGCCTTCAAGGCACGCGCAAGCGGGTCATCGACCGCGCCATTGTCTCCCCGGATATGGCCAAGCCATGCCGCAAGGGAAGACAGGATCGCCGGGCATTGCCGACCATGCGCCTGATGAAAGGCGAGCGTCTCCAGCCAGCGTTGCGGGATTTTCTGGCTGCCATCCATCGCAATCTGGGCGAGCCGGTGGTTGAGCGCGGGGTTGTTGAACCGCTCGATCAGCGCGTCGGCATAGGCGTTCAGGTCTTGCCCCGGTGCAGGCGTCAGGCTGGCCGCCGCTTCCTCACGCATGAGCTGACCAATCAACGGCGCAAGCGCGGGATCGGCAATCGCCTGATGCACATAGTGATGACCACGCTTCAGCCCCAGATAGGCAAGCGCCGAATGCGCACCGTTGAGCATCCGCAGCTTGGCGGTTTCATAGGCATGGACATCGGACGTGATCTGCGCGCCATGCAGTTCCCATGCCGGGCGCGGCCCGAAGAAATTGTCTTCGATCACCCATTGGCTGAACGGTTCGGTGACGACTGCGGCTTCATCACGCAACCCGATCAGGCTTTCGATGTCAGCGCGGTCTGCATCGGTCGTAGCGGGCACGATGCGGTCCACCATGGTGGAGGGGCAGGTGCATTGGCCCTCGAACCAGTCAACCAGCGCTGGGGCACGCGCGGCCAGATAGTCACCGATCAGTCGCTTCAACTGCGCGCCATTCCCCGCGAGATTGTCGCAGCTGAGCAGGGTCAGCCCAGGCAGAGCCGCAGCCTTACGCCGCGCAAAAGCCTCGGCGAGATAGCTGAAAGCCGAATGGTCATCGGCGAGCGCCAGATCGAGCGAACCATCAGGCGCGCGGCAATAGCCCTTCTCGGTAATGGTGAAGCTGGCGATGTGGGTAGTCGGCGCGGCAAGCGCGGCGTTAAGCCGCTCTCGCTCTTCAGAGGCTACCAGCACATCGGTCACCGCCCCAATGATCCGCGCCTTGCTGCCTCCCGCGCTGCGTTCAACCAGCGTGTAGAACCCGTCCTGCACGCGCATCTGATCGCGCACGGCGGGAGAGCGCAAGGATACGCCCAATATCCGCCAATCACCTGCGCCCGCCGCCATCGCATTATCGGTATAGGCCGCCATATGTGCGCGGTGAAATGCGCCAATGCCGAAATGGACAATGCCGATGCCGCGCGCGTCGCGATCATATCCGGGCCGTGCGATGTTGGCGGGAAGCGCTTCGAGTTGAGCGGCGGACAGCCTCACAATTTATAAGCCCGCTTCGCCAGATTGTAGCTGAGATCAACTGCCAGTTCGGCAGCCTCCCACTCTTCCATCCGGTGTTCAGCCACTAATTGCGCAAGCCAGCCGCAATCCATCCGCCGCGCCACATCATGCCGCGCCGGGATGGAGAGGAAAGCGCGGGTGTCATCGTTGAAACCCACCGTGTTGTAGAAGCCTGCCGTCTCGGTCGTCATCTCGCGGAAGCGGCGCATCCCTTCCGGGCTGTCGTTAAACCACCATGCGGGGCCAAGCTTCATCGCCGGATAATGGCCAGCCAGCGGGGCCAGTTCGCGGGCGTAGCTGGTTTCGTCCAATGTGAAGACGATGAAACTGAAGCGCGGATCATTGCCATATTTGCTGAGCAGCGGGCGGAGCGCGTGGACATAGTCGCACGGCATCGGAATATCCGCGCCCTTGTCGCGTCCGAAGCGCGCAAACACTTGGGCGTTGTGATTGCGATAGACGCCGGGGTGGAGCTGCATCACCAGACCATCCTCCACGCTCATCCCCGCCATTTCGGTGAGCAGTTGCGCGCGGAACAGCTCTGCGTCGTCAGGCGTGAACGCGCCTGCGCTGACCTTGCGGAACAGCGCTTCTGCCTCTGCCACTGAAAGATCAGCCGTGCGCGCTGTCGGGTGGCCATGATCGGTCGAGGTCGCGCCCATCGCCGCAAAAAAGGCCCGGCGCTGGCGGTGTGCGGTGAGATAGCCGGACCAGCTGAAGCAATCCTCACCAGTCAGGTCTGACAACGTTTTCAGATTGTCGTGAAAGCCTTCAAATTCGGGATCGACCACAGGGTCTGGGCGATAGGCGGTGATGACCCGGCCCTGCCAACCGCTTTCCCTGATCGCCTTGTGATGCCGCAGATCATCGAGCGGGCTTTCGGTCGTCGCGATGACTTCGATATTATAGCGCTCGAACAGCGCGCGCGGGCGGAAGGCGTCGGTCGCCAGCGCTGCCGTGATATGGTCGTAATAGAGGTCGGATGTGTCCGCGCTCAGTTGCAAATCCAGCCCGAAACTTTCGGCAAACACCCAATCGAGCCACATCCGCGACGGCGTGCCGCGAAACAGCTGATAGGCTTGCGCAAACAGCCGCCAGCTTTCGCGTGGGTCTGCTGCCGGGTTGCCGATGCCGAGCGCTTCCAGCGCTACGCCTTGTGAGTAAAGCATGCGGAACACATAGTGATCCGGGTGCAGCAGCAGTTCGGCGGCATTGCCAAAGGATGCATTGGTGGCCCACCAGTCAGGATCGGTGTGGCCATGCGGGCTGATGATGGGCAGGCCCGCCACTTCGCCATAGAGTCTGCGGGCAATAGCGCGGACGCTCGCCTCTGCCGGAAATAACCGGTCCGGATGGAGGGCGAGCGGTCTCACAGTCAGCTGGACACCCGGTTGTAGCGGTCGCGCTTGGCTGCGACGGCCCGGCGTGCTTCTTCGATGGCCTTTTCCTCCGTGGCGAACAACAGGCTGTCGAGCACGGATGACAAATGCGTGCGCATGGCGCTCCGCGCGGCCTTGGGATCGCGGTTGCGCAGCGCCTCCAGGATGGCGCTATGCTCGTCAACCACGGGCTTGATGTTGGCAAAACGCGCCTTGGCGTGGAGCAGCGCACTTTCGGGCGAGGAGCGGCGCAATTTCCACAGCTCTTCAATCGCCTGATAGACGGCGGTGTTGCGCGTCGCTTGCGCAATAGCGAGATGGAATTGGCGGTCGGCCTCTTCGGTGCCGCCCTCGGTCTGGTTTTCCAGTGCGATGTCCTTCACGCGCTGGGCGAGTTCGGCCAATTCCTCGTCCGTGATCTGCGTTGCGGCAAGGGCAGCAGCTTCGCTTTCGAACAGCAAGCGCGCCTCTGTCAGCTCAAAGGCCGTCACATTGAAACCCGGGTTATCCTCCTTGCCGGGCAGGCGGCGGACATAGGCGCCCGAGCCAACACGCACTTCGACCAGTCCCTGTACTTCGAGCGCGATCATCGCCTCGCGGATGGTCGGGCGGCTGACATCATATTCGGCAGAAAGCTCGCGCTCGGCAGGCAGGCGGTCGCCCACCTTGAACGCGCCCGTCGCCAGCGCGTCGATGAGCTTGCGTGCGATTTCCTGATAGAGTCTGTCCTGGATCGTCATTTAGTGGCCTTACCAATATCATCATACTTGACAGTCCAAAATATTTTGGTCAAGCGTATTTTTGTCACATAGCGTAAGGTCAAAGGAATCGAAAGCGCCATGAAGATCACTGCCGCACGCGTTATTGTCACCTGTCCGGGGCGCAATTTTGTGACCTTGAAGATCGAGACCGATCAGGGCGTCTATGGCATTGGCGATGCGACTCTGAACGGTCGAGAGCTGTCTGTCGTCTCCTATCTGGAAGATCATGTGATCCCCTGCCTAATGGGCATGGACCCGCGCCGGATCGAGGATATTTGGCAATATCTGTACAAGGGGGCTTACTGGCGGCGCGGCCCGGTGACGATGCGCGCGATTGCTGCCGTCGATGTCGCGCTGTGGGACATCAAGGCCAAGATGGCGGGCATGCCGCTTTATGATCTGCTGGGCGGCCGCAGCCGCGATGGCGTGATGGTTTATGGTCATGCCAATGGTGGTGACATTGGCGAGACGGTGGAGGCTGTCGGCCATTATATCGACATGGGGTATAAGGCGATCCGTGCGCAAACCGGTATTCCCGGCGTGAAAGATGCCTATGGTGTGGGGCGCGGCAAGCTGTTTTATGAACCCGCAGACGCCGCACTCCCTTCGGTCACGGGATGGGACACGCGCAAGGCGCTCAACACTGTGCCCAAGCTGTTTGAAAAGCTGCGCGATACCTACGGCTTCGATCATCATCTGCTGCACGATGGCCACCACCGCTATACGCCGCAGGAAGCCGCCAATCTCGGCAAGATGCTGGAACCCTTTCAGCTCTTCTGGCTGGAGGATTGCACCCCGGCTGAAAATCAGGAAGCCTTTAAGCTGGTGCGCCAGCACACGGTGACGCCGCTGGCCGTGGGTGAGATTTTCAACACGATCTGGGATGCCAAGGATTTGATCCAGAACCAGCTGATCGATTATATCCGTGCTACCATCGTAGGTGCGGGCGGGATCACGCATCTGCGTCGGATCGCCGATTTTGCAGCGCTCTACCAGATCCGCACCGGCTGCCACGGCGCGACTGATCTTTCACCAGTCACCATGGGCACAGCGCTGCATTTCGACACCTGGGTGCCCAATTTCGGCATTCAGGAATATATGCGCCACACCGAAGAGACGGACGCCGTCTTCCCGCATGATTACCGTTTTGAAGAAGGCGAATTGTTCGTGGGCGATACGCCCGGCCATGGCGTCGATATCGATGAGAATCTGGCCGCGAAATACCCATATAAACCCGCATATTTGCCAGTCGCCCGGCTGGAAGATGGCACGATGTGGAGCTGGTAAACCAGCCAAAAGGAGAGAGATGATGAAACGCTTCACACTGGCTGCTTCCAGCCTGTTGGCGCTGTCTGCCTGCGCGGCGACCCAACCCAGCGACGGCCTTGGCCTGACTGCCCTTGAAAAGCTCGGCACGGTGGATGAGCGGTTTCAGGGCTATAATGTAGAGATGGTCGAAGTCACCGGCGGCCGCTTCTGGGCCCCTTATGGCGGCCCCAAGGGAGAGGTTTATCGTGAGCGCGCGCCGCTCGACCTCACCGATCCGCGGCTTATCGCCATTGCAAAGCATCTCGGCCCGGCGCTGATGCGCGTCAGCGGCACCTGGTCCAACAACACCTATCTTCCCGCTGAAGGCGAAAACATCACCGCCCCGCCCGAAGGGTATAAGCAGGTGCTGACCCGCCAGCAGTGGAAGAATGTGATTGCCTTTTCCAAGGCGGCTGACGCCCCGATTGTCACCAGCTTTGCCGTAAGCGGTGGCACGCGCGGCCCTGATGGTGTCTGGAAAACCGATCAGGCGCAGCGCGTTGCAGAACTGACCAAGGCGGAAGGCGGCACCATTTATGCCGCCGAATTCTTCAACGAGCCCAATATCCCGGCTGCGGCGCTTGGCATGCCCAAAGGCTATGGTGCCAAAAACTATGCCGCCGAGTTCCGCACCTTCCGCGACTGGGCGAAGAAGACCCTGCCTGAGATGAAGATTCTGGGGCCGGGTGGTGCAGGAGAAGGCAGCTTGTTCACCGATGCGCATGCCGCTGCCAATAATCCTTTCCTTGTTGGCCATGTCAGCAGCGAAAGCATGATGGCGGGCAATCCCGGCAGCCTTGATGCCGTCAGCTATCATTTTTACGGCTCGGTGTCGCAGCGCTGTACCGCCTTTGGCATGGGAACGGCGATCAAGGAGGATGCGCTGAAGCCTAGCTGGCTTGATCGCACTCTGCTCGATTTCGATTTTTATGCAGCGCTGCGCGACAAGTTTGAAAAGGGCAAGCCGCTCTGGAACACCGAAACCGCACAAGCAGCCTGTGGGGGCTCGCCCTGGGCTTCAACCTTCCTCGACAGTTTCCGCTACCTCAACCAGAACGGCATTCTCGCGCAAAAGGGCGTGCAGGTGGTGTTGCACAACACGCTCGCCACATCTGATTATGCACTGATCGAGCGTGACACGATGACGCCGCGCCCGAATTACTGGGCCGCCGTGTTGTGGGCGCGCACGATGGGGCAGACGGTGCTTGCCTCTCCCAAATCGCCCGCGCCAGAGCTGCGGCTTTATGCGCACTGCCTTAAGGGCAGCAAGGGCGGCATCGGCCTGCTTGCCATCAACACAGGCACAGCAGCGCAATCGCTTGCGGTGGGTGATAAGGCCAGCGCCTGGGTGATGACTGGCGCACCGCTCGATAGCAAAGCGGTCAAGGTCAATGGCACACAGCCCAGCATTGATGAAGAGGGTGAGATTGACGGCCTTGATGGTGCTCCGGTCAAAGGCACTCTGTCTGTTCCCGCAACATCGATTGCCTTTGTCGCTGTGACGGATGCGAACAACGCGGCCTGCAACTAAGCCATGCGCGCCGTCTTGATCGGAGAAGCCATGCTGGAACTGTCGCAAGACAGCTCTGGCTGGCGGCTCGGCTATGGCGGCGATACGCTCAACACCGCGATCCATCTGGCGCGCGCTGGCGTCGACACGGCCTATCTGACGGCGCTGGGCAGCGATCCGTTCAGCGATGACCTGAAACGCCAATGGACAGCCGAAGGGCTGGATACTACGCTGGTTCTGACCGATTCCGCACGCAATCCCGGCCTCTACGCGATCACCAACGATGAGGCGGGCGAACGCAGCTTCACCTATTGGCGCGGGGAAAGCGCGGCGCGGGGACTGTTCGCCTGTGCGGGGATTGAGGAAGCGCTGGACAAGGCCACACAGGCCGATCTGCTTGGTTTCTCGCTCATCACGCTGGCGATTCTGCCTGATGACGCGCGCGAGCAACTCTTCGCGCTCGCTGCCAAAGTTCGCGCCAATGGCGGCAAGGTGGCGTTTGACGGCAATTACCGTCCGCGCCTCTGGGAGCGTGCAGCAGACGCCTGCGCAGCACGCGATGCCGCCATTGCGTGCGCGGACATCGGCCTGCCCACGCTGGAGGATGAGGCGATGCTCTCTGGCGTCTGCGATGCAGACGCGGTCGCCGCGCATTGGGCCAGTCTTGGTTGCGCAGAAACCATCGTCAAGCTTGGTGCTGCTGGATGCCGCCTGCCCGATGGCATCATCCTGCCGCCACCAGAGGTGCTCCCGCCCGTCGATACAAGCGGGGCTGGCGACGCCTTTAACGGCGGCTATCTCTCGGCCCGGCTGGGTGGTGCGAGCTTCGCTGAAGCGGCGCTGGAAGGGCATAATCTGGCTGGCTGGTGCGTGATGCAACGCGGCGCAATTCCTGCGCCGCCTGAAAATGCAGCGGCCAGACGGTCTTAGCACAACAAGAACAAGCGCCCCTGTGTGGGTGCCAAAGGGAGGAAAGCCATGACGGAAGAGCAGATGAACGCCAGCCCTTGGTGGCGCGGGATCAGCGGATACCAATGGCTTGTGTTCGCCATTGCAGGGGGAGCCTGGCTGTTCGACAATCTGGATCAGCGCATCTTTTCGCTCGCCCGGATTTCGGCGCTGTCCAACCTGATGGACCTGCCATCAACCGATGTGTCGGTGCAGGCCTATGGTAAGATCGTAACCGCCATTTTTCTGGTCGGCTGGGGCTTGGGTGGCCTGACCATCGGTGCGCTGGGCGACAAGTTTGGCCGCGTGCGATTGCTCAACATCTCGATCCTGATTTACGCTCTGGGCACCGGCGCAACCGCGCTCACCCATACCGCTGAACATTTCGCGATACTGCGGGCGATCACCGGCTTCGGGATTGGTGGCGTATTCGGGCTAGCGGTTGCCATCATTGCGGAGACGTTTTCGGGCACGGCACGGGTTGCGCTGCTGGCCGGGCTGCAAGTGCTCTCAACTGTTGGCAACCTCAGCGCGGCAGTCGTCAAAATGGGCGTGGACGGGTTAGCGGCCAATGGCAGCATCGCGACGGACTCGGTCTGGCGTTGGCTGTTCGCCATCGGGACGCTGCCGATCATTCTTGCGGCCATCTCCGCGCTGTTCTTGCGGGAGTCGGATGCCTGGCTCAAACTGAAGGCAACCGGCCAATTGCCCGCTGGTTGGCTCGGCTCCTACAAGACTTTGCTGGGTGACCGCGAGGAACGCTGCAATCTGATCATCGGCTCCATGCTGGCAATGGGCGGGGTAGTCGGGCTGTGGGCGATTGGCGAATATGCCGTGGATCTTCAGGATGCCGCCTTTACCGCGCATTTTGTAGCGCTTGATCCAGCAGGTCCGATCAAGGCGCAGGTCGCGAGTGCGAAGAACTGGGCCTATCTGGTGCAGATGCTTGGCGGCATGTGCGGCATGATTGCCTTTACCTGGGTCGCCAATCGCTATGGTCGCCGCCCGGCGTTTCTGATCGGCTTTTCGAGCGCGCTTGTCGTCACGCTGTTCGTCTATGCCAATCTGGATAGCCCGGCAGACGCCTATTGGATGATGCCGCTCATGGGCGCGGCGCAGTTGAGCGTGTTTGCGGGTTTCTCCATCTATCTGCCCGAATTGTTCGGCGCGAGATCGCGCGGAACCGGCGTCTCCTTCTGCTATAATCTCGGCCGCTTTGCAGCAGCGGGGGGCAGCTTTGTTTCGGCAGCGCTGACTACGCAAGTCTTCAGCGGCTATCCGTCTCCCCTGCCGCTGCGCTATTCGGCGATGGTGATGTGTTCGGTTTTTCTGCTGGGCCTTGCAGCGGCGTGGTTCGCGCCAGAAACGCGCGGCAAGGAGCTCGCTGATTAACCCCCCCCCTGGGCAAAGGATATATGATGGACGAAAAAGTGCGGATCGGGGTGATAGGATCGGGCTTTGCGGCTCACTTCCATCTGGCCAGCTACAGCAAAGTCTATGGCGAGGCGTTTGAAGTGGTCGCCCTCTGCAGCCGCAACCGTCCGCAGGCTGCTGCCCTGGCGCAGGCGTTCCATGTGCCCCGTATCGTCGATGATATTGACGCATTGCTCGCTGATCCTATGATTGATGTCGTTGATATCTGCGTGCCCAATCATTTGCATACCGAACTCACCATCAGGGCAGCACAGCACGGCAAGCACATTATCTGCGAAAAGCCGCTGGGTGGGTTTTTCGGACCCGAAGGCGCTGGCAAGACCTGGAGTGCAGACGGGTTTTCCCGGCGTGCCATGCTGGATTCAGTCATGGAGCAATCGGCCCGCGTGCAGGATGCTGTGGCCCGGGCTGGCGTCACCTTCTGCTACGGCGAGAATTGGGTCTATGCGCCGCCCATCACCAAGCTGAACCGGCTGATGGCAGCGAGTGCTTCGGTCATCATGCGGATCGAAGGCGAGGAATCGCATTCAGGGTCGCATGCGGCCTATGCCCGGCACTGGCGGACGGCAGGCGGCGGCTCTCTCCTGCGGCTGTGCGTTCACCCCATCGGGGCGGCATTGTTTCTCAAATATGAAGAGGGTCGGCGGCGTGGCGGCGTTCCCATCCGCCCGGTTTCGGTCATCGCCCACGCCACGCAGTTGAGCGCCATTGCCGCGTTCCAGCAGCAGGAACCCAAACATATCGGCACCGGCTGGCAGGATGTGGAGGATTTCGCCAGCCTGATTGTCACTTTTGACGATGGCTCGGTAGCGCAACTGACTTCCACCGATACAAGGCTTGGGGGCATCCGCAACTTCCTCTCGGCCTATGGTTCGCGCGCGGTGGTGACGGCCAACATCAATCCCAATACGGCCTGCCAAGCCTACACGCCCGATGGGGCCTATTTTGACAGCGAGTATCTGGTTGAAAAGACCGAGACCAAGGAAGGCTGGTCTTTTCCTGCACCCGATGAAGATGCTGTCACCGGCTATCCAGAGGAACTGCGTGATTTTCTGGGTGCGATCCGCGAAGGGCGGGCACCCAAGAGCGATCTGATGCTGGCGATGGATGTGATGGAGATCGTCTACGCCGCCTATCTCAGCGCCGAAAGCGGAACTCGCGTTACGCTTGCCAGCTTTTCCGGATGAACTGGCAGGCCCGTGCTGCTGCCACAAGGCCATCGGCTGGATTGTCGACTTCCACCACAGGCAGAGCTTTGGTGAGCGCACGAATGGCGGGGGCCAGCACGGTGTAATTCATCTCGCCATCGCCTGCCGGGACCATTTGCGCCTGAGGATCGGTGCCCCGCGTCCGATCAACATCCTTGACGTGCATCGAAACAAGCCGAGGCCCGAGACGGCGGATCAGGCCTAGCACATCTTCGCCCGCAATATGCGCCCAGGCGAGATCTATCTCGAAAAACACATGCGCCGGATCGGTGCGTTCAATCATCAGGGTGAGCGGATGAACACCCTCGATCGGCGTGCTGTCAAACCAATGGTTGTGATAAGCGAATTTCAGCCCGGCTGCGTGAATTTTCGCACCCATCGCGCCCAGTTCACCGATGAAGCTGTCCAACTCTGCGCGCGTTGGCGTGCGCGGCTTCATGCCGCCCCGCACATCAAAGAAGATATGCCCGGCAGACAGCACAAGCGTTGACGCGCCGAACGCCAGTGCAGCATCTATATCGCGTTCGAGCGGACTACCAAAGCCAAGGCGAGCCGGCCCCGGCAAAAACCCCGCGTCGCGCAGCATCTGCGCCTTGTCGGCAGGCAGTGGCTCGGGCGGCTCGGCCGGGGAATAGGCGCTCATGCGAGAACCGAAATGGGGGTAGCCCATCACCTTCAACTTGGCGAGCGTGCCGGTAAAATCTGCCTGAAGCTCCTTGCGGACCGTAATGTCTCCGATACCGAGCGGTGCTGGGGTCGATGCCGGTCGCATGACGCACCCCGGCAAAACGCTTGCTGCCACACTGGCCAACAACATCTGGCGGCGGCTATGTCCTTCCATCATTGCGCAGCTTTCGGTGTCTTGGCAGCGGCCTTTCCACCTTCATCGAGCATGCGCAGAAATTTGGGGTCCAGCGACTCCGAATGCGTGGCCTTTGCCCAATTTTCCCAATTGGCAGACAGACGTGCAACAAGCGCTTTCTGGCTGCTGGCCAGATTCTTGTTTTCGCCCGGATCGCGGTCAATGTTGAACAAAAGCCAGTCCTTGCTGAGCGCGGGGCTCACCAGCTTCCACGGGCCATCGCGCACGCCGCGCCAACCATAATGTTCCCAGTAAAAGGGCTGGGGCTTGAGAGCGGCCTTCCCCTTCAGCACGGGCAGCAAAGATCGCCCTTCGCCGCTGTCGGGGGCAACGCCCGCAGCATCGAGGATCGTCGGCATGACATCAAGGATCGTCGCATAGCCTTTGGATTTCAGCCCCTTGGCGCGGCCCAGCCCTTTTGGCCAAAAGGCGATGAAAGGTGACCGCACGCTGCCTTCAAACACCGTGCCTTTGACATCGCGGAACGGCGTATTCGCCATCAGCGCGCCTTCCTTGCCAATTGACACATAGCTGCCCTGGCGACCGGGGAGAATCTCTGGCTTGTCGATCCCGCGCGCCGCGGCGTCTTCGCCCGAAGCGCCATTGTCTGACATGACGAGGATGATTGTATTGTCCAGATCGCCCGATTGTTCCAACGTCTCAACCACACGCGCAAGCCCGGCATCGGCCAGTTCCACCATCGCGGCATGAACTTGCATGCGGCGCGCCCAGCCTGCTTTGTCGGGATAGCGATCCCAGTCTTCACGACCGGCTGGCCAATTGGCCGCATCCACTGCCAGATCAGCCATGCCTTGCGACTTCAGACGGGACAGGCGTTTGGCGCGCACATCGGGCCAGCCCTTGTCATAGACGCCATCATATTTGCGAACGGCGGCGTCCGGCGCGTGCAGCGGCCAATGGGGGGCGGTGTAGGCCAGATAGAGCATGAACGGCTTGTCGGGCGCGGCCTGTTCATGAGTGCGGATATAGTCGACGGCACGATCGGTGATCGCGGTCGTCATGTAAAAACCCTCGGCGGGCGGCGTGAAGGGCGTGTCTTCATCCGCCATGATCCGCTTGCCCATCGTTTCGGTCACCAGCTCATAATAGCTGCTTGCTCCGCTGATCAGCCCAAAATAGCGATCAAAGCCAAACTTGCGCGGCCAGTTCTGGGGAGCATCGCCCAGATGCCATTTGCCGCTCATGAAAGTGGCATAGCCCGCCTCTTTCAACCGCGAGGCAACCGTGGGCACTGAGGCGTTCAGATAGCCTTGGTAAGGCCCCGGCGGCGTCTTCATGAGTGAAGGGAGCGGCAATCCGCCCATGCCGACTTCGTGCGGGTATTTGCCGGTCAAGAGCGCGGCCCGCGTCGGCGAGCAGCGCGGGTTGACGTAAAACTGGCTCATGCTGACACCACGCTGCGCGAGTCTGTCCATGGTCGGCGTGGCAATTTCGCTGCCGAAACGGCCGATGTCTGAAAAGCCCAGATCATCGAGCAGAACGACAACGACATTGGGCCGGGGTGCAGCGGCGTGTTGGGGCGTCTTAGCCTGAGACAGTCCCGTGGTAGAGAGAGCCAGCGCCATCAACGCCGACATTCGCAAAAACCGCGAGCGTTGCATGGCCATCTGTTCGGGTTCCCTCGCTTTGTTACCGAAGCTTGACCGGGACAAATGCACACGCCCCTGCCCCGGTCAGGCCATCAATACTCATATTTCAGCTTTACACCAAAATGGCGCTGCGAATTCCGGGTGAATGACTGGGTCAGTACATGGACATTGCCGAACGTGCTGTATCCATCCGCGATGTTCGCGACATAATGCTTGTCGAAAATATTGTTCACGAACAGCGTCACCTTCAACGTGCTGTCCTCTCCGCTATCGAGGCCGATATTCCCGTTCAGCACGCCGTAAGCAGGCTGGACGGTCAGCGGATTCTGGAACAGGTCAAAATTGACCTTGGTCTGATACTGATAGTTGAGGCCGAAAGAGCCCTTCATCCCGGATCCACCCAGCGCGAAGGTATAGACGCCGCCGAGATTGAACTTGAACTTCGGCGAGTTGGCCAAATTTGCGCCCGCCAGATTCTGGATCCGGGTCGTGCCCGGTCCCGTGCCGTCTGCATCGAAGCAGCCAACACCCATCGGGGCAGAGCCCACTTGCGGCGTAACAGCCTGACCAACATAGCAGTTTGCCGCAGGGAAGGCGCGGATCTTCGCATCGACATAGGCGGCAGAGCCATCGATCCGTAACCCGGATACCGGCTCTGCCGACATTTCCAGTTCAATACCCTTGGTGCGCAGCTTGCCGACATTGTTCAGGCCAAGCTGCACCAGCCCGGTGACAGCATCGATAACGCCAGCCTGCGCCTGAAAATCATCATAATCGGTCCAGAAGCCGGTCAGGTTGAGTTGCAGGCGATTGTCGAACAGGCGGCTCTTGATGCCGATTTCATAGGCCTTGGAGTGCTCGGCGCTCACTGGCCGCGCGGCGCGTGCCGGGGTAAACCCGGTCGAAATATCAAAGCCCTGGCCCTTATAGCCGGTTGCGAATGTCGCAAAGGCCATGACGCGGTCTGCAAGATCGTGCTGGAGCGAAATCTTGTAGGTCACAGCGGTTTCCTTGTCGCTGCCCGTGCAGGTCACCAGACAGGTGGCATTATTGGCTGGCGGCACTGCGGGGATGATCAGATTGGTGAAATCAACGCCAATCTTTTCATTATTGACGCGAATGCCGCCGCCAATGCGCGTCCGGTCTGAAATGTCATAATCCAGCTGGGCAAAAGCGGCCAGACTGCGGGTGGACGCAGTCGAGTCCCAGCCCGCCAGCAGCGTAACAGGGCCACGCGCGAATGCACGGTCTGTATTGGCGTCAGAATAATAGAGCCCGGCCAGATATTTGAACGGTCCGGCGCCATCAGAAGCCACACGCAGTTCTTGCGTGAAGGACGTGGCGTGGAAGGGGCCGCCCTGAGCCAGACCACCGCTTGCGAGGCCACCGGTCAGGGCACCCAGCACATTGAGATCGGTGCCATCAACATCTTCGCCCGAATAGCTGTATTTCCAATCCTGATAGCTGGAGATGGACGTCAGCGAAGCGCCGCCCAGATCGAGGATGAACTTGGCGCTGCCCGAGAATTGCTTGGTGTGCGAATCGAATTCATCGTTCAACCGGACCTTGAAATTGTCAGACCCCGGCGTGATGCCGACAAGCGAGGGCGCAAGCACCAAAGTCGGAACGCCGAACGACCGCGCTCCGGCACCGACAAAGCGCAAGGAGCGGACCCCCGTGGTCGAGTTGCGCTCTGAATAATCCGCTGCAAGCTTGACGGTCAGCTTGTCCGACGCATCAAAGTTGAACTTGCCGCGAAAGCCAAAGCCATCTTCGCCATTTGTTCGGTTACCGGTCGTTAGATTGCGGAAAAAGCCTTCGCGATAGGTATAATAACCATTGAGCCTGAAGCCCGCCGTATCACCCAGCGGACCAGAGACCATCGCTTCGGCGCGGATTTCCGTATCATCGGTGGCAGAAATCTGGAAACCGCCGGTAAAGTTGTCGGACGGGCCTTTGGTGACGACATTGACCACACCAGCCGACGCATTCTTGCCGAACAATGTGCCCTGCGGACCTCGCAAAACCTCAACGCGCTCAATGTCGCTGAGATTGGCGAAGGCCTGTGCCTGCTGCACGACTGCGATATCATCGATCACAACCGAGACGCTGGGTTCTACGCTGGTGCTGAACGCCGTCGTGCCAATCCCGCGCAGGAAGATGCTGCTGTTATTCGCGCTCGTGCCTTCTGAAATGGTCAGCGAAGGCGCGGCGCGCGTCAGGTCTGAAAATTGCACAATACGCTGGTTCTCAATGGCCGCGGCGGACAGCGCGGTGACGGACACCGGAACGTCCTGCATATTTTCTTCGCGTTTTTGGGCCGTGACGATGATTTCTTCCAGGCCAGTTGCAGCCTCCAGAGCCGAATTCTGATCCTGCGCAAAGGCGCTGGTTGGTGCAAACACAAGGCTAACGCCCGCCAGCAGGACAAACTTGCGAGTCATAATTTCTCTCCCATCATGAACAGCAGAATCGCTCGAGCGATTTTTGTGTGGTAAGGCCAATTATGCTAAACATGCCATGGATGTCAAACTATTTGGCCATGTGGCATTATATCGATATTGGCAGCAAATAAGCGCGGCTTGCGGGCAGCTAGAGCCACATCGTGCGTGATGACATCGGGTTTGCTATGCCCAATTTTTGTGTTTGATGCATGAAACGCGCAGTTTCAACAGTCCGCTCGTCTCTTCGATCAGTTTGACCAATTTTGAAATTGGCTGGACTTGCGCCGAATGTGATGAAAGGAATGCCGAGCATGATCCGGCACCATGGACCGGGAATACGCTGCTTAACGAAACGGAGAACGGCCAGATGTATGCGGGAATGTGCAGGTTGGACGGCGGCCTCGTCAGCTTTGGCTGCAACGATTTCTATCCGGAAGAGGCACCGGTGCGACAGATTGCAGTGGAGCCGTTCTTGCTGGACATATCCCCCGTTACCAATGCGCAATTTGCTGCGTTTGTTGACGAGACGCGCTATGTCACGCTGGCCGAGACGGCGCCGAATCCAGACGATTATCCCGGTATCCTGCCGCATATGATGGTGGCCGGATCGATCGTCTTCGCACCACCGCCGAAAGGGCAGCCTGTTGGCCCGGAAAGCTGGTGGGCCTATGTTCCCGGCGCAAGCTGGCGGCAGCCTTATGGGCCAGTCGATGGCTGCATTGTTCCAGACGATCATCCCGTAGTGCATATCGCGTATTGCGATGCACTCGCTTACTCGAACTGGTCAGGCAAGCGTTTGCCTACAGAAGTCGAACTGGAGTTTGCAGCACGAGGCGGGATCGCTCAATCCACTTTTGCTTGGGGCAATGAGCTGTTTCCCGACGGCAAGGTGATGGCAAATTTCTGGCCAAAAGGCTTTCCATTCAAACACCCTGACCGGAGAGGACCACCTTATACGACACCGGTGGGCCAATATCCCGCCAATGCCTATGGACTGTTCGACATGATTGGCAATGTGTGGGAATGGACCAGCAGCGACGCCTATGGCCGCCCCGGCAACAAGGGGTGTTGTCCTGCGGCGGGTGCTGAGCGATCCTTGAACCCCAACACATATAAGGTGCTCAAGGGTGGGTCGCATCTCTGCTCTCCCGATTATTGCCAACGATATCGGCCAGCGGCCAAATGGTTTCAACCAATCGATACATCGACATCGCACGTTGGCTTCCGCTGTGCTCAATCAATTGCAAATGGCATATAGCCCCTGTGGCGAGGATATTATATGCAGCCATCGCTACTTGGGACTTTACCTGAGGATATGCACAAACTCTTCCGTCATAGTTCGCCGCCTGATAGGAATGGTCGGCAGCGTCTGAAGCCGAAAGACTGGGGGAGCAAAATCCTCCGAGTTAGCAATCCAACCCAAACCAATGTCGCGTTTGGAGCGAGTGTTTTAATCCCAACAATGTTGCGAATGTCTCGAAAACGGAAGTGGCAGAAAACTGAACCCGCGTCTGATGAACGCATTTCAACTCCTAGAAGCAACCTTTCCGGACCAAGCCAATCCTTGGTCGTTTACAATTGACTATGATTGGCCCGAAGTCACTACACGAACCTAGCTGATCCCGATGCGTGCGAGGACGACCGATCCTTCATTGAGCGGTACAAACAGTCGCGTTTGATAGCGGATAATCTCAGTGAAGCATCCTTGCGCCTTATACCAATTGAGCCGTTCATGGCTCCAGCCTGTCAGTTCCATCCGCTGGCTGCCGTTCACGAGCGAACGCTTCAAGGTCAATGGTTCTGGCCCTTTGACCGGCATTGCTTTGCCTGTCTTGAGAACAAGATTTGAGAGCCCCTCGACCGGAACACTGGCCTCAATGTTCAATCCAAGCGCTTCAGCGAGATCGGGAATATAGACCGCAGGGATCTCCCGTCCCAACAGCGAAGCACCATCCTGGGCAGCAATCCGCGTCACACGCACACATTCGTCTGGAAGCTTGTCCCAGACAGGTAATAGCAGTCCTGTCGCCAGATGGAGGCGCTCGCGCTTGAGCGACCTTGCGACGTCCTCCGCTTCAGCGTTCCAAAGCTTTTCGAAGCTTTCGACGTGAATGGGCTCCCAGTGGCTCTCTGCAAGCTGATCGGCGGTCAGATAATCCCGCTTCAGAGGGCGAATAAGCTCGAACCGGTCAATGCGTTCGCCCTCGTCGGTCAGCAATCGCCGTGCGGGGATCATCAGAGCAACGCGCCCTGAACGTTCATTCTTGAGGGCCTTCCAGTTCCGGCCAGTTGTGCCGTGGATCGACATCAGCCGATCAAACGACAAGGGGTGCAGTGCCCGAGCGATTTCGATTTCGAGAAGGTGAGTGGTGGCCCCAGAGGCTTCATCGGTCCGGATGATCCGATCTTCCAATATGTCAAAACTCTCGACTGGAAGCGTTTCAACACCAAGATCAAGAGTACCGGCTTGCCGGGCGGCATCGACCCGTGCCTCGACGAGCCCCAGATATTCGTCAAAGATCGCGTTCTGAAGACCAATCGGGAAAGCGAGAATCCGATTAAGCCAACGTTGGATCGGCGGCAAATCGTCGACCATTCCGCCGTCCTTTGCCGCAATTCGCAGACCCGAAAGCTCCTCGAACCGGCTCAACGCCACAGCGTCCAGCTTTCCGGCATAGAGGAGACCGAACCAGCTTGTCAGCGCATCCTTGGCATATTGGCTTTCAAGATTGTCGGCCGGATCGAACAGGTTTTGCCCCCCGGTCTGGCGCTGACCGCGCGTCAGGGCGCCGAGCGTATCAAGCCGCCGCGCGATTGTGGAGATGAAGCGCCGTTCGCCTTTGACATTGGTCGTGACCGGACGGAACAGCGGGGCTGAAGCCTGATTGGTGCGGTTGGTCCGCCCCAGCCCCTGGATAGCCGCGTCAGCCCGC
>CALMZE010000007.1 GCA_937870585.1 uncultured Sphingomonadales bacterium | reverse complement strand
CGCGCTCACATCTCAGCCCGCTCTCGCTGGCGGCATCGGCAGGATCAAGACCGTGGCGGGTGTCGCTTCGGTCCTGCGCGGTGGTGCCAGTCTTCCGGTCAAGCCGGGCTTCATCCTGGAGCAGGGCGACAAGCTCATTACCGGCAAGCGCGGTAAGCTAGGCGTCACCATGAATGATGACACCCGCATCGCCGCTGGCGCGAACAGCGAAGTCAGCATTCCCGAATTCAGCTTTGACGATACGACGCACGCAGGCAAGTTCCTGTCTCGTATCGAAAAGGGCAAGGTGGCCATCGTTTCGGGCCATATCGCCAAGTCCGCCAAGGACGCCATGAAGGTGCAGACACCCTCTGCGCTGCTGGGCGTACGCGGCACCCGTTTTGTTGTTGAAGTGAACTGATCGCCGCCTATGCGCACACGCAGTCTGACCCTTATTGCCCTGGCTTTGCTGGCATCAGGCTGCGCGTCGCGGACGGGGATTTCCCTGCTTCCGGGTGAACACACGGCCAAGGGTGACAAGCCTGTGGGTGCGCTTGCCGTGCTCGATCCCGTGACGGGCGAGGATCTGGCTGTGCTTGATGCGGCCAACGCTACGGCGGGCATTTCTGGCAAGTCGGTCAAGCGCAAGGATATGAGCGCGGAAGCGATGCAGGCCAAATATGGCGATCTGCTGGCCTCCATGCCAGAGCCGCCGCGCCTGTTCGTGCTCTACTTCAAGGAAGGCTCGACCGAACTGGTTGACGAATCGACCCAGCTCATTCCGGACCTGTTCGACGAAGTGAAGCGCCGATCCGGCGTGGATGTGCAGGTTGTGGGCCATACCGATACTGTGGGTGACGGCGCGGCCAATGACGCCCTTTCCGTCAAGCGGGCGGAGCAGGTGGCTGAGCGTCTTGTTGGCATGGGCCTTGATTCCTCGCTGGTGCGTGCATCCGGGCGCGGCGAACGCGAACTGGTGGAGCCGACCGCAGATGATGTGGCTTCCATTTTTAACCGGCGGGTGGAAGTTTTGGTCAAGTAAGCGCCGGAACGGGGAGTTCGGGCCGTGTCTTTGCTCAAGATGATGTTTGGCGCGCTGGTCGCGTCTGTGGCGATGTTCGTCGCAGGGTTCATCCTGTTTGCGACGCCGCTCAGCAAGATCGGCTATGCCAGCCTTGACGAGGCGCAGAGTGCCGCCGTGCAGAGCGCACTGGCGCAACACCTCCCCAAAACCGGCACCTATGTCGTGCCCGATCCCGGTACGCAGGCGGGAACGATCGCCTATGGCAAAGGCCCGATTGCCATGGTGCATTACAATGCGAGCGGCTTCCCCGTGGCAGACATGAACGTGATCCTGTGGGGCTTTATCCACGAATTCCTGATCTGCTTCGTGCTCGGCTGGGCCTTGATGGGGATAGACCGGCGCGTGCCCGATTATGTCTCGCGCTTCAAAACGGTGCTGCTGTTCGCAGTGGCGGGCAGCGGGCTCTCATTCCTTGGCATGCCGATCTGGGATCATATCGATTGGAGCTACGCCATCTATAACTTCGTGGCGAACGTGAGCATGCTGACGCTGGCAGGCGGCATCTTGGCGCGCTGGTTCCTGCCGGTGAAGGCGGAGATGCCTTAGAGTTTCAACAGCGCCAGAAACCGGCAGGCATTGAGGAAGTCGCGTTCGCGCACGGCGCGGGCATCGAGCGCCCAATCATCTTCGCCCCAGAGTTCGGCCTGCCAGATTTCATCGAGATGCGCGGCGGCAAAAGCCGCTTCAGGCTGCAACGCGCCTTCGAGCACCGCCAGTGCAATGACCAGCGATCCGCTGATCGAGACCATCGGGTTGAGCGCTGCAAGTTCCCAGATCGAACGCGCAGCCACTGCGTCCGCCAGCCTTGTCAGCGTCGCGTCTGGCTGGGGCTGGTGCATGATGCCCGCCACCAGTGTGAAGCTGACATCATAGCGCCCGCGCGCCCAATCGAGAATCGGCCCCCAGACCGCCTCCTGCCGCGCGGCGAGTTCCGGTGGCTCTTCGGCGCGGTAGCAGAGCAATTCGCTTTCGGCATAAGCAGAAAGGGGGGCTGCGAAGGCGGCGGGATCGGGCGCCACACGGTCAATGGCGGCATTGGCCAAGCCCGTCATCGCCATCGAACGTGGGTCAATCTCCTCGCCCTGTGCGCGCCATTCATCCGCCACAGCCTCAGCAAGCGCATCATTGGGCAGCGTCAGCAGCGCGCGTGCTGGGGTGCGCACGGCACGGCCACCCAGCGTGATGCCCCGTTCGGGCGTGACAGCCACATCCTTGTAAAACCGCTTCATTGCCCGTCTTGCTTCTTCCATGCCTTCTTGAGCAGGATCGGCGCGCCGAAAAAGTCGATCAGGCCCATCAAGCACAACATGATGCCCAGATAAGGTGCGGCCTCCGGAACCAGTTTGCCGTTGGCATTGGCGAGTCCTGCAAAGACGAACAAGATGCCCGAAAAGCGGACAACATTGAGCATCATGAAGCGGGCCTTCGCCTTGTCTTCGTTCATGTCATCACATCCTTCAGTTCATCCGGGTGCAGAGCGACATGATAGGCCCCGGCCTCCACCAACTCGTGCGGGTCATGATAGCCCCAATCGACGCCGAGCGAACGCGCGCCCGCTGCCACGCCCATCGCCATGTCAAAGCTGGTATCCCCAATCATGATGGTAGTCGCGGGCGAGGCCCCCGCATCCGCCATCGCTTCACGCGCCATGGAGGGGTGCGGCTTGGAGGGGTGACGATCTGCTGTTTGCAGCGTCACGAACCGGTCCCTGATGCCATGCGCGCGCAGGCACAAGTCGAGCCCGCGATCCGATTTGCCGGTGGCGACGCCAAGCAACCAGCCATCAGCAGCGAGCGCGTCCATCGCTTCGACAATCCCGTCAAACAGCGGCTCTTCCACGAGCCCTTTGCCGCGCAGGCGCTGGAAGGCAGTTTTGTAATCCTCGGCCAGCTGGACGTGGAGGGCGGGATCAGCATCGGGCAACAGCTGTCGCATGGCGGGCACAAGGCTGAGGCCCACGATGCGCCGCGTGGCGTGGCGATCCGGCGCATCAAGCCCTGCACGTGCGAACGCGTCCTCCATGCAGAGGATGATGTTGTGCTGCGAATCGACGAGTGTGCCGTCACAATCAAACAAAGCGAGCCGGTTCATGCGGGCTTATGCCTTGGGCTTGCGCGGTGGTCTGGCGGGCCGTGTCGTCCGGCTGGCCGGTTTGGCCGTGCGGGACTTGGGCACCATCGCCTTGGGTTTTTCGGGCGCACTGCCGCGCGCGCGCCGTTCACCCTTGCGCTCCTTGCGGGCCGCCTTGGCCTTGTTCGCCACCAGCCGCGCCTGACCCGCCGCCGTGTCCTTGAACTTCACTTCATCAAGCTGGAGCATGTCCGCCAGTTCAACATCGAAGCCCAGTGAATCGAAGCTTTCGGCCATATGCGGCGGCAGCTCGGCAGTGACATCCACCTGTCCGCCATCGGGATGGTCGATGCGGATGCGGCGCGCGTGCAGGTGCATCTTGCGGCTGATTGTGCCAGTAAGAAAAGCATCGCGCGCGCCATATTTGCCGTCGCCCACAATCGGATGCCCGATCGCAGCCATATGCACACGCAGCTGATGGGTGCGACCGGTGAAGGGCTGAAGCTCCACCCAGGCCGCCGTGTTGCCTGCGCGTTCGACCACACGATACCGCGTGCGGGCCGGGCTGCCCTCCTTCTCGTCGACGTGCATCTTTTCGCCGCCGGTGCCGGGCTGTTTGGAGATGGAGAGCTCAATCATCCCATCGTTGATGGCCGGCACGCCGACGACCAGCGCCCAATAGACTTTGCGCGCGGTGCGGCTGGAAAAGGCCTTGGCGAAATGCGCAGCAGCGCGCGACGAGCGGGCGAGCAGCAGCGCGCCCGACGTGTCCTTGTCCAGCCGGTGAACCAGTTTGGGCCGGGCATCGGCTTCAAACTGGAGCGCATCGAGCAGCCCATCGACATGTTCGGTGGTGTTAGTGCCGCCTTGCGTGGCGAGGCCCGGTGGCTTGTTGATCACCAGCGCCTGAGGGTCTTTGTGAATCACCAAGCTGCGGGCAAAGTCGATCACATCCGGTGAAAGGTCCACACGCTTGCGCACTGGGCGTGCGTCTGATTTTGGCGTTGTTTCAGCAGGCGGCACGCGGATTTGCTGGCCTGCCGCCACCCTGTCTCCCGGATCGGCGCGCTTGCCATCCAGCCGCAACTGCCCGGTGCGCGCCCAGCGCGAAACGAGGTTGAAGCTGGTTTCGGGCAAATGCCGCTTGAACCAGCGGTCCAGCCGGATGCCGTCATCATCAGGGCGGACGGTGAAGGTGCGGATCGCGTCGCTCATGGCCGCACCAGCGCAAATCCCAGCGCCACCGCGCCGATAGAGGCAATGACTGAGACGGCGGCATAGCTGGCTGCTTGCCCCCATTGCCCGCCTTCGATCATTCGGAAGCTTTCGAGGCTGAAAGCGGAAAAGGTGGTAAAGCCGCCCAAAATTCCGACGCCTGCAAACAATCGCATCGTCTCGCTCGCGCTGCCTTTGACGACTGAAGCTGCGAGCAGCCCCATCAGCAGGCCGCCGATGATGTTGACGGCCAGCGTGCCAAGCGGCCAGCCGCTGCGGGGCGGAAGGGCGAGGCCGGTCCAATAGCGCAGCGCAGCACCAATCGCGCCGCCCGCCATTACAGGGAATAAGGGAGTCATCGCACGCCCATAGCCGCAACTGCTTACAAGCGCAAAATTCCGTCGATCAGTGTGACGCACGCGCCCCCGACATGGATGGTGTCTGGGCCAAAACGCACCGCCACGCGGCCATCGCGCCCGACCTGACGGCCCTGACTGGAGAGATAAGACTCGCTTGGCTTCACTTGCCCCGCATCCAGCCGGAACGCCGCGACCGCGCCATTGCCGCTGCCGCAGACCGGGTCTTCCGCAATGCCATCCGCAGGCGCAAAACTGCGCACGGTGATGTCTCCCGCGCCGCCTGTGGCATAGACCGTTAGCCCGGTTGTGCCATGGGCTCGATCATAAGCGGCGAGTGCGGCCAGATCAGGCTCCAGCGATTCCACAAACGCTACAGAGGCGAGTTCGGCAATCACCCAGCGCGGGCCGACATTCACAATGCGCGGGCCAGACACAACAGCGCCTGCACCCCCTAAAGCGTTCACGATGATGTCGGGCTGTGGGGCCTCTTCAAAGCGATGCGCGGGCAGGGTGAAGGACAGGCCAGCCTCTTCCACCGCGACCCGCACAAGACCCACTGCGCATTGCTGCACCAGCGTGCCGTCCTTCGGCGCGGCAATCCTCGCTTCGATCACAGCATGAGCGGTGCCCAGCGTCGGGTGCCCGGCAAAGGGCAGTTCGGCGCGCGGGGTGAAGATGCGCACGGCATAATCGGCGGCCGGGTCGGTCGGCGGCAGCACGAAGGTTGTCTCGGACAGATTGGTCCACGCGGCCATGCGATGCATGTCGGCATCAGTCAGGCCATCTGCCTCCAGGATGACGGCCACAGGATTGCCCATCAGCGGCACGGCAGTGAACACATCCACCTGTTTGAAGCGGCGTTCGGTCATGCCATCATCCTCAATAATAGCGCCCGCCCAGCACCAGCAGCGCCACCCAAGCCAGTGCCACGATCCACAACAGCGCAATGCCGACCGCGCCCCAGCGGCTGACCGGGCGATGGCTGGCGGCCTCTGCGCTCGCCTTATGGCCTTCCCAAATATCAGCCGGAACCAGCTTGACGAACAGCCAGACGCCCGCAGGCAGGATGATCGCATCGTCCAGCAAGCCGAGCACCGGGATGAAGTCCGGGATCAGATCAATTGGTGAGAGCGCATAGGCCGCGAGAAACAGGCCGAACAGCCGCACCGGCCATGGCACAGCGGGATCACGCGCGGCGAGCCAGACGGCATGGGCGTCAATGCGCAGGCGGTGCGCCAGATCGGAAAGGCGGGACATGGCGGCCTTGTGCCATGGAAGCGCGGGAGAGGCCAGAGCAGGCTTCCGCGCGGCCCACTTCCCCGCTAGGGCAGCGCCATGCTTGCGCCGCCGCTTCCCCCCGATACGCTCGATCACCTGCGGCGCGTCTTTGGATTTCCGGGGTTTCGCGGGGTCCAGTCTGACGTGGTGGCCCGCGTTCTGGGCGGATTGCGAACGTTGGCAGTGATGCCGACCGGAGCAGGCAAATCGCTCTGCTACCAACTGCCTGCCGTGATGAGCAGCGGAACGACCATCGTCATCTCTCCGCTGATTGCGCTGATGCACGATCAGATCCGGTCCGCCACCAGCGCGGGCATCCGCGCCGCTGCGCTGACTTCGGTGGATGAGAACCGGGCGGAGACGCTGGAGCGGTTCCGTTCAGGTGAGCTCGATTTGCTTTACGTCGCGCCAGAACGCGCGTCCGGCTATGAATTCCGGGGCCTGCTCCGCGAAGCCGATATTGCGCTCTTCGCCATTGATGAAGCGCATTGCGTCTCTGAATGGGGGCATGATTTCCGGCCCGATTACCGGATGCTGCGTCCGCTGATGGATGATTTCCATGACGTGCCGCGTCTGGCGCTGACCGCCACGGCAGACCGGCACACGCGCGCGGACATATTGGCGCAGCTTGGCATTCCCGATGACGGGCTGATCGTGGCGGGCTTTGACCGGCCCAACATCCGCTACGCCATTACCCCGCGCGATGGCACGACGCGGCAGGTGGCGGATGTGATTGCCGAAACGCCGGGCGCGGGTATTGTGTATGTTCAGTCGCGTAATGGCACGGAAGTGCTGGCGGACAAGCTGGCGAAGACCGGGCGACCAGTGCGCGTTTATCATGCCGGGCTGGAGCCTGAGGTGCGCCGCCAGAATCAGGCTGATTTTGTGGCGAGCGAGGATATGGTGATGGTGGCGACCATCGCGTTCGGCATGGGGATCGACAAGCCCGATGTCCGTTTCGTGGTCCATGCCGGTCTGCCCAAATCGATCGAGGCCTATTATCAGGAAACCGGACGAGCCGGGCGCGATGGCGAACCGGCGGTGGCGCACATGTTCTGGGGTGCGGATGATTTCGCCCGCGCGCGGCAATGGCTGGGTGATGTGGATGAATCGCGCCTCCCCGGTGAACGCGCGAGGCTCAATTCATTGGGCGCGCTTGTGGAAACGGCGGGATGCAGGCGCGCGGTTCTGCTCAGGCACTTCGGAGAAAGCCCGGCAGAGACATGCGGGAATTGCGACAATTGCCTCAATCCGCCCAACGCTTTTGACGTCACCGAACTGGCGCGCAAGTTCCTCTCCGCTGTCTACCGCACCGGGCAGAGCTTTGGCGTGGGCCATGTAGAGGTAGTGTTGACCGGCAAGGCGGATGAGCGGGCGCAGCGGCTGGGGCATGATCAATTGTCTGTCTTCGGCATTGTCGATGCGGAAGAGGCGGCGCTGATCAAGCCCGTCGCGCGCTCGCTCCTGTTGCGTGATGCCTTGCGTACCGGAGAGCATGGTGGGTTGATGTTCGGCCCGGAAGCGCGCGCGATCCTCAAAGGCGATACGAGTGTCAGCCTGATCCAGACGCCCAAGCGAGAGCGCAAGCGCCGCCGTGATGGCGGGTCCAATCCGGTGGGCGATCCGTTGTTTGAGGCTTTGAAGGCGTGGCGGCGGGATCGTGCTGCCGAAGCACAAGTGCCGCCCTATGTGATCTTCCATGACAGCACGTTGCGGGAGGTCGCCGCCGCGCGCCCGGCCTCGCTTGCCGCCTTGTCGCGCCTGCCGGGCCTCGGCCAGCGCAAGCTCGATGCTTATGGCGATGAAGTGCTGGAGGTGGTGGAGCGGTTCTGCTGAGCCTTACCTCGTCACCGCCGGTTTGCCCGTCGGCTTGGTCCGCTCCTTGGGCATCCGCGCTTCCAGCGGCGTCAGCCAAGTCCCCACTTTCTCACCCATGGAAAATTGCGGCTGGGAGGGGAAGAGCGTGTCCTTCTTCTCCCATTCGCTGATCCGCGCAAAGGCCTGCGCCACGGCCGTGTCCAGCGTCACCGGACTGCGCAGCGCATTGTTGATGAAGGCGTCTCCGAAATAGGTCCAGTCATTGGTCGGCACGCAGCCAAAGGACGATGTATGGTCCGATGCGGCTGTGACGATCACACTCGTGTCATTCGCCAGCACCGGCACGAAGATACCCGAATAGCAGGCGGAAATAATCGCCATGCGCCGCTTGATGCCAAATCCGTCGAGCATGTCCGCCAGTCTTTTGGGGCCGATCATGCCAAATCCGAACTCCCCGTCCTTATAGGCGAGGCCATTGGTGGGGCTGCCATGGCTGGTGGTGTAGAGGATCAGCACGTCCTCCTTCGGGTCCATCTTTGCCGCGATACTGCCCAAAGCGATGGTCAGGTTTGAAGGAGAGCCATTGGCATCCTCCTTGCCGCCCGCGCCCGGCCCAGCTGCCAGCAGGATGGAGTGGCCTTCTGCCCCATAGCGCCGCGACAGAACGCGCTCGGCCTCTGCTGCTTCTCGCCCGAACACCGGATCGGCATCAAGCCCGATCGAGACGACAAAGGCATCCACCACGCCCTTGCGCTGCGGCTTGAGTGTAGCGAGCGCGGCTGTCAGCTTCAAATGTTGCTCAAACATCCAGCGCGCGGGGCGGCCTTGCTCAACCGTGGTGCTGCCATCGATGGCTTCGTCAGGTGCAGCACCCAGCGGCAGAGCCTGCGCCAGCGTGGCGGCAGCCATCATCAACACAAAGCTGGATCGAGCCCCCATCATGCCCCCTCTGCCACGGTCATCTTGGATAGAGACAAGGCTGCCCGCAAATGGGCCGTTACGCAAGTCGCGTCAGCCCTTTCCTTTTGACGTCAAAGCGGTTAAGGGGCGCGCGGCTCCAAACAGTTTTGACAAGGCACGAACAACCGGATGGCGAAGGAAGAACTTCTCGAGATGCGCGGCACAGTCGTTGAACTGCTGCCCAACGCCATGTTCCGCGTCAAGCTTGAGAATGATCATGAAATCCTCGGCCACACGGCAGGCAAGATGCGCAAGAACCGCATCCGCGTGCTGACGGGAGACGATGTTCTGGTGGAACTGACGCCCTATGATTTGACCAAGGGCCGCATCACCTACCGCTTCAAATGATCCTCGCCTCCGCCAGCCCGCGCAGGCTGGAGTTGTTGGCGCGGCTGGGCCTTGTGCCAGAAGCGGTTGACCCTGCCAATTGCGATGAAACCCCGCACAAGGCTGAGCTTCCTGCCGACTATGCGCGCCGGATTGCGGCGGAAAAGGCGATGCTCGTTGCTGCGCGCCATCCCGGAAAAATCGTTCTGGCCGCCGATACGGTGGTTGCCTGCGGGCGGCGTATCTTGCCCAAGGCTGAAACAGCGGAGCAGGCACGCGCCTGCCTGAACCTCCTTTCAGGGCGGCGACACCGTGTACTCTCTGCTGTTACCGTAGTGGATGCGGGCGGCGCGGCGCGCCACCGGCTTTCGGTGAGCACGCTCAGCTTCAAGCGGCTCGGCGCGGCTGAAATCGAATCCTATGTGGCGGGCGGCGAATGGGACGGGAAGGCGGGAGGCTATGCCATTCAGGGCCTGGCCGAATCATTTGTGAAGCACCTCGCCGGATCGCATTCGGGCGTGATGGGTCTGCCACTGTTTGAAACGCGCGCGCTGCTCGAAGCCGCAGGAGCCTTGCATGGCTGAGCGCCGCTGCCCCTTGTGCGGCAAGCCGACGCAGCCCGCACACAAGCCCTTCTGCTCGCGCGGCTGCCGGGATCGGGATATGATCAACTGGCTCGATGGCGCTTATGCGGTGCCGGTGCATTCAGATGACGAAGATGCTGGAACAGGGCTGGACAGCACCCCCGAAGCCTGACTATAGGCGCGGCTCCGAAACGCGCGGCTGATTCATCCGCGCTTTGGGCCTCGGTAGCTCAGTTGGTAGAGCAGCGGATTGAAAATCCGCGTGTCGGTGGTTCGAATCCGCCCCGAGGCACCACTTTTCCAAATAGAAGCAGCCGATTTGGCAAAGCGTGGCGCTGTGTTCGCGCCTTATTGTCCCTTGAACTGCGCTTCTCGCTTCTCCAGAAATGAGGCGATCCCCTCCCTGAAGTCTGCGGAGGCGAAGAGCGGCAGCAGTTGCAGGTAAACATGCTGGACATGGGTGGGAAATGTCTCTTCCAGCCCCATACGCATCATCCGTTTCGATGCGCTCACGGCCAGCGGTGCATTGCTGGCGATTTCGCGAGCCAGGGCCATGGTGGTGGCCATCACGTCATCGGCTGCGACAAGCTGATTCGCCAGACCGTCTGCGAGGCATTCGGCTGCCGAAAGGGTTCGGCCTGTGAAAATAATCTCTGCTGCCTTCGCCCAGCCCAGCATACGCGGCAGGAACCATGTTCCCCCCGATTCAGGCACGACGCCGCGCTTTACAAAGGCAGCCGCGAGCTTGGCATCCTGGGACATGATCCGAATGTCGCACCCCAGCGCAAGGTCCATGCCATATCCCGCGGCTGAGCCGTTCAGCGCACACAGGGTTGGCTTGTCGATGCTGTTCAGCACAATGGGTGGTGCGTTGCGCAGGTCCAGCGTGGGGGCATAATTGCCCTGTGATCCGCCAATGCCTTCTCCGCGAGAGGCTTCCTGCAAATCCAGCCCAACGCAAAAGCTGCGGCCCGCTCCGGTCAGGATCACGACCCGCACATCCTTGTCTTCATCCGCAGCAACGAGTGCTGCCGAGAGTTCGGCGAGCATGGAGCGCGAAATGGCGTTCATGCGCTCTGGCCGGTTCAGTGTGATCGTCACGATATTGTCTGACACGGAATATTCGATTTCGGCCATGCTGCTATCCTCGGGGCTCGTAGAGAGAGGGCTGTTAAAGCGGTCTCTTGGCAGAAGCCCCCTCCAGATCAGCGCTACGCTGGAGGGGTTCCGCCTCAAGCCCGTCTCGACGCTCTATCAGAACGATCAGGCAGGACAATGGCCATGGGTGGGGCGGCCATATTCATCGGCCGCCCCTGGGGAGCTGGTCAGAACTTTACAGCCGCAGTCAGCCCGAATTCGCGCGGCGTTGTGCTGTTGATGGTTCGGTAGCCGGAGTTGAAGGCACCGCTGACCGTTGCGTTCAGCGTGGCATTGCCGACAGAAATGTTTGAGATGCGCTGCTGGTTGAACAGATTGCGGGCGAACACATCGACCGACCATTTATCGTCGGGTCCACGCACACCGATGAACATGTTGAGCAACTGGCGGCTCTGATAATGGAACTGTGCCAGATCAGAGAAGAAGCCGGGGCGGTGGGTGAACAAGGCGCGCACATAGGGCGTGACGCTGCCCATTGGGAACCGGACTTCGGTGTTCGCTGTCAGGCTGAAATCGGGCACTTCAGCCAGACGGCCATTGGTCAGGCAATAGCTGGTATTCCCAGTTCCCGTAACGGTTGGCACGCCATTCTGGTTGGGGATGCCCGTTCCGGCAAAGTCATTGCAGGGCAGGCGGGCATTGGAAAAGCGCGCGCGGCTATAGGACGCAGAAAGGTTCACATCCCAGTTGGGCGTGGGGCGCGCATCGAGCGTACCTTCCACGCCCTTGATGGTCGCATCGCCATTATAGTTGAAATAGAAGAAGCCGGTTGTGGGTTGATTGGCCGGGGCATTGTAGAAAATGCCATCGAGGCGGCGGACATAGCCGTCAAGCTTCTGGTAGTAAGCGGCCATCGAGAAATTGAGCTTCCGGTCCAGTGCCGAGCCCTTCATGCCGATTTCGTAAGAATCGGTCTTTTCCTCGGTAGTGCGCACCAGATCATCGGTAATGCCGATGGGTGTGGAGACGCCCGTGGAGCCGCCCCGGTTTGAGCGGCCATATGCAGCGTAGACGTTGAGCGTGTCACTCAACGCGTAGTTTATGTTGAACCCACCCGTCCATGGTTTGGAGCGGATATCCTGCAAGTGCGCCGGAATGACTTCGCGCTTGGCAACGGTTTGCAAGCCTGAAAGGCCAATCTGCGTGGTCTGCACATTCTTGCGCGTCGAATAGCGCAGGCCGCCTTCGATCCGCAGTGGCCCCGAACTGTAGCGGAGGTGCGCATTGTACGAGAAGGTTTCGATGTTGAGCGGAACATCCACCGCGACTTGCAGGCCCAACTGATTGCCGATCAGGAAGGGCGCAAAGCCAGCGCCCGGCAGCCCCACCAAGGCGTTCGGCGGGCGAACCATTGATGTTGGCGACACGGCATAGAGGAACAGGTCATTCGTGGAATCGTTGGTCACGAGCCCCTTCTGCCGCCGGTGATAGACGCTCACGCCCCAGCCAAAGCCCTCGCTGTTGCTGGAATCGAGCCGCAATTCCTGCGTGTCGACATTATAGGGGACGTGAACCGGATTGAGCTGCTGATAGCCGGGAATAGCATTGCCATAATCCTGATCGCGCAGCGTATTGGCCACCGCGCGCTGGTGATTGCCGACAAAGGCGAGTTTGACGGCGCCCAAATCCCAATCAAACGCCAGATTCACAATGTCTGAATTCAGCTTGACCCGATACGGCCCTTCCGAAACCGCAAGCCGGGCCTTCACGGTGATCGCCGGGCCGGATCGCACGGCCGTGTTCACGGCAAAGGGGCCACCGCCAAAGGCGGGCGGCATGAAGATGGACGGCGTTCCGAAAATCTCTCCATAGATCCCAAAGGGCGTGTTTCCGGCACCAGTAACCTGCGTGAACACCTGATTGTCCGCGTCAAGATGCTGATAGGTCAGATAGGCCTCGAACCGGTCATTGGGCTTCCATCCCAATGTGGCCCGACCGCTCCAGGTCCGGCTCTTTGAGCGCTCTCCACCGCGATTGACGTTGCGGACATGGTTGATCCGGTTGCCATCGGTCAGGCCCGCCACACGCAGCGCAAAGGTTTCGCCCAGCGGAAGGGTGAAGCCGCCTTGCAGATTGTGCCCGCCGCGCGAGGTGAGGCTCGCCTGAGCATAGCCTTCGACCACGCCAAAATCCGGTCGCCGCGTGGCGATGGTGATCGATCCGGCAGGGGCGGTTTCGCCGCGCAACAAGCCTTGCGGGCCGCGTAGCACTTCGATCTGGCTCACATCGTACATGGCTGTGAAGGCCGTCTGCGCATCAATCGGGGCTTCGTTGAAATAGACCTGCACCGAAGGCGATGTGCCCTGATCAGGATCGAACGAAACGCCGCGCAGCGACGCGGTATTGTTGCGTCCGCTATTGTTGGTGAGTTCCAGACCCGGGGAGAGTTGCTGGATGTCTTTCACGTCAAAGATGCGAAGCTTTTCGAGATCGTCGCCGGTCGCCACATCGACTGCCATCGAAACCTCCTGAAGGCTGCGCGCATCACGCGTGGCCCTCACCAGAATTTCGTCGCGCGCTTCCTCTGTGTCTGCGGGCTGGGCATAGGCAATTTGCGGCATGGCCAGCGCCGATACGCTGCCCATCAGAAGCGCCATCCTGAACATGGTTGTCATAACATCCTCCCTCTCTTTTATGGATTTTGTCTTACGCAGCCTGTGCGTAGATGGGCGTGACAGGAGCCTCTGCCGGATATTCACGCGGGCCGCCAAAATCATAGGCCGCGTTCAACGTCATGATGAACTGGGGATCGCGCAACGGATCGGTCGGCGTGGCGATTTCGATCCCGCGCGCCCGGCAATCCTTGATCAGCGTTTCGAACACGCGGTCGAACGTCAGATCATCGGTGTGATCCATATTCTTCTTGAGCTCGGCATAATCGGCAAACACCTCAGCCGACCAATGCACCAGGAAGCGCAGGTCACGCGTATCGTAGCGCGCAATCACCGTGTCTCCATTGACGGCCTGCCAGCCGTCCGGATTGCCGGGCTCGCCGCGAAAGCGCGTCTCGAAATCCAGCCCCGCCGGGCGCTGCTGATCGAGCGGACCATTGGCCTCACCGCGATGCACCATCATCTCATTCTGCACGAGGACACCGCGATTATAGACCGGGGGCATCAGCCGCTGCGGGGCCTTCAGCGGGCCATCTGGCCAATAGGTGAAGCCGCTGCCTTCATCATGGCTGAACCAGGTGATGACCTGCGCCATTTTGATGAGATAATCCTGAAACAGCCCTGATTTGCCCATCACCGAACACAGCCAGGTGGGCGCATTTTCGTAGCGCACGCCCCGGAAGCTGGGGGAATCAAGATGGCCGGGATCAGTGTTGCCGCACGCGCCGTTCACATTGAACAGCATCTTTTCGGGCTTGGCATAGGCGGCATTCCAATAGGATTTGGCGAGTTCCAGAAAGCGCGAATTGTAGAAACAGTCGTCAATCTCAGGAAAAAGACAGGCCGAATATTGCGCATAATGGCCGCGGAACGTGGGCGTCAGAAACCAGTCGAGCTGCGGTTCGACACCCTGCGGCATACCGCCCGACATGGTGGCCACCAGTTCCTCGGCGGACGCGAAATGTTGGGCGATGATCAGCTTCCACGGGCCTTCGGCATGGACGACATCGAGCATCCGGCGCAGCTGATCGGCAGAGAAAACATCATCCAGCTCGCGCGGCGGAGCGGCGGGCCTCAACACATTGGAAATGGCTAATTTCTGGGCGTCGTTCAGCATCCCTGTGCTCCTCTTCGTGCTGCAAACCGGATGATTCGGCAGCGTGTATTTTTATAAGTTAGTTACAACTTACATTTAATCACTTGTCGGACAAGCCCCAAATTTCATACGGCAAAAGCAGTTGCCAGCCTCCACGACAATATGTAAGTCAATACTCACAAATGAATGAATGGAGGGGTTTGACGATGGTTCAAGCAGTCGAAAACGCTGGAAACGCGGCCCTGCTGGATGATTCGCCAGAGCTACGGACGGCGCTTTCCGAGGCTAATGCGCCGACACTGCTCGCAGCCTATGTCTATCTCACGCACGATGACGCGATGCTCGAAAAATTTCGTCCGCTTATCAAACCGGCATTCAGCTGGCCGCCCACTGAAATCCCGCTCGGTGTGGGGGAAACGCTGATTGAGGCCATGCGCAGCGCGCTGACCTCGCCGGGCGCAACGCGCACCGATGCGCCGTCGCCCGCGCTGATGCGCAAGATCATGAGTGTCTGCGTGGGTGAGGATGTGGAAGAAGATTTCATCGACCTCGTCTATGATCAATGCGGCTTCAAACCCTGGATTGACCGGTCCAAGCTGCCCGGCCGCGCGCCTCGCCCGAACGGATTCAAGGTGTTGGTGATCGGCGCTGGCATGACCGGCATGTGCGCGGCCATGAAACTCGATGAAGCGGGCTATGACCATGTCATCATCGAGAAAAATCCCGAAGTGGGCGGCACTTGGTATGAAAACCGCTATCCCGGCGTCGGTGTTGACACCCCCAGCCACTTCTACAGCTACTCGTGGGAAATATGGCCAGATTGGCAGCATTATCACCCACACGGTGCAGACATGCAGCGCTACATGCTGGAAGTGGCGGACAAATATGATGTGCGGCGGAACATCCGCTTCAACACCTGCGTTGAAACGCTCGCTTATGATGAGGCTGAGGGATTATGGTCCGTCACGATCCGCACCGCAGATGGCACAAGTGAGACGATCCGCGCCAATGCGGTGATCAACGGCCATGGCCCGGTCAACCGCTTCAAATGGCCCGAGATTGAAGGCCTTCGCGGCTTCAACGGCCCGATTGTCCACACCGCAGACTGGCCCGAAGGGCTCGACCTGAAGGGCAAGCGCGTGGCCGTGATCGGCACGGCGGCCAGTGCTGCGCAGTTGGTGGGCGCGATTGCGGGCGATGTGTCCGAACTCACTGTCTATCAGCGCACCAAGCATTGGGTGATTTCCAACCCGGAAATCGCACATGAAGTGAGCGAGGGGATGAAATGGGCGCTCGCGCATATTCCCGGCTTCAAACAATGGTTCCGCTTCCGCGTCTATTGGGCTGCGGCCGACGGCCTGTTTGAAAATGTGCTCAAGGATCCGGCTTGGGAGGGCAATGATCTCGCGGTGTCAGAAAGCAACGAGCAGGTGCGGCAATGGGCGCTCGGCATCCTTGATCTCAAACTCAAGGACCGTCCCGATCTGATCGAAAAGCTGACGCCGGACTTTCCCATTTTCTCGAAGCGGATCGTGCTCGATAACGGCTGGCTCGATGCGCTCAGGCAGCCGCACGTCACGTTGCATGATCGCGGTATCGCCCGGATCACGCCCGAGGGTGTGGAAGACAGGGATGGAAACCTGTTCGCGTGCGACATCATCGTGTGCGCCACAGGGTTCAATGTCGCCAAGATGATTGGCAACTTGTCCATCACCGGCGTGGGCGGGCGCGATCTGGGCAGCGAATGGGGGGAGGATGATCCCCGCTCCTATCTGGGCATGTGCATTCCGGGCTATCCCAATTATTTCCACACGGTCGGCCCCAACAGCGCCCCCAATCATGCAGCAGGGCAGAATCTGGTGACTGAATGCCAGATCAACTGGATCATCGAGGCATTGGATCGTGTGGTGGACGCAGGGGCGAGATCATTCGAGGTCACGCAAAAGGCCTTTGATGACTGGAACGCCAAGGTGGAGGCCCGAATGCCGGATATGATCTGGACGCACCCCAAGGCGAACAATTACTACATGAACAGCAAGCGCCGCGTGTTCCTGAGCTGGCCGTGGCGGCTGGTCGACTATTTCAATGCCACGCGCGCGCCGGAAGAAGGGAGTTACACGCTCCATCCCTGATGAAGCGCGCCCCACCGCCCGTTACGGCACATTCGGCTGCCGTGGCGGCTAGAGTGTGAACCTGTTGCGCAGGAAAGTCCCAGCATCCTGCAACACCTCTCGCGCGCCGGGGAGGAATGCCACCCAGGATGCAAAGCCGTGAACCATGCCGGCATAGCGCTTTGCGACCACATCGACACCAGCCTGGCGCAGCGTTTCGGCATAGGCCTCTGCATCGTCGCGCGAGGGATCGCATTCTGCCGTGCCAATGAAGGCAGGCGCGAGCCCTTCATGGCTCGCCGCGCGATAGGGGGAAGCCTGCGGATTGTTGGCCTGTGCGGGGTCTTCCAGATATTGCTCCCAGAACCAGGCAACATCGTCCGCCTTGAGGATGGGGCCGTTCGCAAATTCGCGGGCCGAGGGCCGGTCTTCGCTGGGATAGTTGCAGGATCCATAAAGGTTGACCTGCGCGCGCAAGGATAGCCCTGCGTCGCGTGCGCGCAAGGCTGCTGCACAGGCCAGATTGCCGCCAGCACTGTCTCCTGCCACCGCAAGCCGCGCCGGATCACCGCCCAACTCTGCCGCGTGCACAGCGAGCCAGTTGAGCGCATTCCACACATCATTGGGTGCGGCCGGGAATTTATGTTCGGGTGCCAGCCGGTAATCGAGTGAGACGAGCAGGGTCTGGCCCCAATGGCACAGCGCGCGGGCGATCATATCCTGCGTGTCGAGGTCGCCCACCACATAACCGCCACCGTGCATGTAGAGCGTGACAGGGTGAGGGCCATCGCCTGCGGGCCAGTAGATGCGGGTCCGCAGGCCATCCGCGATTGAGCGATCTTCGACGCGGGCTATGGGCGTGTCCTCCGCAGCAGGAAGCAGGATCGAGCTGTCGCGCACGGACTGGCGGAGGGTCGCCAGATCCATGGCGCGCACGCCGGGCCATTCGGGAGCCTGGGCCAGCATGGCGACGATCATCGGATCCACAGGCATCAGGAGAGCGCCGCCATCGGCGTATCAAGCTGGACGACTTCATTCACATGGCCTTCGGGGTCCATGATGAATGTCACCGAGATGCCGAACTGGTCGAGCCGTTTGATGGGTTCATGAACGCGCCCGCCTGCCGCCTTGGCCCGCGCCACACAGGCGTTCAAATCCGTAGTGGTAAAGCCGATCACGGACTCGCCTGCAATCGGTGCCTTTGAATCATGATATTGGATCAACGTCAGTTCGGTACCGCCCGGATAGCCCGCGCCATAGCCGATCTCGCTGATCATCCGCCCCATCATATCGTCGCTATGTTCAAAGATAGGGACAAGGCCGAACACCTCTTCATAAAAGGCCGCCATCGCCTTCAGATCATGAACGAAAACCTTGCAAAACACCGGCATGGCATCCTTGGAGACGCCAAAGGCGCGGGCGGGCAATTCGGTCATGATGCGGCTCTCCTCAATATTTAAGTATATACTTACTTTGGTAATGTCTCTGGGCCGCATGTCAATGCGGGAGATAGGCGGTGGCGCAGCTGCGGCAATCGAGGCCTGCTTCCCGTTGGCGGAGCAAGTGAGTGTTTCCTATTGGAGTGGGCCGCGTAAACTGTGATAGGGGCAAGAACAAAATGGCCCAAATCTGGCGCTATCCCGCACGCTTTCAGATTGCCACGCCATGGCGCTGCAAGTAAGTGAGCATTCATGCCCAGAAAGCGCATCCCTTCCGCCGAACGCCGGAGCCTTATCCTGGAGGCCGCGCGCAAGGTGTTTGCCGAAGCGGGCTATGAAGGGGCAAAGACCCAAAAGATCGCCTCGGAAGCGAAGGTGTCCGAAGCGCTGGTCTATCGCCACTATCCTTCGAAGCTGGCGCTGTATCGGGCCGTTCTGCGCCAAATGATCCGCGAACAGGATGCCAACTACAGGCAGATGCCCTTGCCGGAGCCGAGCACGGCCGGGCTGATCAATTCGATCCGCAACTATATCGAGATTTCCATGTCTGGCACGCAAGGCCGAATGCATGAGGGCTTGCGGATGCTTCTGGCCAGCCTCGCTGGAGAAGGGGGCTATGCCAGCCTTGTCTATCGTCGGGCACAGCGCAAGATGCACCACCAGATCCTTGTGGCCATGGAAGCGGCGCGCGCTTCGGGAGATATTGTTGGTCCGTCATTGCGTCCCAAAAATCTGGCCATGTTTCACGAGCATCTGGGGACGATGCTGAATATGGTTTGCGCCTTGTCCAACGCGTCAGAGATTTATGACGGCGAAGCATTGCAGCGTGATGCCATCTGGTTTTGCTGCCGTGGTATCGGATTGACGGATAGGGCCATCAGCCAGCATCTTGGTGGCTGACAGGCAGTTGGTTCAGCGCTGTGACTTGCGGGATTCGCGCTTTCGCACTCTCATGCGATGCAATGCAGGCGCAGGGCTTCATTCCACCATCCCGACATCGCAATTGATCGACCGAAGACATTAAAGGCTGTGCGATTTCGAAAAGGCGCAATAGGGTGCGGCCTGGACGATGAAAGAAAGAATTGTTACCCTATGGATCAAGGTGAAATTTCGGGCGCAATTGAACAGGTTAATGCGCATCTTGATGCATTGGCGGGGCAATTCGTATCGCGGCGCGCGCTGCTTGAGCTGGTCATGCTGGGTTTGCTGACGCGCGAACATGTGTTGCTGATCGGCCCGCCGGGGACCGGCAAATCGGCGGCGGTGCAGGCCATGGCGCGGGCCGTGGATGCGCGATCCTTCGAATATCTGATCGGACGCTTCACAGAGCCGGGCGAGTTGTTCGGTGCGCTCGATCTGGCGGCGTTACGCGACGGCGAGGTGCGACCGGTAACGAGCGGGATGTTGCCCGAAGCCGAGGTCGCCTTTCTCGATGAAATTTTTCTGGGTTCGACCGCCATTCTCAACTCGCTGCTCAAAATCCTCAACGAGCGCACCTATCGGCGGGGCCAGTTCCAGACGCAGGTGCCGCTGATCTCCTGCATCGCAGCATCGAACGAATTGCCCGAAGACGCTGCATTGGCGGCGTTTGCTGATCGGTTTCTGGTGACGATGTTCGTTGATCCGGTTGGGGAGGATCAGCTTCCTGCGCTGCTCGATGCCGGGTGGCGTGAAACGCTGGCGGGCAACGCGCCGGTTCCGCCGCTCGACCGGTCGGTGCTGGCGCGGCTTCAGGCGGCGATCCTCACTGTTGATGTTGGAGGCGTAAGGGAGGACTATGCGCATATCGTCCGCAAAATCCGCCTGACCGGCGTGCCGATTTCAGACCGCAAGCTGGTCAAGGGGCTCAAGCTGATTGCGGCGGCGGCTCTGCTGCGTGGCAACATGAAGGCGGGCGCGGAGGATCTCTGGCCGGTCACCTATCTTGTCCAGTCGCGCGAGCGACAGCAGGAGGTGCGCGATCTGCTCCATGTCGAACTGGAGCAGAGCCGTAATCCCGTTCTGACGAGCAGCGTGGCGCAGGCGACGCATGGGCTGGCTGCCCATGCCGCCTTGCTGGCGGAGCAGGCCGCTCAGCTGTTGCAGGCGCGCCCCGCTTTGGAGACGGATCGTCTGTTTGAACATTGGCTGGTCCGGCTGGAGACGATGCTGACGCGGATCGAGGCTGCGTTCTCGCCGGATGCCATGCCGCAGGATGTGCGGGCGCTCCACACCAGCATCGAGGCTGTCCTTGCCGCCGGACACAAGGGGACAGGTGCGGCGGGACAGTCCGCCTTGGGTGCGGACGCCTGATGCACTGGCGCCGGGTTGATCCGGTGCAGGCGGTCGATGCCCTGCTGCTGATCGGTGATGAGGCTTCCGCAAGGCTGGATGCAGCGCTGCTTGCCAAGCCGGCTTTCGCACGCAGCCTGCCCTTTGCAGTCGGCGTAGATTGGGCTGCGCTGTTCGGTCGTCCCTTGCAGGGAGAGGATCAGCCCGTCCTGCCGCGTATCGCAGGGGCGATTCCGCTCTATCAGGCGCAAAGCGGATGGTGGTTTCCGGTTGGCAGCGCGCTTGATGTGCCCGATTCCGCGCAGGCCGAATTGCTGAAAGATTTTGCGCGCCATGCGGGCTGGGCTCCGCCCGTAATCATCGTGCCGCGCTTTGGCTCCAGATCGTTCAGCTGCGATGTCGATGCTTATCCTGTCCATCTCCGAGACCCGGTTTCCGTATGAGCGCGCCCGATTCGCTCCCTCCGGCCTATGCGCCCTTTCTGCCCGTGCTCGCGCTGCTGTCCCGCCCGCTGGCCGATGTGCTGTGCGGCCAACTGATCCAGTTCGAACCGCTCGCACGCGGGCTGGAGCAGCGGGAGTTTGCCGAACAAGGCGAATTTGAAGGTTTGGGCGGCCTGACGCTGCATGGTGAGATTGATCATATCCTGCAAAGCGAGCTGCTGCTGCGGACCGAGGCCCCACTTGAATTTCTGCGGCGGCTGGCCGAATCTGAAACACTCTATCATGATCGCATCTATGCGGATCCCGGCACGCGGCCTGTGTGGCGCGTCGTGTTGTCAGCAGGGCCGGATATATTGGGCCATGGCCGATTGGTGGCGCTCGCGGCGCTGTTCTTTCTGGCGCGCGTGGCAGCAAAACGGGGTGCGGCGTTTCACTGGTGCTTCCTGCCGCGGGCGGAGGGCGCTGTCTGGTTCACCGATATTTCGGTCAACAGCATCAAGCGCTTCCTGCGGTCTGGGGCGTTTCGCGAAGTCCATGATGAGGATCTGGCAGACGCGCGCGCGGTCTGGGCCGAAGCCACGGGGGAAAGACCGCGGCCAAAGAGCCCAGAGGTCGCGGATTGGGTGATCGGGTCTGCCCGCGATTGGGGCGGCGAAGCTCCGGCGATCACAAGGCAGCGCAACGCTTTGTCTTTCATCCTCCAGCCGCCAATGCGGGATACGCCGCGTGAGGCCCGGCTGACCGTCAGGCGCGGCGGCCACAGCCTCCATTCAGCGCGGATCGAACTCGCGCCAGATGCAAAATGCCTGTCCGCACTGGAGAAGCCCTTTCCCGCCCCTGTCCGCGTGCGGGATGGGGGGCAGGAGAGCCACAGCGTCGCAGGAATGCCGGGATGGGAACCGCTTTATCTGTCTGCTCCGGCGGGGAATTATCGCGCGGTGCGCGTGGCGTACGGGCTGCTTATCCTGAAGGTGAACGCCGCCGGTGCCCAGCAGGCGCACTGGTTCTTGCCCTTGCCAGCGGACATCTTGCTGGCGGGGATTGCCGTACGCCATGATCAACTTTTTGTGCTCTATCATCAGGTCCAGCAGGGCGAGCAGCGGCTTGTCTATTTTCGGTTTGAGTTGAAGCCTGGCCAGAATCACGACGCACCATCCATCCTGTCCTACGCCGTGCCGAGCCAGCATCTGTTCGACAACCGCTCCCCTTATGCACTGCCCAGTATGAATAGTGTGAGAGACGTCGAATTTTACTCAACTTCCGGCCAGACTTATGTGCTGCAGGCCATTGATCGCTGGACGTGGCGCTTTTCAGCGAAATATTCAGCGCGCCGCATCTTGCTGTCCACCGGGGCAGACCAGATCGCGGGCTATATGCAAAGTGGCCATGCGTTCATGCAGGTGATCAAGCGCAATGAAGGAGAATCGGCGAGCTACTACCTGCCCGATTGTACCAGATTGCCAAAGACGTTCCACGGGATAGCCTGGGCCGCAGAAAAGAACGCGCTGGCCTGCGCCATTCAGCCGGGCCAATGGTCGGTTCTGCAAAGCGATAGCCATTACAACCACCCGCTGTCGCCATCTGCGCTTCAATTTCAGGTGGAGCCGGTCGAGCGTGTCATCGATGCAGTGGCCAAGAATAATGGTGTGCAGGCGCAGATCTGGTCTGATGCGGCGCTCGGCGGGGAGGGCGTGATCGAATCCTGCCGCTTTTCTGGCGGGCGGCGAACGCGAGATAAGGCGACGCTGGATCTGGGCGCGGATGCAGGTCGGATTGCCGCGCTCCTGCGCATCAATGGCGTATTCTGGGCAGTCGCCTGTGACAGGCAGGGCGTGCCGCAAGATCTGCTCCGCTACAATTTCAAGCCCGCTCACGGAACATCGCACACAGAGCGCCTCTCGCTGGAAGAACTTTGCAACAGTGCAGCGCAACTCCGCTGCACGGAGGACATGTGATGCGGCACAGTCAGGCCGCCATCCGCGCGCGTGAGACTTTACCGCGCGCCCTGCCAGAGGTTGCCGTTTTCCCCTCTGATCAGCCCTGTCAGGCGCTGGCATTCATCCGTCCGCCGGGTGGCAGCCTGCCGCCGCTCGCCCGGCTGCGCGATCAAGTGCGCGAGATGCGGCGGGGCTTGATCGGATCGGACGCACATCAACGTGAACTGCTGGTGATCCTGTTCGATGGCCCACCCAAGGCGCACGGGCTTGACCATCCCGCCGCTCTGCCGCTGGTCGCGAGCGCGCCGGGGACGCTCGCCAGCCATGCGGCGCGGCGCGCGGTTGACGCGCCTGTGCTGGGCGGTGCGGTCCGCGCGGTCGATATCTGGTGGGGGGGAGGGGCGAAGCGCATTGCGCTGGACGTGCTGGAGAGGCTTCCGCTCTCGCTCTTATGGGACATGCCGCAGGTGATGCTGCATCCCGGCGTGCGGCCAGAGTCTGTCGCGCGTCATGCTGACCGGGTTGAGGCTCGCCAATCGGCCGCGCCCAGCGCGGTGCTGGTGCCGGTTAAGGCAGAGGCAAGTGCAAGCCTTGTCGAACTGGTCCCCAGTCGCCGGGCAGACCCGTTTTCGGATCTGAAGGAGAGTTTGGGTCGCCGCCGCTCCTTCGTCGGCTGGGCGCGCGGTGGTCTCGGGCTTCTGCCTGCGATGGGCAGGCTGCTGCGCTTCGTGCTCTATGCTGCCGGTCTCCTTCTGCTCCTATCCGCTATCTCGCGGAGCGCACCGATCTCGCTGATGGTGTTGGTCTTCGTCCTCACCCGTTTCGTGCGCGGGCTACTGGCGGGCGCAGAGGATAAGGCTGAAACTGCTGCGCACCAGCCGAGCACGCCCGGCCTGCTCGACAATCTGCTGGGCTGGCTGGCGTGGAAGAACCCGTTCGGATCGCTCACAAGGCAGTTGGAGGCGCGGGCGCAGCAGGTGAAGGCACTGGCTGCGCGCGGCATGATTGACGATGCCTTGCGGCTGGCCATCCGGTTGGGTGGGGGGCAGGGGGCGCGCAAACTCCCGCGCCGCTATCCCCGTCAGCTTCCGGCTGCGCGGGCACGACTCGATTTCGATCTGGGAGGCGACGCGTTTGAAGTGCCCGTCCTGCCGGAGAACCTGAGCTGGCAGATGCGCCAGACTTATGAGGATCTGGCCACACAGCTCGAATCCGAAGGCGATATGAAGCGCGCGGCCTATATCCGTTCGCAGCTTCTGGCACAGAATGATGCCGCCGTCCGATTGCTGGAACGCGGTGACATGATGGAAGAGGCCATTCGGCTGGCATTGGGGGCGAAAGTCGATCCGGTGCTGACCATCCGGCTGCTCTATACGGCTGGCAAGCAGGAGGCTGCGCTGGCGCTGGCGCATCGGTCCGGCTGTTTTGAGCAACTGGCCGCGCAAAGCCGGAATGGTGATGCCGAATATCATGCTTTTGTGCTGAGAGGCTGGACCGACACGCTGGTTGCATCCGGTCAGCCGCTGCGGGCCTTGCAGGTAACCGATGATCTGGCGCGTCAGGCTGGAGTGGACCGCGCCTTGCTCGATCTGCGCCGGGGCTGGCTAGAAGAGACTATGAAGTCAATTGAGCCGGGGAACTTCGCGCCCGAACCGCTGGCGCGCACGCTCTTGTGCCATGCGCCGGGCGATTCAGCCCAGCTTGCCGGATTTCCGCGCACGCTGCCCCATGTTGGTGATCCGCTGCTCGCTGATGCACTGGCGGACTTGCGCAGCCTGATGTTGCGCGAGGGAGAGGGAGAAGCCCTGCTTGCTCTGCTCGCCGCGATGCGCCGTCTGGCAGCGCGCCGGTCGGATGAGCAAATGGGCTTCTGGGACGGGGCCGGGTCTGCCCTGCTCGAAGGGCTGGCCAACACTGTGCTGCGTCAGGCTTCGGCCCAATTGAACCCGCAGGATGTGGATCAGTTGGTCCATTTGCTGCAAGAGAGCGGGCATAAGGTGCTGGCCCGTGATCTCGGCGCATTGCGCAAACTCTTTCGCGCCGCGCCGCCTGCCCGGCGTCACTGGCTCGTGCCCGAGCCGCTCGTCACCTCGTCACCGGTCTTGGCGGCTTGCGTCCTTGGCACAGGCCTGATTTTGGCGTGGCGAGACAATCAGCAGCTTGAGTTGATCGATGCCAATGGTCTTGTGATCTGGCGGCAGGCGATGAGTGACGTGTCTGCGTTGGTGGCGGTGGGCGGTGGTGCCCATGCCCTGATCCTGCAACGCGAAAAGGACGGACTGACACGCATCACGCGCTTCGATACCGCGCGCCGTTCGCTCCATCCGGTCGGGCGTGTCAACCTGCTCGCGCATCATGATGTCACATCCGAACTGGCTTGGCTGGTGCAAGTGGGAAGCGAGATTGGCGCGCTCGATCTGGCTGCCCTGTGCGCTGCCATGCCGCGCGTTGTGTTTCTCTGGTCGTGCGCCCTCACGGATCGTCTGCGCGCTATTGCCTTTCTGCATGAAGAGGATGCGTCGTCCTGGATCACCATCGATGTCTCGCCTGATCGGCAGGGCGTGACCGAATGGTGGCGCTTGCAGGAGCGTGGGCATCTCACCACAGCAATCTGCCATGGCTATCGGCAGGGGCAGCCTGCGGACGCGGGTGAGCTGCTTCCCACAGTCACCTGGGCCTGGGGGAGCCAAACGGTGGGCCGGACGTTTAGCGCCTTGTCTGACCAGACCATCATCATGGCCTATTCGCTGTGGAGCGAAGACGGAGAGGCCCGCGCGCGCAAACTGATGCAACCGCGCGCTGAGGCGGGCGTGTTTGACCAGTTCATGCCCTGCGATTTCGGGCGGCCTGTCTTGATCGCGCCCGATCCGAACGTCCCCGTTGACGGGAAGTTGGTGACGGTGATCCGAACTGATGGGCAAGACAAACGGGAATTTTCACTCCATCATCATGCGGAAACCCAGTTGATACCGCTCGCGCGCGTCCCGGCGAGAGCCCACGCACGCACGGCCTCAAGTGGCACGGTATTGTTGGCTGACCAATTTGGCCGCCTATTCCTTGTTGACCCGCATCTCGCCCGCGTTACCCAGTTTTGAATGCCGCTCGGCGCAGACGAAGGAGAAGCCATGTCCATCTTCAAGACCATTGCCCGGTTTTTCGGCGGCAGCGGTTCACCCGCCGCTGCCCCTGCTTCGGCAGCGCAAACAGCGCGCCGCACCCCCGGACCCCCGCCGCCGCGCAATACGCCCGCCGGAAAGCGCATGATGAATGCGCAAGGCAGCGCGTTTGCGAAAGCGGAGATTCCGGCTGCGGCCGATATTGCGGTCAATCTCTCTGATTGTGCGCAACTGCGTGACTTGCCGGATGGCATTCACACCGGATCGCTGTCTCTTGCCCGCTGCACAGGCCTGACGCGCCTGCCAGCCGGGATGGATGTGGCGTTCCTCGATCTGTCGGGCTGCACCGCGCTGACCGCCTTGCCGGACGATCTGAACATGCGGGGCGGCAGGTTGAACCTGTCTGGCTGCGGGTCGCTGAAGGCGCTTCCCGAAAATCTCGGCGAAGTGGCCGTGCTGGACCTGTCCGGTTGCAGCGGCATTGCGGACTTGCCGCCGGGGCTGGTGGTCACATCCTGGATTGATGTGGCAGGCAGCGGGATTCAGGAACTTCCCGAACTATATGATCCGGTGGGTGTGCGCTGGAACGGTGTGCCGGTTTCACGCCAGATTGCGTTTGATCCGCAATCGATCACTCCGGCGGACATTGCAAAGGAAGCCAACCCCAAGGTGCGGGCCGTGATGGAAGAACGCGCGCGCTGATCGCGGCTATAGCGCGCCGCTGTCAAACCGCGCCATGGCGAGAAGCGCCGCCGCGCGCTCTGGATCATGCGCGCGCCGTTCGAGAAAGCCGGCCCCGAACAGGCCGGGCAGCGCCAGATCATCGAGGTGGCTATAGCCAATATGGCAGTTGCACTGCGAGAGCGGGCAAGGGGATGGTGCGAGCCGGGCTTCAAAGCCGGGCTCGTAAATATTGCCGATTTGAGCGTCCACGAAATGGCAACGCCGCGCATCGCCTTCACCATTCACGGAAATGACGCCCTGCCCCGTCACGCAGGCGCGGCCAAGGCTGACATAAGCACGGTTGTTGAGTTCGAACCATGGATCAATTGCCGCCCACCGCTCGATTTCGGCAGGACTGTATCGGCCTTGCAGCGACTCTTCGGCATTGATCCAAAGATAGGCGTGGGTCGGCAAAGCGGCCCGCAACGCCTCAATCTGTTCGACATGCGCACGCACGCCGACCGCGCCTACACTATAGGCGATGCCCAGCGCGTCGAGACGGGCGATGCGCGCCAGAAAGCGCGCCATCGGGATCTGGTCGGGATGCCATGTTGCCCAGATGCCGATTTTGGCGGGTGCGCAGGCGTTCAGCCACTCCACGGGGCCAGACAAATTGGTCTGGATCGCCACCCGGTCGACATGCGGCGCGTGCGAGAGACGGATGAGAGCCTGCCGGTAATGCTTGCGGATCAGCGCTTCGCCCCAGGGCGTAAACAGCACAGATGTCGGCCCGTCGCGCGCCAGCACCCATTCGACGAAGCGGTTGAGCGCTTTGGCGTCGCGCGCCAGCACCGCTCGGCTGTCCTTGCGCTTGGCAAAGGGGCAATAGCCGCAATCGAAGTTGCAGCCAGATAGCGGACCGCGCCACAGGATTGTCAGGGGCGACGCGCTCACAGCACGTCTCCGCATTGCATCGCGGCTCGAACGCGTGGGGAGTAGAAAAGTGGCGGAATTGCGTCCGAATGTTCCAGCCCATCGGCGGTCGGGCGCAACTGCTCCGCCTCCTTTGCCAGCAAGCCTAGATCGCATAGGCGGGTCAGCGACGGAAAGGCGTCGCGCGCATCGATGCCGAAAACTGCTCTGAAACGCGCCAGATCCAGCCCGTCTACGCGCAAGATCGATTTGAGGATGAAGCGACGCATCGCGTCGTCGCGGTCAATGGTCATGCCATGATCTGCAAACCTGAAATCGTCCTGCGTCTTGCCGCAATAGTCGGTGATGATGCCCAACACCCCGGCGCGTGCGACGGCATAGCGAGAGGAATAATGCGCCTTGGCCGTATAGGAGCGCGCGCCCGTGCCCAGCCCGATCACACCATCTTCCTGGCAGCTGAATTCGTGGGGGCTATCCGTTTCGCTGGTGTCCGCCCGGTGGAAGGCGCGCATCGAAATCTGCCGATAGCCCTGCGCCACCAGATAATCCCGCCCTGCGCGATAGAGCGTGCGACGATGTTCGTCCTCCACCGAGGAGCGGCCATCGAGCCCGGTGCGCGCGCGTATATAAAGCGGATAAAGGAACAGCTCTTCGGGCTGCCAGCGCAGGGCCTGCTGCAAGGAGGCGAGCCAGGAAGCAACCGTTTGCTCAGCCGCCCCATAGATGAGATCGATGTTGAGGCGGCGAAACGCGTGGCTGCGGATTGTGTCCAGCGCCTGCATCACCTCCGCTGTGTCCTGCGGACGCCCCATGGCGCGCGCTTCGGCTTCGTTGAACGATTGCACGCCGATGCTGATGCGTTCGAACCCGCGTTCGGACAGCAGGGCGATGCGGTCTGGCGTGGCAGTGCTGGGGGATGTTTCGATTCCTGCGGGCATGCGGGCAGGGTTTGCGCTGAAGTTCCGGGCCAGAGCATCCAGCAGCCGAGCAAGGTCAGAAGGGGACAGCAGCGTTGGCGTCCCGCCGCCCAGTGCCATCTGGACGGGCTGGATCGCGCCGATTGCATCCCGCACGGCCTCCATTTCGCGTTCGAGCGCGGCGAGATAGGCGGTTTGCACCTCTCGGGCGGGATTGGCTGTGGTGAACAGGTTGCAGAAACCGCAGCGCATGTCGCAAAAGGGCAGGTGCACATAAAGGAACAGTCGGTCCTTGCGCTCATCGCGCCAGAGATCGGCCAGCCTCAATCTGGGCGCGAACGCGCGGTAGGCGCTCTTGTGCGGATAGCCATAGGCATAATCCTGATAGAGCGGCCCCAGTTCGGACAGGTCGGTCACGGGGCCGCTCCTTCCAGCGCGGGCAGCGTCAGTTCGGCATAGGGCACCGTCCAAACCGTGGGATGGCCGATGCGGTGGCCATGATGGCCGCCTTCGCCAAAGGCTGTGCCATGGTCTGAACACAGGATCGCCAGCAGCGGCGCGCGGCGGCGCAATGTGGTGAACAGGCGGGGCAGTTGCGCGTCTACCGCCGCCAGTGCTGCGCGCTGGCTTGCTGCGCTGTCCTGCACTGCTCCCTCCAGATACAGGGCGTGCGGTGGGTGGCAGGCCGATATGTTGATGAACAGAAACAGGCGCTGCTCAGGCGCGCAGGCTGCAATGCGCTCCACGGCGAGGTTGATCTGGTTGGCGGGCGAATGAAGGTCGGCCACGCCCAGTTCGGGCGACCACCAGCTTTCTGCAAACAGGCTGGGCAGAACCGATCCAAGCGGGGACTGTTTGTTGAAAAATCCGGTCCCGCCGATGCAGATCGAATGATAGCCATGCGCAGCAAGGCCAGAAACAATGTCTGGCGTATCAAACACCGCCGTGCCCGGGCCGGTGGTCTCACTGCCAGGAAAGCGTGCTGCGAACAGGCGGGTGTGACCGATCCCTGGTGCCGCCGGGGTTGGCAGAAATCCGGCGAAGAACGCGTGATGGGCGGCATAGGTGAAGCTGGCCGGGCTGTGGCGGCATTGCCAGGCGCCGCCGGGCAGCAAGGCGGCAAGGGCAGGCGTCTCACCGCGTTCGAGGGCCGCGACTGCCACGTCATATCGCAGCGTATCGAGCGTGATGAACACGATGTCGTGTATGCCGATGCAGGCCGCAGCGTTGATGGGCGGCGCACTCATGCCGCGTGCCGGTCCATGCACCGCGCTGCGATTTTGTGCCGGATGTGGCGCATCGCCAGAGCGTGCAGGTGCGAAGCGTCGCTTCCGGCATCCTTCACGAAATCGCCGAACAGATTGGCTTCCAGCACATAATGGCGCCGCGCATCGGCACTGATGGCGATGTCAATACCCAGATTGTCACTGTGCGGAAACAGGCGCGCGACCTTACGCGCAGTCTCGCAGATTGCATCCCACATCGCATCGCCAATGACAGCCGTCAGCGCGTCGAGTGGCAGGCGCTCGCCGCCGAGATGAAGGTTGGTCATGGGGTGGAGACTGGCGCGCACCGTGACCGACGCCACATCGCCGCCGATCATCACAAGGCGCACATCGGCGGCGCGGCCCTGTATGCCGATCTTGGGTATCCAGGCTTCGGCGTGCAGGCCGAGCGGGCCGAGTGTGTTGATCAGCCGTTCGGCCTCTGCGCGCGTGTTGAGTGTCCGCACACGCCGGGTGGCGCGCAGCACGCCGTCTGCTCCAATCTCCGCCGTCGTTGCGCTGCGCCAGTTTTGGCCATGGCGGGCGAGCGCGACCATGCCTGCCGCCGCCGCACCATGGCGCAGTTTGACGAACACCCGGTTGATGCGCGCCTGATCCATCGCCGTCTCAAGCGAGGCGAAGTCGGTCACACCCTCCAATGATCGGGGAACGGGCAGCCCTGCCGCCCGGAACTGCGCCTGTGCATGGCGCTTGTCGAACGCGAGCGCCACATCCTCGGGTCGCGTCGAAGTGGTAACGCCTTTTGTGTCAGCTAGTGCGCAGGCCATGGCGACCAGCTTGTGCAGGCCCAGATTCATTTGTGAGGGCGAGCCGATGGCGCCTGACGCGATCAACGCCTTAGAGTCGGCGGGCATGGTATGAATGCCCAGCCGCACCGCTTCATCCGCGCCAGCCTCGTGCAGCGCGGCCAGTTCGTCAGCATCCTGATCGGGCGTTTCGAAGCGTAGCCAGTCGGCGCCCTCCAGCGCAGTGTCGAGGTGGTGGGGATCGCGCAGCACATCGCGCCATGTGAGTGTGCGCGGTCTATGCCCGAATTCGGCCAGACAGGCAGCGGTCAGGCTCTGCGCCCGATGGCCTGATCCGCCGCCCACTATGACGAGTGCCGGGCGTCCTGCATGCGAAGCCAGTTCAGCCTTCACTCAGACACGGCGACGTAATAATGCGTCTCGCCATCCCAATCGTCTGGCGTTTGAGGATCATCAGCGATCAGCTTGGGCGTGTGGCGGGAGAGTTCGCTCACCATCTCAGGAGAGACATAGTGGAAGCTGATATCGATCTGTTCGAGCTGCCCAAGCTTGCCTGAAGAGATCAGCGCCTGCGCGCCCGCATCGGTCAGCGTGCCCTTGGAGAGATCAAGCCGCTTGATCCGGTCAATCAGCGGGCTGGCCACGAGGGCAGACGCAATGGCGTCAGTATATTGTGCATTGCGCAGCGCCAGCGTGTGCAGGCGGGGAAAGAGATGACCCGCGAACAGCGCCTCGAAATCGGCAACCGAAGTGTTGGCCCCATAGCCCTCATCCCCCAGCCAGAGCTCGAAATGCTCAATCGGGGCATTGGCGGACAGCGCCTCGCGCACAACCATCTGATCCAGCCCGCCCGTCTGAATGGCGAGTTTGCGCAGAGATTGATGGTTGATCGTCCCCAGAGACAGATCAGCGCCGCCGCGCACAATGATCTCTTCCAGCCGGGGGAAGGCAGCCCAGATGCCGGCATAATCGCCCTGCTTGATCCACGAGATTTCATTCTCTTCGGAGACAATATCGCCCATGAACAGGGCCTTGAGCGCGGGCAGTCGCAACTTGAAGGCCACCAGCATATCGAGCACGGGCTGCGGCGACACGTCATAGCTTTCGCCATTTTCAAGCCAGAGGCCGAACACCAGCGCGGTCAGGCTTGGCAGAGAGGGCTGATCGAGCAACAGCGTCAGCAGATCGCGCAGATCCTGCTCGTCATCATAATCGCAGCGCAGCCTTGGGCAGGTCCGGGTAAAATCGAGAGGCGTCCCCTCACCGCGAAAATCCGCTACGGGCAGTCCGCCGAAATGTCTGAGATTTTCACCAACCACGCCGATGATCCTTTTCGATGGCTTGCACACAAAGACAGCCTTCATAAGTCCAATGCAAGATCAAGGGCAAGTCATCAGGCGAGCCGATTAATCTGTTGCTGGCGCAGCACACTCGCCTTGAAGTGACGCGCGATGCATTCCAGCGCCGCTTCTGGCCGGGCATCGGCACCGCAGGTGAAAATGTCGATGGCAATCAACTCATGCTCTGGCCAAGTGTGGATCGAAATATGCGATTCCGCGAGCAGAGCTACGCCAGTCACCCCGCTGGATTCACCGAAATGGTGGAGGCGGAGATCGATCAAGGTGACGCGGGCGGCGCTGGCCGCGTCGCGCAAGACGCGCTCCACAAAAGCCGGATCGGCCAGACCGGTAGACGCGGAAAGGTCCGCTATCAGATGGAGGCCGTGGGGATGATCGCGCTGGGTCATGGTTAGATGCGGCTGGTGAACGTATGACCGCGCGCGCGCAAGGCTGCTTCGGCAGCCGCGACGCCGCGATAATGCGCTTCTTCAAACAGAGAGAGGCCTGACAGGTCCGAATGGGCCAGCAACAGCGGCGGTGAGAGTGCGGAGGCGGCCATCCGCGCCGGATCACTCAGGAAACCGGGCGTGGGGCGGATCATCGCATGGCCCCAACGCCACACGTCAATCCTGTCGATGGCTCCATCGAGATCAGGGTTAATCTGCAGCAGATCATCGCGGACGATCTGCTGCCATGCGCTGAGGCTCCGGCTTCGCAACGCCTCGCGTGCCGTCTTGGGGGACAGCCGAGATAGCGGCATATACCAGGTCAGCACCGAAGGGCCATCGCCCGCGCTGGAGTTCTGGTGCGTGGCGACGACATAGCCCAGCGAGTCGCTTCCAGCTGACACATTGTCCCATGCGAGCGGCGCGCCGGGGCCGCGCGGCAGGCGGCTGACGGTTACATTGGCAACCACCCATGGCGCATAGCTGAATCCGCGCGCGGGCGAGAGCGCGGGCGCAACGCGGTGAGCGACGAAATAGGGCATGGCGAGGATCGCGCAGTCCGCGCTCGTCTGCCGGGTCTGGCCTCGGTGGGAATCGAACCGGTCGATCAGCACGCCTACTCCATCGGGGGCGGCGCGAAGCACGGGGGACGCTGTGCGGATATGATCCTTCAGCCGCGCCCGCATCAGCGCAATCAGCCGCCCATTGCCTTCGGGCCAGGTCAGCTCGGCATCGCCTTGCTCATCAGCGGCCCAACCGCGCCGCGCGGCAAAATAATGGAGCCCCGCCCACGCCGAGACCTGCTCGGGCTCGGTGCCATAATCGTCCCGGCAGCAATAGCGCAGATGGGCGCGCAGTGCGGGTGCAGTGAAGCCCTGCTGTGTCAGCCAATCAGAAAAATTCTGCTGGTCCAGCGCGGTGAAGTGTGGGTCTTGGCTCGAATAGGCCGATGGGCTGGCAAAAGCGGGGCGGCCATCTGCGCCGCGCGCCGCGCGAAACTCCGCCATCCGGGCATAGAAGCGATCACGTTGGCTTTGCTCTTCTGCGCTTAAACCGGATTGCGGATAAAGCCCCTCCTGCCATTTGCCGCGCCAGAACAGCCGCTCTTCCAGATCTGCACAGAGTTGCAGAGGATCGAAGCGGGGTGCGCCCGCCGTATCCGCCCCGGTGATGATGCCGAACTGCTCCAGCATGTGCCGGAGCGCCTTGGCCTCGCGATTGGGGACGGGCAGATAATGCGCGCCGAGCGGATAGGCCGAGACTGCATTGCGATCAGACCGCGCATTGCCCCCCGTCTCATCCTCTAGTTCGTAGAGCACAAAATCGGTAAAGCCTGCGTCGAGCAGCGTCCAGCCAGCTGAGAGGCCCGCCACGCCGCCCCCGGCAATCGCGATGCCGATGCGCGCTGGCGGGCCGCTGGGGGCCGGGTATGTGCCGTCTCTCAACCGGTGGCCGCGCGTCATGTCTGGTCCGCTCAGCGTGCCGGGGACAAGCGGGCGGTCCGCGCATCCGGCGGGCAGCAGCGCGGTTGCGGCCAGCGCCGATCCGCCCGCCAGGACGCCGCGCCGATCAGCCCTCATAGGGCGCCCATTCTTCGGAGAAGCTGCGGACTAGCGCCTGATTATCGAGCCGGTTCACCGGGGTCGCGCGGCGAGCCATGTCGGGCGGAAAGTCGAACATCAGCGCCTCGCTTTCGGGCGTGAGAAAGCGCAGGCCAGCGGGCAGTGTTGCCAGCGGCGGGATGGGGCCGTGCGCCGCCATGGTGAAGCCCCATTCGCCGAAACTCGGCACATAGGCGTGATAGCCGCGCGCCGTGAGTCCTGCGGCTTCGAGCGTCGTCGCAACTGTCCAGTAGCTGCGCGGGGCAATGAGCGGGGATGTGCTCTGCACCGCCATTACGCCGCCGGGCGCAAGCAACCGCGCGACCTCGCGATAGAAATTTTCAGTGTAGAGCTTGCCCAGCGAAAATTCGGTGGGATCGGGAAAGTCGATGAGGATGGCATCATAGCGGCCTTGTGCCTGCCGAACCCAGCGAAACGCATCCGCATTGTGAACCGAAACGCGCGGCGAGGTGAAGGCCTGTCCATTGAGCGCGGCGAGTTGCGGCGTCTCGCGGAACAAATGTGTCATCTCCGGATCGAGGTCCACCAGAGTGACGCGCTCTACCCGTTTGTCCTTCAGGATTTCGCGCGCCGCGAGCCCGTCTCCACCGCCCAGCACCAGCACCTGCGCGGGCTGCGCGACGCGGCCCAAAGTCGGCCACACCAGCGCCTCATGATAACGATATTCATCGCGTGAGGAGAATTGCAGATTGCCGTTGAGGTAGAGCCGCAGATCATCGTTGCGTCGGGTCAGCACGATGCGCTGATAGGGCGTGGAGCGGGCGTAGATCACCGGTTCCTGATAAAAGGCGACTTCAGACCAGCGCTGCATCCGCTCGGCAAAGATCAGCCCGGCAATCAGGCTCGCCATCACCAGTAGGGCAGCCGCCATGTCGGGCGCGGTCCGCCGCGCCTTGCGCAGGATGATCAGCAGCGCAATCGCGACAGAGACATTGGCGAGACCAAAGACAAAGCCGGTGCGGATCATCCCCAGTTGCGGCACCAGCACCAGCGGGAACAGCACGGAAGCGACCAGCGCACCCACATAATCGACCGTCAGCACGTTGGAGACGAGTTCATGAAAGGCAAAGCGGCGTTGCAGAATGCGGATCAGCAGCGGGATTTCGAGGCCCACCATCAGCCCGATCACCAGCACCAGGGTGTACAACGCAAAGCGAAAATCCGCGACCAGCGGAAACAGAATGAACAGCCCGGCAGCAGACCAGCCGCCAATCAGCGCGATCAGCATTTCCACGCGCACAAACACGCCCATCGCATCGCCGGTTACATAGCGGGAGAGCCAGCTGCCAATCCCCATCGCAAACAGATAGGTGCCGATCACGGTGGAGAACTGGGTAACGCTGTCTCCCAGCAAATAGGATGCAAGCGTGCCCGCCAGCAGTTCGTAAATCAGCCCGCACGTCGCCACGATCAGGACGGACAAGAGCAGGATCAGCGCCAGAGACGCGTCCGATTTCTCAGCGGGTTCAGTCATGATGGATCAGGCGTGACGCCCGCGCCCAACTGTGCGTGAGGGTGCTTCAGCCATGCACGGCAGCAGCGATGATCGTCGAAATGCCAATCGCCACGGCCCCGGCCAATATCGCGACGGCGGTGTTCTGACGCTCGATGATCTCGCGCCACAGTTCGCCGGGCGTCAGCCGGTCGACCAGCACGAAGCTGAAGATGAAGATCAATATGCCAACGCCAGCATAAAGGATCGTGGCCAGAAATATGTCAGTGCTCAGCATCGGATCGTTCCCTTCAATTTTGTCTAGGCTAACTCGCTATTTATGGCTTGGTCCGCGCATGGTGGTGCCACCGCCATCATCCTCATCAGAAAAGGGCATCCATGCGAAAAAGGATGACGCAGTCGTGCCCATGATGATGAACAGGCACCATGCAGCATAAATGTAGAGGCGTTTGGTCATCGTTCAATTCGGATCCCTATGAGTGGCGCATCCAGAAGATCAAGATGGGCATTCCCAGCAGCAAAGCTGCGATCAACCACAAATTGCCCCACATGAATCCACCCGATGTGGCCGTCAGGTTGACCGAAAATTCTTGCGAACCATCCCATGTGGGGGTCGTGTTCAGTGCTGCTCCGCCGTTCCAGCGATTTGCCTTCAGGTCCGCCACGACATCATAGGTGCCACGCGGGATGCCCGAAAATTGGGTTGTCGCATAGAAGCTGCCCTCGCTCCACGGCCCTTCACTGTCGCGACCGGTATAACGTTCTATCACGCCATAAGCGGTATAGCCGCGCTGCGTCTTGCGGTTGATCAGCGTATAGTTGATATCAACCCACGCATTTTCAAAACCAGTGCCGAACGCGTCGATTTCGACAGGCTGATAGGGTGCGTTGAGCGAAATCTGACCGACATTGACCGTCACTTCTGGCCCGCCAACCTTCACTCTGCCATAATTGTTCACAGTATCGCTGGATGTCGTGAAACCCATCATCATCAATAGCGAGATCAGAAAAGCCGCCACGCCCATTTTGAACATCTTGGGCAGATCGGATTTTTCCATGATGTCGGCGGCGTCATAATCCGCACGCAAACGAGTCATGAAATTGTCGCCAGCTTCTGCACCCGCCGAACGGGATAATCCCAAGGGTCTGGCCTTGCGCCTTGGAGCGGGGCTGTCACCCACATCCACTCCTGACAGTCCAAAAGCCTGCCGAACATCTTGAGCAGAGACGGGGACGAGCTGCGTCCAGCTGCCTTCGTCTCCGCTCCATTCGGCAGAAAGAAGCGTGTCCCGACGGCTGTAAGTGGTCGCCGCCACTGTGTCTCCCGCTGCAACGCGCCAGTAAAACTCGCCCACCACATGCGATGTGATGGTTTCAGCCAGATTATAATCCTGATGGAAAGCCTCGCCGCGCCACTCAATATCCTCGCCACTGCCTTGGGGAGGGTCTGTAATCATGGTGCCAAGGCTCCACTCGCCCTCGCTCAGCACCAGCCAGCGATACCCCAGATAGGGGTTGAACAGCAGCGTCTCGGTCCATTCAACATCATAATCATGGCGGCTGAGCGCGCCAATCGCTTCCCATTCGTCACCAAACAAAGTGCCGCGCCGTCCGAGCGGAACCGGCAGGCCGCGCATTGCGTCTTCATAAGCGGCTATCACCGTCACATCGGGGTGCGCCACATCGAGCAGCGCGCCGCAATGCTGGCAGCCAACCGAAACCGTATAGCCTGCGGCCTTGATCGCGATGGCCCCACCGCATTGGGGGCAGGTGATTGCCCGCGCCGCGCTCATCGCAGTGCCGCCGGGATGGTCCAGCCTTCAATCTGGCGCAGATCCACCGTGTTGAGCGCGGCGAGATCAACCGCGTTGCCCCGCCATGCGCTCACACCCTCTGCATCGCGCTGCACGCTGAGAAAGCCCCCCGCCGTTCCTCGAAAATCCACACTCGTAAGGGGTGTCCCTTCAGGCGTCGGGCGGGGCAGATCGCCCTCGCTGCCCAGGCACTTGGCCTCCTTGATGTCGCAGGCGACATAGACTTCGCCCTCAATCGCCAGGCGGGTTCTCAAGTGCAGCGGACCGCCAGCAGCAAAACCTGCCAGTTCGCGCCGTTCGAGCAAATCGGGCTGTTCGGCCGTCAACATGAAACTGCCCATCGCCTCGCCCAGCCAGCGCGGCGTGCCGTCGCTGCAATCGAGCAGCCATTCATTCCATGATCCGTCGCTCCATCCCCAGCGGACCCTGCCCACCACGCGGAAGCGTATGAGAGAAAAGCGACCAGCGGAGCCGAGCTGGATGGGCGACACATCAAAGGGCAGCACCGCGCTCTTGCCGATGGCGGACAGGGCCTCCCCCTCGCGACGGATCAGCGTCTGGCAATAGGCGCAGGTGACATAAGGCAGCGCGGCGCTGCGAACCGGCACTGGCGCCCCGCATGAAGGACATGGCAATTCGGCCATTCCGCGTCTCCCCGCCCCGCTGCTGCTTACTTGACCCGCTGCAACAGTTCGGCCTTTTTGGCATCGAATTCAGCTTGCGAGAGCGCGCCCATCGTCAGCAATTTGTGCAGCTTTTCAATAAGCTCAAACGGGTCTTCGGCCGGAGCGGCAGTGGCGGGCGCGCTTCCGCCAGACAGGCCCTGCGACATGACGTTGCCCATCGCCACGGCGGCAGCCATGCCCGCGCCCATGCCGCCCAGTCCGCCATCCTGCCCAGCCGATTTCTCTAGCGCTTCAGCGGCCTGGAATTTGACGAAACGATCCAGATCACCCACCACGCGCATCGAGGCTGCCTTATCGAGATGTGCCTGAACATCATCGGGCAATGACACACTTTCCACAAAGAAGGTCAGGCAGCTCAGCCCCCAATCGGCAAAAGCCTTGTCCACTTCGACCTTGATCGTATCAGACAAAGTCCGCTGGCTGGCCGCCAGATCAAGAAACTTTATGCCGCTTCCGCCGAGCGCCGTGGCAATCGCCGTGTTGATGACAGAGCGCAACTGCATCTCCAGCGTCGCCGCCTCAATGCCGCTGGTGGTGCCCAAAACCCGGTGGATGACCGGCTCCAGCGCGTCGATCTTGAACGAATAGGTGCCAAAGGCGCGGATGCGGATCGGCCCCAGTTCCGCGTCGCGCACGGTGATCGGTTGGCTGGTGCCCCATTTTAGCCCGGCCTGCTCGCGCATCGAAAAGAACACGACATCGGACTTGAACGGGCTCTTGAACGCCTTGTCCCAGTTCATCAAATTGGTCAGGATCGGCAGGTTCGCTGTATCGAGCGTGTGGAGACCGGGCCCAAAGAAATCAGCCAGTTGCCCCTCATTCACAAAGGCAGCAATCTGCCCCACCCGCACGGTCAACTGCGCGCCATTCTGGATTTCATGGTCTTCAAAGGGCACGCGCCAGGCGAGTTGTCCGGGTTCCTCCAGCCATTCGATGACATCAACGAATTGCTTTTTCAGAAAGTCGAACATGAACTTATCCTTGAGGTGACACCTGCTTGAAGGCGTTGGCTACGAAACGGCAGAGGAAACTGCAAATCAAATATTGTGCACTGGCAGCCCAATAGGCAGGATCAAGGTTTGGACATTTCGGAAGTTCGGACAATCAAACCAGATTGTATCGCAGCACCGGCCGCCGGGCCAGTATGAAGCGATGCTTACGCTTCAGGCCTCACTTTTCTCATGGGCTTAAAGTTTCGATTTTGAAATGCGTTTTCTGCTTCAGGAAAGCAGGTAGCTGGCGGGATTCGAGAAAAGGCCGCGCACCGGCGGATATGGAATCCCGTTTCGGTCATGCGCGAGAAGAAGATGGTGGAGCCTAGCGGGATCGAACCGCTGACCTCTACACTGCCAGTGTAGCGCTCTCCCAGCTGAGCTAAGGCCCCATCGGTGGGAGGGCCATTAGTGCAGCCGCTCCCCGGGATCAATCCCTAATTTTGGGATCAGTTATCGTCGGACTTTTCGCCCGTATCCACGCCGAGATCATCGTCTCCGCCCAGATCGACCTCATCGTCGGGCGAAACTTCACCTTCGACATCCACATCCAGCAGATCATCACCCAGATCCGAATCGGGTGCGGCGTCGGGCTTGGCGTTGCCATCGTCAAAGGGAAGCGGCTGCTTGGATTTGAGCACAGGCTCCGGATACCAAGCATAGCTGCACGAAATGCAGGTGACGGGCTCGTCCTTGGTCAGATCGTAAAAGCGGTTGCCGCATTTCGGGCAGGTGCGTTTGGTTCCCCATTCGGCTTTCGCCATGGTCTTTGTGCCTTTCGAACAGTGCGGATCGCAAGAATCAACAGTGCCGGAGACTGGCCCCGGCTGAATCGGCGCGCGCCTTGCCATAGTGAAACGCCGCTGTCAAAGACGCGCCATCATGAGTGAGCCCCAAACCTTCTGCAATCAAGGCCCGTTGCGCGGTTCCGTAACCGTGCCGGGAGACAAATCCATTTCGCATCGCGCGCTGATGCTCTCTGCGCTGGCGGTAGGCGAGAGCCGCATTGAGGGGCTGCTGGAGGGTGAGGATGTGCTGGCCACCGCCGCCGCGATGCGCGCGATGGGGGCGACTATCACCCGGCATGATGATGGCGTGTGGCGGGTGAGCGGCGTGGGGGTGGGCGGCCTGCTCCAGCCCGAAGCCGCGCTCGATATGGGCAATTCGGGCACATCCACCCGGCTGCTGATGGGGCTGGTGGCGAGCCATGGCATCACCGCCACCTTCACGGGAGACGCCTCGCTCTCCAAGCGTCCGATGGGCCGCGTCACTGAACCGCTCGGACAGATGGGGGCAGCGTTCACGACCTCGCCCGGAGGACGCCTGCCGCTGATGGTGCGCGGGGCCTGCCCGGCGGTGCCCATCACCTATCGGCTGCCGGTGGCTTCGGCGCAGGTGAAGAGCGCGGTGCTGCTCGCCGGGCTTAACACGTCGGGTATTACGCGGGTGATCGAGCCAGTGCCGACGCGCGATCATAGCGAACGGATGCTGCGCGGCTTTGGCGCGACGCTCGACGTTGAGGTGGAGGCGGATGGCACGCGGATCATCTCGATCCAGGGTGAGACGGAGCTGAAGCCGCAGCAGATCGTGGTGCCGGGCGATCCGTCTTCGGCGGCTTTCCCGGTGGTTGCGGCGCTGATCGTACCGGGGTCTGAAGTGCGCGTGATGAATGTCGGCCTCAACCCGACGCGCGACGGCATTTATCGCGTGCTCAAGGATATGGGCGCAGACATCATTTTTGAAAATGCGCGCGAAGTGGGTGGGGAGCCGGTGGCGGACCTGCTGGTCAAGGCGTCGGCTCTGACGGGCGTCGAGACCGATCCCGCCATCGTGCCGAGCATGGTCGATGAATTTCCCGTGCTCTTCATCGCGGCGGCCCTTGCCAGCGGGACGAGCGTGTTCCGGGGGCTGGAGGAATTGCGCGTCAAGGAATCGGATCGGATCGCGGTGATGGCCGAAGGGCTGCGGCGGATCGGCGCGATGGTGGAAGAGATGGAGGATGGCCTCACCATCCATGGCAGCGGTGGCGAGGCGCTGAAGGGCGGCGGCGTGATCGAAACCCATCTCGACCACCGCATCGCCATGAGCTTTGCCGTGGCCGGGCTGGCGAGCCGCGAGGGCGTGTCGATTGATTCGATGGAACCGGTGGCGACGAGCTTTCCGGGGTTTGAGGCGATGCTGGCGGGGCTGGCGGGGTGATCATCGCCGTTGATGGTCCTGCGGCCTCGGGCAAAGGCACCATCGCCCGCGCGCTCGCGGCGCATTATGGCTTGCCCTATCTGGATACGGGGCTGCTCTACCGTGCCGTCGGCGTGGCGACGCTGCGTGCGGGGGGCGATCCGGCGGATGCGGATGCGGCGCTCGCGGCCTGTGGCTTTCCGGACAGCCTGCTTGATGATCCGGCCTTGCGCGATGAAGTGGCTTCGCGTGCGGCGTCGCAGGCCTCGGCCCATCCGGCGGTGAGGCAGGCGCTGTTCGAGCGGCAGAGGGCGTTTGCGCTTCAGCCCGGCGGGGCTGTGCTGGACGGACGCGATATTGGCACAGTGATCGCGCCGGATGCTGATGCCAAGCTGTTCGTCACGGCCTCTCCCGAAGTGCGCGCCGCGCGCCGCGCGAAAGATGTGCCTGAGAGTTACGACGCCGTGCTCGCCGACATCCGCGCCCGTGACGAACGTGATTCCAGCCGCTCTGCCGCACCGCTCAGGCGCGCGGACGACGCAGACTTGCTAGATACGACCAATTTGGGTATAGACGATGCTGTCCAACAGGCGATTGCGCGTGTGGAGGCACAGAGAAGCCGCCGGAACTAAGCCGGTCGGGCGCGACGGGAATTGCCCGCCGCGCCGTTTTTGCTTTGCATTTTGCGCCTTCATTTGATCAGCCGTTTTGCGGATGCCGCAGCCATATGGTGTGTCTGTGGCAGTCTGGCCAGAAGACCAGCGGACCCAACCGCTTGGCCGGAAAACAGTGAAGACAGGAACTCTAACCTATGGCCTCTCAGGCTTTTCCAACCCGCGATGAATTTTCCGCGCTGCTCGACGAATCGTTCGGCGGTGCAGACCAGAATTTCGAAGGCCGTGTCGTCAAGGGCACCGTGACCGCGATCGAGAATGATCTCGCTGTCATCGATGTGGGCCTCAAGAGCGAAGGCCGCGTGCCGCTTCGTGAATTTGCTGCGCCCGGCCAGAAGGCCGAACTGCAAGTCGGTGACGAAGTTGACGTTTATGTCGACCGCATTGAAAACGCCTCGGGCGATGCCGTTCTCAGCCGTGACCGCGCGCGCCGCGAAGCTGCTTGGGATGTGCTTGAAGCCGAATTCTCCCAGTCCAGCCGTGTCGAAGGCGTGATCTTCGGCCGCGTCAAGGGTGGCTTCACCGTCGATCTGAACGGTGCCGTGGCCTTCCTGCCCGGTAGCCAAGTCGATATCCGCCCGGTGCGTGACGTGACCCCGCTGATGGACATTCCGCAGCCCTTCCACATCCTCAAGATGGACCGTCGCCGTGGCAACATCGTTGTGTCGCGTCGCGCGATCCTCGAAGAGAGCCGTGCAGAAGCGCGCACCGGCCTCATTTCGACGCTGGCCGAAGGTCAGGTGATCGATGGCGTCGTCAAGAACATCACCGATTATGGTGCGTTCGTGGATCTGGGCGGCATTGACGGCCTGCTGCACGTCACCGACATCAGCTACAAGCGCGTGGGTCACCCGAGCGAGATCATCAACATTGGCGATACCGTCAAGGTGCAGATCATCCGCATCAACCGCGACACGCAGCGCATTTCGCTGGGCATGAAGCAACTCGAAAGCGATCCGTGGGAAACCGCAGTGGATCGTTACCCGACGGGTGCGAAGCTCACCGGTCGCGTCACCAACATCACCGAATATGGTGCGTTTGTGGAACTGGAAGCGGGCATCGAAGGCCTGGTCCATGTCTCCGAAATGTCGTGGACCAAGAAGAACGTTCACCCCGGCAAGATCGTTTCGACGAGCCAGGAAGTCGATGTGGTCGTGCTCGAAGTCGATACCGACAAGCGTCGCATCTCGCTTGGCCTCAAGCAGGCTGCCACCAATCCGTGGGAAGGCTTTGCCGCCAACCATCCGATTGGTTCGGTTGTTGAGGGCGAAGTCAAGAACGCGACCGAATTCGGTCTGTTCGTCGGCCTTGATGGCGATGTGGACGGCATGGTCCACATGTCTGACATCGCATGGGGCGTGACTGGCGAAGAAGCGCTGGCGATGCACCATAAGGGCGAAACCGTGAAGGCGATCGTGCTCGACATCGATGTTGAGAAGGAACGCATTTCGCTCGGCATCAAGCAGCTTGAAAAGGGCGCCCCGGCTGTGGGCGGAACCGGCAGCAGCGGCGGCCTCAACAAGAACTCGACCGCGACGGTCACGGTTCTGGCGATCGTTGATGGCGGACTCGAAGTGCAGGCTGGTGATGATGGCGCCGTTGGCTTCATCAAGCGCTCCGATCTGGGCCGCGACCGTGACGAGCAGCGTCCGGACCGCTTCCAGGTTGGCCAGAAGTTCGACGCACTGGTGATCGGTTTCGACCGCTCCAAAAAGCCGAACTTCTCGATCAAGGCACTCCAGTTGGCCGAAGAAAAGCAGGCGGTCGCTCAATATGGTTCGTCTGATTCAGGCGCGTCGCTGGGTGACATTCTGGGTGAAGCGCTCAAGGCTCGCGACACCAAGAACTGATTGCCAAGTCATTGAACTGATTGGCATCTGTGCCAAACAAGGAATCGCCGGTGGCAACACCGGCGATTTTTTGTTGCAAAAGTGCGGATTTTGGCGGATTGACGCGTCAGCGACATGGCCGGGGGGACCTTGCAGGCGTTAGTTGGCCCGCATCTTCCTGTCCGGACTTCATGGGGGAGACCGGATTGTAGATCATGTCGCAACAGGGGTGGATATGATCCGATCCGAGTTGGTGAGTGCACTGGTCAAAGAGAATCCCGGCCTCACATTGCGTGAAGTTGAAACCATCGTCGATTCCTTCTTCGACATCATTGTGGCGCGTCTGGCCGAAGGCGGGCGTGTTGAACTGCGCGGCTTTGGTGCCTTTTCAACGCGCGAGCGTGATGGCCGCACCGGGCGCAATCCGCGCACCGGCGATTCCGTTCCGGTGGATGCGAAGCGCGTGCCGCACTTCAAGCCCGGCAAGGAAATGCGCGATCGTCTGAACGCCTGAGGCTTGGCGGATGGCGAAGGCCTGACTATAGTCAGGCCGGATGCGGGCGTGGCGAAATCGGTAGACGCAACGGACTTAGGCCAATCATGAGTGCTCTCGGGGAAACCCGCGATGCAGAACTGCTCAAATTCGGGGAAACCTGTTACATGGCAATCCCGAGCCAAGCCCGGATGCACACGCATCGGGGAAGGTGTAGAGACTAGACGGGCAGCACCTACCCCTTGGATACCCAAGGCACGGTGAAGGGATAGTCCAGACCACAAACATGCGTGGCCGGTTTCCGGCGCGCGTGGCGGCGAAAGCCGTAGCTGGTAAGAAAATCCGTCGGGCATTTGCCCTTGGGGGTTCGATTCCCCCCGCCCGCACCAGTTTGGAAGTAGATGCCATACCGAACGGCAGGTATCGCACGTTTTTCAAGGTCGAAGCCGAAACAGCGCCAGACCGATTGCGAAGGCTAAACCGAACGGGGTGCAGCATAGCTCCAGCTCTTTTCCTCGGAGATCCATCCGCCGCCTCTCAACAGGGACACATGGCGCAGGCCCGTGTCCGGTCAATTCCGCTCCCTTCTGCTTGATGCGAGACGCCAGTGCTACGACACCCAAGAGCCAGCGAGCGCTTTTCGCTCCGCTGACTTTGGGCCAGACTTGGGGAACGGCAGGCCTTAACCCATTACGTAAATCGACTTCACCCGCTGATAGCCCGCCACGGCTTCGGGACCGAACTCGCTGCCCATTCCACTCGCCTTCACGCCGCCAAAGGGGGAGCCGAGTGCGGGCATATAACCGTTGACGCCGACGGTGCCGCTCTCGACGCGGCGGGCGATGTCGGTGGCGTGGGCGGAATCGGCACTCCACACGGAGCCGCCAAGGCCGAACGCGCTGTCATTGGCAATGCGGATCGCGTCGGCCTCGTCGCTATATTTGATGATCGAGAGGACCGGGCCGAAGATTTCCTCCTGCGCGATCACCGCGTCGTTCGACACATCGGCAAAGACGGTGGGCTCGACGAACCAGCCGCGATTGTGATTGGCCGGGCGTCCGCCGCCTGCGACGAGGCGGGCTTCCTCGCGGCCCTTGGCGATATAGCCTTCCACCCGGTCACGGTGCGCGGCGCTCGCCATCGGACCGACATGAGTGGCGGCGTCCATTGCATCGCCCACGCTGAGTTGAGACACCATGCCCGCGACCGCGCCGACAATCTCGTCATAGCGTTTGGCGGGCGCGAGGATCCGGGTGGCGTTGTAGCAAGCCTGGCCATTGTTGAGCATCGAGGCCATGGGGATGCCGGGCAGAAAGACGTTCAGGTCCACATCTTCCAGCAGCACGGCCGCGGATTTGCCGCCCAGCTCCAGCGTCACCGGACGGAGGAGCTCTCCGCAGACGCCCGCAATCTTGCGGCCCGCGCCCGTCGATCCGGTGAAGGCGACCTTGTCCACCTGAGGGTGCGAGACGAGGTAGGCGCCCGCCGCGCGGTCTGCCGCGACGATGTTGATCACGCCCGCCGGAACGCCCGCTTCCAGCGCGGCCTCGGCAACGAGATAGCTGTCGAGCACGGTGCCGGGTGAGGGCTTGATGACCAGAGTGCAGCCCGCGAGCATCGCCGGGGCGATCTTGGAGAAAGCAAGCGTGACGGGGAAGTTCCACGGCACAATGGCCGCGACCACGCCAATAGCGCGGCGTTCGACGAGTGTTTCCTTGCCCATTTGCGAGGGGCGCACATCGGGTTGGCCAATGGTATCGGCAAGGCTGGCATAATATTGCAGCAGCCCGGCGGGGAACTGCGCCTCCAGCATATTGGAGAGCGAGACGGGCATCCCGTTTTGCAGCGACACCGCCTCGGCCAACTGCGGCCCACGCTTCGCCATCGCCTCCATGAACCGCAGCATCACGGCGGCGCGCTCAGAAGCAGGAGCCGTGGCCCAGCCGCTATTGTCGAACGCATTCCGGGCAGCGGCTACGGCGGCGTCCATATCGGCTTCCACGCCTTCCGGCACGGTGGCGATGGGCTCGCCGGTGGAGGCGTTGATGATCGTGAAGGTGCGATCGCTGGCGGGCTTGGCCCACTGGTTGTTGATGAAGAAGGCGGTGCGGTTCAGGGTCATGTCTCTCTCCTTTTGTCTCAGTCTAGGGCCGAGCTGGCATCGGTGAACTTGTCGTAGAAGATCGCGTCCATCCCCACGCCGTGATGCATCAGGTCTGCAATGGCGGCGTCGATCATCGCGGGTGGCCCGCAGAGATAGGCCTGCGCATCCGGCCCCAGCCGATCCAGTGCCGCCGCGATGTGCGCCGTGACCATGCCGGAGCGGATGCCTTCGGCAGGCGTTTCGGAGAGGACGGGCCAATAATCGAAGCCCGCCGTCCAGGCAGAGCGGATCGCCGAGATTTCGCCCTCGCAATACAGGTCGCGCTCTCCCCGTCCGCCGAACAGCAGCACAACGTCGCGGCGGACGCGGCGCTTGGCGGCGTCCTGCAACAGGCTGATGAGCGGCGCGAGGCCGCTGCCGCCTGCGATGCACAGGATCGGGCCTTTGCCTTCGCGCAGCCAGAAAGCCCCGTGCGGGCCGTCCAGCTCGAACGCCATGCCGTCCGCTTTGCCGCTGAACAGCGCATCCGTAAACGCGCCGCCGGGCACATGGCGGATGAAGCTGGTCAGGCGCGTGCTGCCGCCCGGTTCTGGGGCGGTAGCGAAGGAGTAAGAGCGGTGCGTCGCCCCTCCGTCCCAGCGGACATTGACATATTGCCCCGCCTTGAACGCCATGGGCGTTTCGGCGTCCCACTCCACCTTCATGATATCGTGCGTCAGCGGCGTGGTGGCGGCCAGCCGGGCCGGGGTGGTGACATGCTCCATCGCGGAGGCCGAGAGATCAACCTCCAGAACTAGATCGGACTTGGGCTGCGCCTGACAGGCCAGAATATACCCCGCGTCGAGCTCTTCGCGGCTCAGCGTGTAGCCAAAGGGCGTGATCGCATCGACCTTGCCCGAAAGCAGCTTGGTGCGACACGCGCCGCAGGTGCCCACGGTGCAATCATGCGGATAGGGCAGGCCTTCCTTGAGCGCACGTTCGAGGATCGTTTCGCTGCCTTCAACGGCAAAGCGCGTGCCAGAGGGCTGAACGATAACAGCACGCGGTTCCTTGCTTCCAAAGAGCGATTTGAGCCAGCTCACCCTCTTCCTCCTCCTCGTTTCAGACCATGTAGTAAATATGTTGACATGATTCTCGCTTAGTCTATTTTGCGTATCAACGTCACGTAAAAACTGATTCACGGGCGTGAAATGGGAGAGGGAGGATGAGCATGAGCTCCAAGCTGTTTACGGGTAGTCTGATTCTTGCGTTGGCGAGCACGTCCAGCGTTGCACTCGCGCAATCGCAGGGTGCCGAAGAAGCGGTCGGCCTAGAAGACATTGTCGTTACGGCAACCAAGCGAAATGAAAATTTGCAGGATGTGCCGGTTGCAGTTTCGGCGATCTCGGCGGCGTCTCTTGCCAATCAGGGCGTGTTCGAAACGTCCGATCTCAATCACTCAATGCCGAACCTTCAGGTGTCATCCCCTTATGGCGAGCAGCAGCCCAACTTCTCGGTGCGCGGCGTCGGTGTGGGGACCGAGTTCAATGCCAATGCGGCATCGCCGGTTGGTGTGTATGTTGACGAAGTCTATCAGGCATTCCGTGCCAGTCATGGTCAGCAGCTTTACGATCTTGAACAGATCGAAGTGGTGCGTGGCCCGCAGGGCACGCTTTATGGCCGCAACACGACCGGCGGCGCGATCAACTTCATCACGCGCAAGCCTGCGCTGGAAGGCATGAACGGCACGCTGACGGCGGGCTATGGCAATTTCAACCGCGTGAATTTTACCGGTGCGTTTGAAGTGACACCGGTGGCGGACAAGATCGGCCTTCGTGTTGCAGGCACCTATGTCGATTCCGATCCCTATGTTCACAACCGTTTGAAAGCGGGGAATAACACGTTCGCGGCCTTTGGCGCGTCGGGCCTGAACAAGGCGACCGGCATTCAGCCGGGCGGTTCCAAATCATACGGCATTCGCGGCACGCTGCGTTTCAAGGCGTCTGACACGGTGGACTTCACTGTGAAGGGCTATGCCGCCAAGATGAAGGGCGGAACCGAAACGCCGATCCCCACCGGGCAATCGCGGACCAGCGACCAACTTAACTATCTCAGCAACAATTTCCTGCTCGGTCCGCTTTTTCAGGCGCTCGGGCCGGGCGGCGCAGGCATTCTCCCGGCTGGATACAGCCAGAGCGGGCGCGGCCTTGGCATCAATGAAATCGAAGCTGACAGCGTTGGCAGGGCGGTGACCCGGTCCGAAGGGGTGGTCTTTACGGCCAAGGTAGAACTGGCTGACAAGCTGAGCCTCACTTCGATCACCGGATATGATTCGGGCCTCTATTCGCAGCTCAACACCGATTGTGACGCCACGCCCCTGCGCGGCTGCTCGATCGGCTACAATTCGAAATTCCACGCCTTCAATCAGGATTTGCGCCTCGATTATTCGAGCGACAGGTTCAAGATGATCCTGGGCGGCTATTTCGGCAAGGACAGCGTGACGGCCGACAACAAGCCCGACTTCTTCAACTTCCTGCGCGATGTGAATGCGGCGCTTGATGGCGCGGCGGGGATTTATGCCGCCGTGCCGGGCCGTGCTGCGGGCTGGTTCAACCCGGGCGGAGCGTTTGGCGGAACGGCGCTTTCGGCGGGTTCGCTGCCCACCGGCATCACCGCCACGCAGCACTTCAAGCAGGACCGCAAATCCTACGCCATTTATGGCGAAGGCAGCTACGAGATCACCGACACAGTGAAGCTCACGGCCGGCCTGCGCTACACCAGCGACAAGAACAAGTTCAGCGACGGCTTGACCACCTATTATGATGATCGCGGGGTCGCGCGGCTGCTGACCGTGTCCAACTTCACGCAGGGCGGGGCCTTGGCCCCCTATTTTCTCCAGCCAGTCTATAACGAAGCTGGGGCTGTGGTAATCCCGTCCTTCCAGACGCTGGGCATTCCGCTTCCGGGCGGCTTGGAGCGAAAGGGATCTTCGGGCCGTTTGTCTGGCCGCGCCATTCTGGACTGGAAGCCGAGCGACGCCGTCATGTTCTATGCCAGCTATAGCCGTGGCTATCGTGCGGGCACGTTCAATGGTCTGGCCTATGGCAGCGCGAACCAAGTGTATTTCGTGAAGCCGGAAAGCGTGAACGCCTATGAATTCGGCTTCAAGACGCGCTTTGCGGACAACCGCGTGCAGATCAACGGCGCCTTCTTCTACTATGATTATAAGGGCCAGCAGGGTCAGGTGGTGGATGCGACCGCAACCGCCAACCTGATCTCGCTTGACGGCACGATGAAGGGCATCGAGCTCGATGCGCAGTTCCAGGCAACCGACAGCCTGAAGCTGAGCGCCTCGCTCGGTTTGCTCGACAGCAAATATGCCAAGGGTGAATGCCCTGCCAATCCGGCGCTGATCCCCAACTTCCCGGCTCAGCTGGGAAGCTGCGTGGTGTCTTCGGGCGGGCCGGTGAGCGTGGCGGGGAACCCGTTCCCTTATGCGGCCAAATCGTCGATCAATCTGGGCTTTGACTGGCGGGCCTTTGAAACCGATGCGGGCAAGATCAACGTCCATGGCGATGCTGCCTATACCGGTCAGTTCTACTATGACTCGTTCAAGGATTATAGCCGTGGGCCGCTGCCTGCTGTGGCCTCCGGCAAATTCGGCAATGGCGAGGGCAAATATTGGACGCTCAATGGCCGGATTTCCTACGATACAGATCGCTTCTCGGTTGCGTTGTGGGGCAAAAACCTCGCCAACAAGACCTATTATCCCTTCGGCATCTCGATCGAGAATCTGTTCGGCAATGGCTACCGCGTCCGCGCGCAGCCGCGCACCTACGGGATCGAAGCCACAGTGAAGTTCTGATCATTTGTTGAAGAGAGGATGAAGCAGAGCCCCGGTCGCACAAGAACGGCCGGGGCTTTGTTTTTGGGATGGAGAGGAGAGAGCAATGAGCGGCAAGGTTGATACCCGCTACTGGCGGTTCTGCGCATGGATGGGGCCGGTGTTCGTGGCCATATTCTATTATTGCTGGGGCGTGCTGGGGCATAATTTCCCGCCCTTTTCGCCAGATGCGCCCGCGTCTGAAGTGGCAGGCTATTTCCGCGATCACCGCGACGGTGTTCGCCTTGGCATGGTCATCGCGATGACAGCAGCGCCCTGTTATGGCGTGTGGGGCTATGCGCTGGCGAAGGTGATGGAACACACGGTTGGTGGCGATAACCCAAGCGGCAATCTGATGGTCCAGCTTGCGCGCCTCGGTGCCGCCTGGACGACCATCACCGTTCTGGTGCCAACGAGCTTCTGGTTGACGGCGGCCTTCCGCCCCGATGCCCTGCCGGACTGGATGATCCAGATGCTCTACGACATGGCGTGGCTGCTGATCGATCTCGCTTATGCGGTCACCTCGGTCCAGCTCTTCGCGCTCGGCGTCGGCTTCATGGCGGACAAGCGGGCGGTGCCGCTCGTGCCCAAATGGCTGGCCTGGTATGGCATCTGGGTAGGCTTCATGTTCATCGCCGAATGCCTGATGCCCTATTTCATGAATGGCGCATTCGCGCGCAGTGGCATTCTCAACTTCTGGATCGAGTTCCTGATCTGGATGGCATGGGTGCCTGTACTGACCGTCTATGCCTTGAAGGCGATCACCCGGATCGAGCAGGAACATGCCGCAGCTTAAGGGGGGGATATCCGGGCAGGCGCATCATCTGCCCGGCGATTCCGGCGTCTGGACCTTCATCATTGCAGATATGGGCGCTTTCGCCATGTTCTTCCTTGTCTTCACGGCGGGAAGGATGGCGTCGCCCGATCTGTTCGAGGCGTCGCGTCAGCATCTCGATGCGACGCTGGGTCTGCTCAACACGCTTATCCTGCTCACCAGCAGCCTGTTCATGGTGAAAGCGGTTGAGGCGGCGCGGGCCGGAGAGCGTGGCGCGGTGCAGCGCAATCTCGCGCTCACCATCCTGATCGGTCTGGGCTTCGCGGTCACCAAAATCATGGAATACAAGGCCAAGGGCGCTGCGGGAATTGGGCTCACCACCAACGAATTCTACACTTACTATTTCGCGTTTACCGGCATCCATTTTCTGCACTTCATCATCGGTATCGGCGCGTTGCTGATGATGGTGGCGAAGGCTCGGCGCGATCTGCTGGATGCGAAGTTCGTGACATGGATCGAATCTGTCGGCTGCTATTGGCACATGGTTGATCTGCTGTGGATCATGCTCTTCCCGCTGCTCTATCTGCTGAGGGCCGGGTGATGCACCTGCGCGCCATTCACATATGGGCCATCCTCGTCACAGCCACGCTGCTCAGCTGGTTCCTGAAGGGTGACGCGGTGTCCGCGAAGGTTGGCGCGACTGCCGTCATCCTGATTGCCGCGTTCAAGATCAATCTGGTCGTCGGTCATTTCATGGAACTGAAATGGCAACCAAGGCCGTTCCGCATCGTCGTCAGCGTCTGGCTGGCGCTTGTCACCACCATCATCATCGGCGGCTATTGGGCCGCTTGAGGAGAGAGATCATGTATAGCAACTCTGTGCTCGCTGAACCCGAAATGGCTGTCGATCCCGTGCATGACGGGCGGCACGTTTTGCCCAAGGTGGCTATGGGCCGGGAGTCGATCCCCTACATTGTGGTTCTGCCCGAACACCAGATCGCGTTTTTCACCTACACTTGGGTTTCGGCAACCGGAGAGGCCGGGGCGGCGCTTGCCGTGTTTGGCCCCGGCGTGGGAGACGCGCCGATCCAGCAGCGCCTTGCTGACCGGCCCGTTCCAGCGGATATGGGGTTTGACAACTGGCAGATCGAAGGCTTCAGCATGAAGCAGGATCTGAAGTTCGATCATGCGCATCTGCGTTGGGAAACGCCCGAAGCGACCGTCGATTTCACGTTCGAAGCCTATCACCCGCCTTACTCCTACGGCAACGACCCACGCGGCTGCCCGGCCTATTGCGCGACCGACCGCATTGAGCAGGCCGGAAAGGTAACTGGTACGCTGCGCCTTGGCGACAAGACCATCGCCTTTGAAGGCACCGGCCACCGCGATCACAGTTGGGGCACGCGCGACTGGATTCCGTTCCAGCAATATGAATGGTTTGTAGGGCAGGTCGGCACTGAGACTTCGGTCCACTTCTGGCGCTTCAATGCGCTCGGGAAGGAGCATATCCGCGGCTATGTGTTCAAGGATGGGCTGATGTCGCGCGTCGATACGGTCAAGGTCGATGTCACCTATGACGATCAATATTGGCAGACCGGCTACACCGCCGACATTATGGACGCCGCCGGGCGCGTCACCCGCGTCGAGACGCAGGTGTTCGGCTGTTACACGCTGATTCCGCATCCCGAGCTCAGCCTCAATGAAAGTGGTGGCAGCGCAATCATCGACGGCAAATCTGGCGTGGGCTGGATGGAGTGCGCCTGGCCGACCAGCTACCTCGCGCACATCCGCGCGAACGGCCCCTATTGAGGAGAGGCGCGATGCTGAACGATATGGAATCGGTCAACCGCAAGATATTGGAGCGCCGCCGCGCCGGGCGGAGCCTGCCGCCCTATCGCGCCGCGCTCATCCCGGAAGTGACGGAGATTCTCTCCAATTATTTCAAGGTGCAGCGTCCCAGTGCCAGCGTGTCGGGCGTGCGGCGCGTAGGGGGCGGGGCGTCGAAGGAGCAGTTCTTCTTCACCCTGTCGCAAGACGGGAAGGATGAGCCTTTTCTGCTGCGCATGGACCCGCGCTCGGCGATCACCGAGACCGACCGCGCGCGGGAATTTGTCCTGATCGACGCGATGCAGGGCGTTGTGCCCGTGCCGGAACCCGTTTGGGTCGATAATGAGGCCGAATATTTCCCGCAGCCTGCCGCGATCATGCGCGTGGTGAGCGGCGTCACCAAGCCCAGCGACGCAGGCGTGAAGGTTTCCGGCCTTGGCACCTGGCTCGGACCGGATTTGCGCGCCAAACTGCGCGATCAGTTCCTCGATTATCTTGTCAAAATCCATGCCTATGATTGGCGGGCAAAGCCGCTGCCCGGCTATGAAGTGCCTGATGCCGACCCCAAGCAGGCGGCGCGCTGGTCTTATAATTACTGGCTGGAGATGTGGGGGATTGATGAGGGCACGGACCGCCCCGTGATGTCGCTCGCGACGCAATGGCTGGCGGACAATATGCCAGACACTGCCGAATTGGTGGTGACGCACGGCGATTATCGCACGGGCAACTATCTGTTCGAAGAGGATACGGGAAAGATCACCGCATTGCTCGATTGGGAATTGGCGCGGATCGGTGATTTCCATGAGGATTTGGGCTGGGTGCTGATGCAGGTGTTTGGCACGGTCGATCCCGATGGCACGCGCCGCGCCTCTGACCTGTTCGAGCGCGAAGAGTTCATCACCGCATATGAGACGCGCTCTGGCCGCAGCGTGAACCGCCAGACGCTGCATTATTACGATGTGATGAGCAGTTGGAAGTGCAACATCATCGTTGCCGCCAACGGCCTTGCCGCCGCGCGATCCCAGCATAACCATCAGGATGTGCTGCTCACCTTCCTTGGTGCGACGTCCCCGATGTTTTCGCACGATCTTGTCCGCCTGCTCAGCATGGGAGAGGTGCAATGACACCGACCGTTGACGAACGCCTGGCCAGTATTGTCCGCTCGCTGACCGAAGTGATCCTGCCGCATTTGCCGCCCGAAGCCACGCTGGCGCAAGAGCAGGTGCAGCTTTCTATCGGCCATCTGCAAATCCTGCGTGCGCAGCTGGATGCCGTGCCGGCCTTTGAGCGTGAAGAACTGGCGGATGCGGTCGCCATTGCAAAAGCGCTGACCGCTGGAGTCTCTGGCGGGGCCACAACCAGTGCCGCTATCCGCGATTTGAGCGCAGCCGCCCAAGGTGCAGACGGCAGCGATGTGCGCGGTCAGACCTCGGTCATCAACAAAGCCGTCGATGCGCTGGTGCGGGCCGTTTCGGCTGATGGCGCAGAGGGGGCGAAGGCGGCGCTCTCGGCCCTCATCCTCGCCCATGAAGCCGCGCGCGTGGAGAAGGATCGCCGTTGGTTCCTGCCCTTCGGCTTTGACACGATGGAGCCTGCCGCGTGATCCGCCCGGAGGATTTCGATTTCCATTTCACAGACGACTCCCCCTATAATTGGGCGGAGACGCTGGCGCTGCCCTTCGTTGTGCCGGAAGCGAATATCAACGCGGTCGTCTACCTCGTCACCCGCCCCAAACTGGGCGTTGCCATGTGCGACATCACGCTGATCGACCGTATCACCGATCTGTGGGAAGAGCAGCTCTACGTCGACAATATGCAGCATCTGCCCTGTCCCGAGACGCTGACCAAATTCGCACTGCCCAACGGACTGTCGTTCGAGGCTTTGGAGCCATTGAAGCTCTACAGGATGCGTTATGAGGGGATAGACGAGACCAGTTTCGATCTCACCTATCGAGCCTTGCACGCCCCCTATGACATCAACGATCCTGAAATGGACCCCACGGCAGCCGCGAGGATCGGCCCGGCCTGGGATTCAAGCTGGTCCGGCCACTATGAGCAGACCTACCACATCACCGGAGAACTGATCGCGCGTGGCGTGCGGCACAGAGTCGATTGTGTCGAAACCGGAGATCGCAGCTGGGGCCCGCGTCCGGAGCGGGACAATGGGGCCGTCATCTGGTGGCACGCCAGCTTTGGCGAGGCGCTGACGATCCACCTCTTCACCGGCCATGATCTGGCGCAGACCAACGCGATGGGACCGCACATCAGCGGCTATGTGCTGGAAGACGGGGAGATTTACGGCATCACCGCATCTTCGGGCACACAAGAGTATCGCAAGGCCATGCCGATGGGCGGCGTGCTGAGCGTGACCGATGTGCGCGGCAAGAGCTTCGATGTCAGCTTTTCGACGGTCAATGGCTGTTACTGGGCACCGTGCCCGTCCAACACCTATCTGCAAGCCTCGCTGCGTGTGACCTGCGGCGGGCTCCATGGCCATGGCGTTCAGCAACTTGGTCTGAGCCGCGCCTATCTCGGTCGCAACCGCAACGCGATCCGCACCCGAACTTAGGAGAAACACCATGAAAGCAACCGCTGCTCTGGTCCGCGAAGTCGGCGGGAAATTCTGTCTGGAAGAGGTAGACGTTGCCGAACCGCGCGGCAACGAAGTGCGCGTTCGCATTGTTGGCGTTGGCATGTGCCACACCGATCTGGTGGCGCGCGATGGCTTCCCCGTGCCGATGCCAATCGTGCTGGGGCATGAAGGCTCTGGCGTCGTCGAAGCATTGGGGCCAGATGTGGAAGGGCTGGAGATCGGCGATCATGTCGTGCTCAGCTTTACCTCGTGCGGCGCCTGCCCGACCTGTGGGGATGACGAGCCCGCTTACTGTCATAATTTCATGGGGCTCAACTTTGCAGGCGTGCGTCTTGAAGACGGCACTTCGCCGCTCAGCCAGGGCGATGCGGTGGTGCATGGCAATTTCTTTGGCCAATCCTCATTTGCGAGCGTCGCTATCGCCAACGTCCGCAACACGGTGAAGGTGGACAAGAGCCTGCCGCTTGAAATCCTCGGGCCACTGGGCTGCGGCATCCAGACCGGGGCAGGTGCGGTCGTGCTCTCGCTTGGCCTCAAGCCGGGTCAGTCGCTTGCCATTTTTGGTGGTGGCGCGGTCGGCCTGTCCGGACTGCTTGCCGCACGCGCGGTCGGGGCCGGGACGGTGATTGTGGTTGAGCCCAATGCAGAGCGTGGCAAGCTGGCGCTCGAACTGGGGGCAACGCATGTCGTCAACCCGCGCGAGACCGAAGATGTGCTCGCAGCGGTCAAGGAACTCTCCGGCGGCGGTGTCAATTGCGCGTTTGATACAACCGGCATCCCCGCTGTCATTGGGACTGCGTTTGAAGCGCTCGGTCCGCACGGTATCCTCGGCATGGTCGCCGTGCCGCCGCCCGAAGCGATGATGCCCGCCAGCCTGATGTCTGGCCTTGTGCGCGGTGTTTCGGCCAAGTTCATCACCGAAGGTGATGCCGATCCGCAAAGCTTCATCCCTCAGATGCTCGATTGGCACAAGGCCGGAAAATTCCCGTTCGAACGGCTGATCAAGACCTTCCCCTTCGATCAGATCAACGAAGCGGCCCACGCCTCTGAAGATGGAAGTTCGATCAAACCGGTACTGGTGCTCGCCGGCAGCGGCCGACCTGCCGGCTGACTTGCGATTGGGCGGCATGGGCAAGAGATGCCCACAGTTTGATTGAAGCGCTTGCGACCAAACCGAGATAGTTTCTGTGGTTTGTCATATCGAATAGCGACCCTGCGCCAGCTCTTGAGCTTGCTAATGAGGCGCTCCACTGAGAGAAGCGCCGGGTTCTTCGGTCTTCTGTCGAAATCTTGCGCGAGTCAAATAACATGTCCGCGCATCGCTAAAAGGCTCCTGCCGCGGCCCAAGTGGTTGGTGGGTCAACCACATTACCTCAAAGTCCAAATATATTAGGCTTTTGGCGGAGAGGGTGGGATTCGAACCCACGGTACAGTTGCCCGTACGCCGCATTTCGAGTGCGGTGCTTTCGACCACTCAGCCACCTCTCCGCATGAGCAGGTCAGCGAACAGGGGTTCGCCGTGCTGGTGTAGTTGCGCGCGCTTAGAGCAATGTGGGCGACTTGCCAAGCCCGGTTTAATCGATTGGTGCGCTGCTTGCGTTCCGACGCATCGCACCCTAGATTCAGGGGTATGACGCATGTTCTCCATCCGCTCGGTCGGCCTCAGCCGCTCAATGCTCCTCCAGTAGCGCGGGCTCGCTTTGGCGTGGGCGCTGTGGTGCGGCACCGGATTTTCGATTTCCGCGGCGTGGTGTTCGATATTGATCCCGTATTTGCAAATAGTGACGAATGGTATGACTCTATCCCGGAACATGTACGCCCGGCAAAGGATCAGCCTTTCTATCATCTGCTCGCCGAAAATGCGGACAGCAGCTATATCGCTTATGTCAGCCAGCAAAATCTGGTGGCCGATGAAGACGGTGGCCCGGTGGACCATCCCGCCATTGCCACCATGTTCGACGATTTTGCCGATGGGCAATATCAGTTGAAGCGTGTTCACCACCATTAAACGCTGACCTCAAACGGCATCCGGCCCCGCGCACCGGGGGTGTGCGCAGGGCCGGTCGTCAGGCTGTGCGGGGGATGAAGACGCAACGCGCCTGAATGGCAGGATTCAGTGGGCCTTGGCGTTGCACTTGGTCATTTCGGCTTCATCAAACGCCTTGCCCTGGAAGGCAAAGCCTTCAAGCTTGCCGAACTCGCGCGCGGCATGGGCGCAAACTATGGCGGGGCGCGCCGTGGCGCGGCTGGCGGTGCATTCGCTGCCCGCACAACGCCACAGCGTGTCGGAGGCGACGCGAGTGCCTTCGAGCGAGGTCGTCAGCTTCGCGCTATATTGTGCGCCTTCAGCGGCCTGGACCGGCTGAATGGTCGGCGCGAGCGTGAGGAAGGACAGTGCTGCGGCACCCAGTAAGGGGAGAATGCGGGGGAGGGTCATTGTGTGGGCCTTTCATTTAATCAGTTGCGGATTGCTACCTAATATCCCATATGATTGGTTTCAAGATGCAACTGAAAAAAAATTTTCATGCGCTGCCATTTTTGACTAAGGTGACGATATGGGATTGCGAGAACCGTTCGACGATGCCGGAGAATGCGGCCTGCCTTCCGCTCTGGAAGCGATTGGAGAACGCTGGTCGTTCCTGATCCTGCGCGGGGCGTTCAACGGGCTCCATCATTTCGAAGAGTTCCAGTCCGCTTTGGGCATTGCCCGCAACATTCTGGCGAACCGTCTGGGCCGCTTGGTGGAACATGGCATTCTCACCCGCACGCCACTCGCCGATGATCGACGCAAGATCGAATATCGCCTGACTGAAAAGGGCGCTGAATTGCTGCCGGTCGTGGTCGGCCTGCGCCAATGGGGTGAACGGTGGGGCAGCGGGATTCCGTCTACTCCTGTGCTGGTCGACAAGCGTGACGAGCAGCCGATCCGCCCGATCCGAATCATGGCGCATGACAAGCGTGAACTGGCGCTCGCCGATTTGTGCTGGAAGCAGGCAGCGGATATTCGCCCGTTGGAAGAGCCTGTGCGGGCTGCGATCGCGGCGTAAATCGTCTTATCTGGTCTGGTGACCTGCTCCGGGGATGCCGGAATAACCTTTGTCTGGATATTTGGGCGTACATTGGCTGTAGTAGCGGCCAATTTCAGCCATGTCCGCCTCATAGTCGCCGGTGGGCCAGATGGCCGGGCCGAGCCCCACCACCTTGCGCCTATAGTCCATCATGCCGCACACCATCGGCACGCCTGCACCCATGGCGATGTGGTAAAATCCGGATTTCCACTGGCGGACTTTGCCGCGCGTGCCTTCGGGCGCGATGGTCAGCATGAATTCGTCTCGCTTTGCAAATTCTGCGACCATGGCGTCGACCATGTTGTTGGCCTGCCGCCGATCAACCGGAATCCCGCCCAAATCGCGCATCATCCGGCCCCATGGCCAGCGGAACAGACTGGCTTTACCCATGAATGACAGATCAAGGTTGAGCCCGTCTGCGGCCCCGATGAAATGGATGAAATCCCAATTGCTGGTGTGGGGTGCTGCGATGACGACAAATTTGCGTGGCTGTGGCGCTGTGCCCTCCACCTGCCAGTTCTGGCGTTTGAACCAGGCCAGGATCGCGGCTTTGATCAGCCGGGCCATCCATGACTTTTCGCGCGCCATTCAGCGTCCTCCCCTCCCGTTATTTTGGCATCATGCCCGCGACTGAGCCGAGCGGCAAGCTGCCGCGTCGTTAACCATGGCTCTTGACGGGCTGGTGAGGCGCGGCGTGCGAAGGGGAAGCATGATGATCGCAGACTTCCCTCTGGCGCAAATGCTCGTGACAGCTTGGATGGGGCTGCTTGTTATCGCGGCGTGTGCGGGTCTGCTTCGTTCGCGGCCCACTCATCCAGCGACACCAGCCAGTCCCGGAACAGACGCACAGGCTTGATCTGCAACGCACGCGGGCGGCAGACGAACCAGTAGCTATAGGGGCTGTCCACATCTTCGGCGAACATGCGCACCAGCCTGTCGTCATGCGCGTCGAGCAAATGGCTTTCGTGCATGAAGGCGACGCCCAGACCTTGTGCGGCAGCTTCCAGCATCAACTGGCCCGAATCGAAATGGTCGATGGCGGCCGGCTCGATGCCGTCCAGCCCAATGGCGCGGCTCCAGTCCGCAAACAGGTCTGGCATGTCGCGGTGGATGAACACCGTCATTTCCTTGATCTGAAGGGGGTCGGTGACGGCGTGCGGCCCCTGCACAAGTCGCCGCGCACCAATGGGGAAAATCTTGTTTTGGTCCAGCCGGTCTGCATGAAGCGCGGGATCGATCACGCTCGCCAGCACAATCGCCGCGTCCAGCCCTTCGCCCAGCCGGGTGACGGCATGGGGCGCGGTATCGACATCGATATGAAGCGATGGATGGCGGTCCCGGAGCGAGGGCAGCGCCGGGATCAGCCGTTGTGAAGCGAATAGCGGCAGCACACCCAGCCGCAACCGCATCACGGGATTGGCGCTGGTCAGCGCCTCAATGGCGTCCGTCAGCGAATCAAGCAGCGGCGCGGTGAGGTGGATGAGTTTCTCGCCATCTTCGTTCAGCACGATGGACTGGTGCCGCCGCTCAAACAGCGGACGCCCGATGAAACGTTCCAACGCCTGCACCCGGCGGGACAACGCAGGGGAAGACAGATTCAGTTCTTCTGCCGCCGCCTTGATCGACCCGAGACGGGCAACCTGAACGAACGCTTCAACAGCAGCCAGCGAGGGCAGGCGACGCATAGGACAAGCTCCTTGAGCAAACTGAATGGCTGCTTGCCAATTGATTGCAAAAATTGCAATCGTGATTTTTTATTTCGCACTTGCGAAACATTACACCGCAGCGCAAAAAGAAACTGCCTTTCAGGCATCCTCTCCTATCAAACTTATACAGGCCGGTCGGCAACGACCGGCCTCTTTTTTGCGCTGAGGGTTCAGCTGCGTTCACAAAAAAGGCCGGGAAAACCCGGCCTTTTCCGCAGCGGATCACTGAACTCAGTAGCGTTCCAATTCCACCATCAGCTTCTTGTAGCCATGAACGAAGCAGCCCGGTACGCGCACCGGCGCGTCCTTCACATGCACGCGCAGGCGGCGCTTCTGCATTTCCGCGATCAGCGTGGTCAGCTGCAATTCGGCAACGCGGGCACCGGCGCAGCGGTGGATGCCATAGCCGAACGCAAGGTGGCGGCGGGCATTTTCACGATCGACGATGATCTGGTCGGCATTCTGGAACACGCTTTCATCCCGGTTACCCGAAACATACCACAGCGCCAATTTGTCGCGCTTTTTGATCTGCTTGCCGAACAATTCTGTATCCTGCGTCGCGGTGCGGCGCATATGCGCGAGTGGCGTCTGCCAGCGCAGGATTTCGTGCATCGCATTGATCGCCAGCTCAGGGCTGTGATCCTGTTCCAGTCGCGTGCGCTGATCGGGGAACTGCTCAAGACCATAAGCATAAGCCGACATGGAATTGCGCGTTGTGTCATTGCCGCCGATGATGAGCAGGATCAAATTCCCCAGAAACTCGCCTTCGCTCATATGGCTCATCGCATCGGATTGGAGCATGATCGAAATCAGGTCATGCTGCCCCGGATTTCTGGCCTTTTCCTCCCAAAGCGTCTTGAATGCCGCACCCATTTCAAACGCGGTCTTGAGACGGAAATCACGCTTCTCGCGATCACCAAACATCTCGATGTCGCCCAGAACATCCGACCAACGGGTCAGCTTGCGGCGTTCTTCCCAAGGAAAATCGAACAAGGTAGCCAGCATCTGCGTGGTCAGTTCCATCGAAACCTTATCCACCCAGTCAAACGCCTGTCCGATGGGCAGGCTGTCGAGCACATCGCTTGTGCGCTTGATGGTTTCATCACGCATCCGCAGCACGTCCGTCGGGCCGAAGGCCGGAGCGACGGTCTTGCGCTGTGCCGTATGTTGCGGGGCATCCATGGCGATGAACATGGGCATGGCCATGTCGCCTTCTTCCAGATGCTCGATGCCATCCCCGGCAACGGTAATGCCGCCCACTTCCCAGCTGGAGGAAAAGAGTTCGGGATTGCCCTCGATATGCTGGATCGGTTGATAGGTGGAGACCGACCAATAAGCCCCAAAGCGCGATTCGGGCGTGTAATGGATCGGATCTTCCGCCCGCAACTGGCGGAACGGCTCCTGCCAAGTGTCATTCTCCCAGAGTTCAGTGCGCGTTACATCCAGTGGATCGACCGGGCGCGCCTCAGCTTCCGGGGCAGACGGTTCAAGAACAGTGGCCATGCAGAATCATCCTCTCCAACTCTATCAGGTTGCAGAATGCTACTATTGACACAAATGTCAACGAGCTTTGCGGCCAATCATCGCAAACAGGCCTCCACCTGACCGCAGAACGCCGTGCCGGAACAGGCGCGCCGCGATCCAGATGATGATGGCCACCCACAGACTCTGCCACGCCAGCGCCAGAAGATGCGGCGTGAGCGAGGGGTCATGCGCACCGCGAGCGGCCATCGCATAGGGTGAACTGAGCGGGAAGATTTCGGCAAAACGCGCCATGCTGGTTTGCGGCTGGCCTGCTGCAACCGTTGCCAGACCGAACATGGCCATTTGCAGGATGGTGACGGGGAAGGACAGCATCTGGATGTCACGCACCGTCGCCGCCAATCCGCCAATACCGAGGAACACAGCGCCGAGCAGCATATAGGCCATGGTGAAATAGAGCGCGCCAAGGACCAGAAAGGCTGGCAAGCCAATAGCAGGCGCCAGCGCCGCCAGTTCATCGCCCGTGCCGGGTACGAGCAGCATTATACCGCTCAAAAGCCCACTCCAAAAGGCGACGAACAGCAAAGCGACGCCGAACATGCCGACCAACTTGCCAAGGAATACGGCCTCCAACGGCACGGCGGCGGCGAGGATTTCGATCACCTTGTTCGATTTCTCTTCGGCCAGCATTCCCACGGCCTGCCCGGCAAGCAACAGCGTAAGCATGAACACCGTGACCACCGCAACATAGCCAGTCTGGCGTTGCATCCCCACGCCTGCGCGCTGAGCTTTCAGAGGCTGGAAAGCGGGGCGAGAGAGCGTGTCGGGCGGGCCGCGCCGGCGAGAGAGCAGCACCTGATCGGCCACGCCCTGCAACCATATAGCGGCCTTCAACGAACTTTCTTCGTGCTGGATCACCGGTTCTTCGAGCGGACCATACATGACGGCCAGATAGTCTGCGCCGGGCGTTTCAAGCAGGGTCTTGGCCTGTTCCATCGGGTCTGGTCCGGCGGGAACCACCATCAGGCGCGGCGCATCTCCATAATCGCGCATCCGGTTGTCGGCCGTGCGCAGGCCGTCGGCATCGCGGTCTGAGGCAATGACGGCGATGCGCGAGAGGCTGCTCGCGCCCTCAGCCACTTGCGATGCGCCAGAGCCGCCCAGCCAGCCGAACATCAGCATGAACACCGGGGCCAGCAGGAAGAGGAGGAAGGTTGGCGTTTTTACCACCGCCAGAAAATCGCGCCGGGCGATCACGGCTCCTTGCCGGAAGAAGCGGGTCATGCGGCGTCTCCCTGTGCGCGGGCTTCGCCCACAATCCTCACAAAGGCTTCATGCAGGCCGGGGCGTTCTATGGTCAGCCCGGCAATGCCGTGTCCTGCGCTGATCAGCCGTGTAACGAGTCCTTCCGGCCCTTCTGGTGGCACGGTGAACAGCCACGCCTCGCCCTCGCGCACGGCATCGGCAGGCAGCAGCGCCCGGGCTTCGTCACTCCGCGCGCACGGCACATAATGTGCGCGCAGGGCCAGCGTGCCCCGCGCTTCGGCCACAGTGCCTTCAAAGCGGCGCTCTCCGCCTGCGATGATTGCAAGCCGGTCGCACAGCCGTTCAGCATGGCTCATGACGTGCGTGGAAAAAAGGATTGTCGCCCCCCGGTCCCGCTCGCCACGCACCAGCGCTTCAAGATGCTGCTGGTTGATCGGATCGAGTCCGGAAAATGGCTCGTCCAGCACGATCAGTTCGGGCTGATGCACGAGTGATCCGAGCAATTGCACCAATTGCGCCATACCTTTGGACATCTGCTTGATCTTGCGCGTGATGGCATGGCCCAAACCTGCGGCTTCCATCATCACCGCGCCGCGCGCTTGCCCCGTCTTCCAGTCCAGCCCGCGCAGCGCGCCCATGAAGGCAATCGCATCCTGCGCAGTCATATTGGGATAGAGCCCGCGCTCTTCGGGCAGATAGCCCACGCGGTCGCTGGCGTCGCGCGGGTGGCTGCACCCAAGCAGGCTCCGCGTGCCGCTATCGGGATCGATGATCCCGAGCAACATACGTAGCGTTGTCGTCTTGCCCGCACCATTGGGGCCGAGCACGCCATAGATCATGCCCTGCGGCACGGCGAGACTGACACCGTTCACGGCACGTGCCTTTCCGAAGCTCTTCACCAGATTGTCCGCCTGAACGGGAAAGTCGCTGGGCACGCCGATTGTCCTTTTGCCGGGCTGCATGGTAGCGGGGGCCTATGCCCGATAACAACAACAGTCTTGCCAAAGCACTAAAGGCCGAAGCGACGCGTCTGGGTTTTGCGACATGCGGGATCACGCGGGCAGGCCATGATTTCGGCGCGCGGCTCTCTGGCTGGCTTGAAAAGGGCTGCCATGGAGACATGGGCTGGATGGAAGCGCGCGCAGAGCAAAGGCGCGGCCCACAGGCGCTCTGGCCAGAGGCGCGCAGCGTCATCATGCTGGGAATGAGCTATGCGCCTGCGCACGATCCCCGTGCACTCGCCGCCGCGCGCAGCCGGGGCCGCATCTCGGTCTATGCGCAGGGGCAGGATTATCATGATGTCGTCAAAAAGGCGCTGAAGGCGCTCGCGCGCTGGCTGGTCGAGCGGACGGGCTGTGAACTGAAGGTGTTCGTGGATACAGCACCCGTAATGGAAAAGCCGCTTGGCCAGCAGGCAGGACTGGGCTGGCAGGGCAAGCACAGCAATCTGGTGAGCCGGTCTCATGGCAGCTGGCTGTTCCTGGGCGCGATCATGACGACGCTGGACTTGCCGGAGGACGCGCCCGAAGCGGACCATTGCGGCCGTTGCACCGCTTGCCAGACAGCGTGCCCGACTGATGCCTTCCCCGCGCCTTACCGGGTCGATGCGCGGCGCTGCATTTCCTATCTCACCATCGAACATGCCGGGCCGATTCCAGAGGAATTTCGCGCGGCGATGGGCAACCGCATTTATGGCTGTGATGATTGTCTGGCGGCTTGCCCATGGAACAAATTCGCGCACGCCGCGCAGGCGCACCGAGCGTTTCTGCCGCGCGCTGAACTGGTGGCTCCGTCGCTTGGTGATTTGCTCGCGCTCGACGATCCGGGCTTTCGGCGCGTCTTTTCAGGCTCTCCCATCAAGCGAATCGGGCGCAACCGCATGGTGCGCAATGCGGCAATTGCGGCAGGAAATAGCGGGGATGCAGCGCTGTTACCGGTTCTGATGCGTTTGACCGAAGACGATGATGCGGCCGTGGCAGACGCCGCGCGCTGGGCCGTGGCGCGCCTCAGCCCCGGCTGAGCGCCACGATGCAGCTGTTCTTCTCTGCATCGCGACCATCAGGCACGCGCGCGGTCACAAAGGTCACGACCGGCTCCTTGCCGGGCGACGGCGGATAGAGGAAGGCGTCCAATATGCATTCGCGATTAGAGAATTGCAGCTTGCGCGCTGCGTCTTCACGCACATCCAGCACCGGGCGGCCGAGATAGGCCATCACCGTGCGGGCATCCTTGCCCATGACGCGCTCCACACCAGAGGCTGCGTGCGTTGAGACGGGCGGCCCCGGCACGAACCCGGCGTCCACATCCTTCTTTTTCTTGCGCGCCTCCGCCATGCCCGCAGGGGCCAGCAGCAGCGCGACCAGCGCCAGCCCGTTCAAAGCCTGCTTCATGCCTGTGCGCCTCCGATGCCGCGTTTATGGAATAAATGGGTCGCCGCTGCTGCGCCCAATATGGGGGCGATCAGATTGAGGAAGGGCACCAGAAACAGCCCGGTGACCGCCAGCCCCAGCAGCGCATAATCCAGCCGGTTGTTGCGCAGCCATTGGCGGCGCGCGGGGCCATCGAGATGCCGCACGGCCACCATCTCCGCCAGATCGCGGCCCAGTAGAACGGCGTTGACGCCCACAAACAGGATGAGCGGGCCTATCGCTGTGAAGATCAGGAACAGATAGAAGGGCAGGGCAAGAAGGTTGATCAGCACCACCCGCGCCAGCGAGGCGAGGCCGAGGCGCACCGAGACTGAGAGCGGCGCACGCACGGCCCGTTCGCTCGCCTGCGGATAGTGCCGCTCTTCAATCGCGGCCACCACTTCGTCGCCGAAAAGACCTGTGACGGGCATGGCAATGGCGCGGAAGGCGAGCATGGCGAGCGCGAAGCTCAGCAGCCAGACGATCACATCCACCAGCACTGCGCCTTCCCCAAACTGAGCGGCCCAGCCCTGCGTGAGACTCAAAACGCTTTGCGCCAGCGCCACCCACAAGGCGACGCACGCCAGCAGCGTGATGAGCATGGATTTGGCGAAGACGCCCACGATGCGGCGATCCCCCAATTGGGCAAAGCTCAGCGAAAGGGCGGTCAGCAGCATGAGGCGGTTCCTGCCCGCCTGCGGACCGGTCTGTCAATCGCGCCGCCCTTGCGCACGGGGCCGCCCGCCGCTACCGGGGCGCGACTTTGACGCAAAGGATATTCCGTGACCCAGCCCACGCTCGACATCATCGCCATCGGTAACGCCATTGTTGATATTCTCGCGCCCGCAGAAGACGCGCAGATCGCTGAACTGGCGCTGACTAAGGGCGGGATGCAGCTGGTCGATGCCGAAGGCGCGGCCGCGCTTTATGGCAAGATGGGGTCTGCGGTTGAAGCCAGCGGCGGTTCTGCGGCGAACACGATTGCGGGCATGGCCGCTTTGGGCTGCAAGTGCGGGTTCATCGGTCAGGTCGCCAATGACCAGTTCGGTCAGGTGTTCGCGCATGACATTCGCGCGATTGGCGTCGATTTTGAAACCCCGGCCCGCGAAGGTGAACCGCCGACCGCGCAATGCCTGATCTTCGTGACGCCTGACGGGCAGCGCACGATGAACACATTCCTCGGCGCTTCGCAATTCCTGCCTGCTGCTGCTCTGGATGTGGCGAAGATCGAATCGGCTGCGGTCCTCTATCTTGAAGGCTATCTGTGGGATCCGGAACAGCCGCGCGCTGCCATGTGCACCGCGATTGACGTGGCGAAGAAGGCGGGCCGGAAGGTGGCCTTCACTCTGTCAGACAATTTCGTGATCGCGCGCCATGGTGACGATTTCCGCGCGCTGCTGGCCAATGGAGACATCGATATCCTGTTCGCCAACGAACATGAAATCTCTGCGATTGCAGAGGTTGAGGATTTCGAAGCCGCCGTCGCCAAGATCGCGCCCCAAGTGCCGGTTCTGGTCGTGACGAAGAGTGAAAAGGGCGCAATTGCGATTGCCAACGGCGAACGCCATGAAGTTGCCGCCGAGCCGATTGAAGCCGTGGTGGACACCACAGGTGCGGGCGATCTGTTTGCGGCGGGCTTTCTTGCGGGGCAGGCGCAGGGCCGTTCGGTGACGGACAGCCTGCGCATGGGCGCGATCTGTGCGGCGGAGATCATCTCGCACTATGGCCCGCGTCCTGAGCATGATCTGAAGGCGCTTGTGGCGGCCAAGCTGGGGTAAGCTTCCAGATATGGTGTCGCCCCCGCGCAGGCGGGGGCCGCTTTCCTGACATAGCCCCACACCTCAAACCGGCCCCGCCTGCGCGGGGGCGACGCGCGTTTGTCAATCCAACCCATCATCAGCCCCGCGCACAGCAATCCAGTGCCGCGCCACGAACCAGCCGAGTACGCCCAGACCAATGGCCGTGCAAAAGCCCACCACGCCCCAGAAGGCCCAGGGCTCCTTTGCATAAGGAATGCCCTCCACATTCATGCCCAGCAGCCCGGTGATGAAGGTGAGCGGCAGGAAGATCAGCGCGACGATGGAGAGCATCAGCGCGCGGGCGTCGATGATTTCCGCGCGCATGTCAGTCAGTGCGTCATGGACGATGGCAGAGCGTTCGCGGATGGCCTCCAGTTCTTCGGCCATGCGCGCAAACCGGTCTGCCGCATCGCGCAGATGCTGCCGGTCGTGATCGTCGAGCCACTGATGTGCTGAGGCGGAGAGCCGTTCGAGCGCGTCACGTTGCGGCACCAGAAAGCGGCGATAGCGGATGGCCTTGCCGCGTACCGCATTGACGCGCCGCCTTGTCGCACGGGCATGGTCGCGCTCCAGCCGCAGTTCAATCTCGTCCAGCTGATCGCCCAGATTGGCGACATCCTCATCCAGCGGGTGGGTGACGGCGGCGGCAAAAGCCGTCAGCAGATCGCCGGGATCAAGAATATGCCCCGCCATGAAATCCTGCGTGACGGTTTCCACCGCAGCGGGTGCATTGTAACCGAGCGAAATCACACGGCCTGCCTCTGCCCAGAATCGCACCGAAACCAGATCATCAGGATCATCTTCGGGCGTTTCACCGGGGCCGCGCAAATTGACGATCTCACCATCACCCACCCTGTCTGACCGGGGGCGGGTTTCAACCGCGAGCAGGGCGTTGCGAGCGATTTCAGGGATTCCCGGCAAGGCCTTGAGCCACGCCAGCGCGTCGGGTTCCTGCCCGTTGACGTGGCACCAGATGAGCCCGCCGGGGCATGGCTCGCCCACTTCAGTGCCGGTCGCTTGTGGCACGCCATCGCAAATCCGGTAACAACGGATCATCGGTAAACCTCTCGAACAAGATGGAGTGTCAGCCCGGTGGGCAAGGGATTGGGAAGTGTGTTTGCCGCAATCCGCACTGCGTCCGCCCGCGCGCGGGCCAGAATGAGCGGGGCGATGTCTGCCGCATGGACCACTGTATCAGCCTGACCCAGCAGGCGGGCGGCTTCCAGTGTCAACTGGTCCGGATCGTCGGAGGTGAGGGTCAGTGTCAGCAGCCTGTCCGGCTTGACCGCCGTTTCACCCTCCAGCCACGCAGGCACATGCGATGCTGCGCCGGGGGAAAAGGGATCGAGCAACGCCCCTTCGGCGAGCGCGGCATCAAGCGCATGGCGACGCGTGCGGGCATCGGGCCAGCGCTGACGCATTGCATCCCGCGCCGCCTTCAGGGCCAGAGCGAGCGCGCCGAGCGTGGGCGGCAGCAATGCCTCCAGCCGTTGCCGCAGCGTCTTGGCCAAGCCTGCCGACGCACCATCGGTGCCGATGGCAATCAACACCGGCGCACGGTCTATGATCGCAGGCAGGGTGAAATCGCAATGCGCGGGCCGGTCCACCGCATTGACCAGCACGCCCCGCGCCTTGAGCCGGGCAATGGCCGCTTCGGCTGCTGCATCCTCCTCCAGTGCAACGATAGCGAGCGCGGCTTCGGCCTCTTCGTCCATGATCCGCGCGCCCGCGCGCTCCAGCAGGCGGCGCTTGGCGTGCGCGGCCTCGCCATCGCCCAGCAGGATCACCGGGCGGTCCTTCAACCGGACAAAAAGGGGAAGTGCGTGCATGGCGGCCTTGTAGCGCCGCTTTTTCCTCTGGCAAATTCCCGTCATTGCGGGCATGGGCACGCCCATGAGCGAGACCATTCCTGACCGGCTGTCGATCGATCCGTCCAGCCCCCATTTCAACGCTGACGTGCTGCGTCGCGGCATCGGCATCCGCTTCAAGGACAAAGTCCGCCACGATGTGGAGGAATACAGCATCTCCGAAGGCTGGGTGCGCGTTCAGGCGGGCAAGACGGTGGACCGTCGCGGCAAGCCGCTGACGATCAAGCTCTCCGGCCCGGTCGAAGCCTGGTTTGAAACCGAGGCAGAAGGCGAAGGCGGGGATTCCGCTGAGGGCTGAGCCTGCGCCTGCCCGCTTTCAATTTGGCGGGCAGGATTTCACGATTGTTGACCGCACTGCGCTCCACTGGCCCGCGCAATCGGCGCTGCTCGTGGCAGACCTGCATCTGGAAAAGGGCAGCTGGTTTGCCGAGCGCGGTCAGATGCTGCCGCCCTATGACAGCCTCGCCACGCTCGACCGGCTGATTGCGCTGGTGGCGCAGACCCAAGCCCGCACAGTCTGGGCGCTGGGGGACAATTTCCATGACAGCGCCGGGCCGGAGCGGATGGCCCCTGCAATCCGGGCGCGGCTCGATGCGCTGCTTGCCCGCGTCGATCTGCGCTGGATTACGGGCAACCATGATGAAGACCTCCCCGATGGGCTGGGCGGCACCATTTTGACGGAAGAGGCCCATGCCGGGCTGATCCTGCGCCACCGTGCCAGCCCAAGTGAAATCCAGTGTGAACTTTCTGGCCATTGGCACCCGAAACTCGGCGTTTCCGCGCGGGGGCGGAAGATTACACGCCCTTGTTTCGTGCGCAGCGCCACGCGTCTGATCCTGCCAGCGTTCGGGGCCTATACTGGGGGCATGGCGGCGGATGATCCTGCCATTCTGAGCCTCACAGGGCCGGGCAGCGAGGCTTTGATCGCCGGGCCAAGTGGTGTTGCGCGATTTCCTTTGGGCTGAGTGGTTGCGCTTCGACCCCGGCCTTCCCATAACGTAAACCACTAAGCCCATCACGAGAGAGGATTCCCCATGACCAGCCTGCCCACATCCGGATTGCAGATCCGCTCGCTTGTAACCGCTGATGGCGAGTTGAAGCTGACGCTGGAAGACCAGCCTGTCGCCGCGCCCAAGGCGGACGAGGTGGTGGTGCGGATGGAAGCGGCACCCATCAATCCGTCCGATTTGGGCCTGCTGTTTGGCCCTGCGGACCCCGCGTCGGCCAAATCGGTCGGCACGCCTGAATCGCCTGCACTGTCCTTGCGCATTTCCGAAGAGCGTCTGCGCGCGGTTGCCGCGCGCATCGGCGAATCGCTGCCCGTTGGCAATGAAGGCGCTGGCACCGTGATAGCCGCCGGAGAGTCCCCCGCGGCTCAGGCTCTGCTCGGCAAGAAGGTCGGCATATTGGGCGGCGCCATGTATGCGCAATACCGCACCTTGCGCGTTCAGGATTGCCTTGAACTCCCCGAAGGCGCGAGCGCGGCGGACGGCGCCTCCTGCTTCGTCAATCCGCTCACTGCGCTCTCGATGGTCGAAGTGATGAAGCTGGAGGGCCATACGGCGTTGATCCACACCGCCGCTGCGTCCAATCTGGGCCAGATGCTCAATCGCATCTGCCTGATGGACGGCGTGCCCTTGGTCAATGTTGTGCGCAGCAAAGAACAGGTTGCTCTGCTCAAAGCTCAAGGCGCGGTGCATGTCTGCAACATGTCCGATCCCGATTTCATGAAGCAGCTGATCGCCGCGCTCGACGCGACCGGCGCAACGCTGGCGTTTGACGCGGTCGGTGGCGGCAAGCTCGCCAACCAGATTTTGACCGCCATGGAATCGGTCGCCTCCACCCGCGAAGGCGCGTACAGCCGCTATGGCTCGACCACGCACAAGCAGGTCTATCTCTATGGCGTGCTGGATATGGCCCCGACGATGCTCACGCGATCCTATGGCATGGCTTGGGGTATCAGTGGCTGGCTGCTGACGCCCTTCCTCCAGCGGATCGGCATGGAAGGCGTGCTGCGCCTGCGCGGGCGAGTCGCAGCAGAGCTGAAGACCACCTTCGCCAGCCACTACACGCGGACGATCTCACTCAAGGATGCGCTCGATCCCGCCATTCTGGCCGATTATGCCGCGCGGTCGACGGGCAAGAAATATCTGATTGATCCGAGCCTGTAAGCATCCTGAATCGCTCGCACTGAGCCTGCTTTTTTCCTTGGTGGCTTTGTATCTTGGTGTGAGGTCTTGTAAATCTCACACCAAGACGCAAAGCCATCAAGAAGGAAGGCGGTCCTTCGAGTGGCTCAGGACGGTGCCTGTGTGTTACACTGCAAATTGAAAATCTGATGCTCGATCTCTTCCAACTTGAAGGGCCAGCCAAGGCCCGGCGCATTGTCGTGGCCATGTCGGGCGGGGTGGATAGCTCGGTTGTGGCGGGGCTCGCTGCGCAGACCGGTGCGGAAACGATTGGCATCACGCTCCAGCTTTATGATCATGGCGAGGCGGTCAAGCGCGCGGGCAGTTGTTGCGCCGGGCAGGACATTCGTGATGCGCGCGCGGTGTGCGACCGGCTGGGCATCGCGCATTATGTGTTCGATCATGAAAGCGCTTTCCGGGAGAGCGTGATCGACGCCTTTGCTGATGAATATTTGCGTGGGCGTACGCCCATCCCCTGCGTGCGCTGCAATATGGGGGTGAAGTTCACAGACCTGTTCCGTCTGGCAAAGGAATTGGGCGCAGACTGTCTTGCGACCGGCCATTATGTGCGGCGCATGATGGGGGCGGACGGGCCGGAGCTCCACCGCGCACTCGATCCTGCGCGCGATCAGAGTTATTTCCTGTTCGCCACCACCCAGTCTCAGCTCGATTATCTGCGCTTTCCGCTGGGCGGCCTGCCCAAGCCGCAGGTGCGCGAAATGGCGCAACAGATGGGGCTCGTTGTTGCGCTGAAGCCGGACAGTCAGGACATCTGCTTCGTGCCGCAGGGTGATTATGCCAGCGTCGTCCGCAAGGTCCGGCCCGAAGCAGAGTGCGATGGCCCGATTGTCGATCAGCAGGGCCGCGAGCTGGGTCGCCACAAAGGGCTGATCCATTACACGGTCGGCCAAAGGCGCGGGCTTGAAATTGGCGGCTTGGCCGAACCGCTCTACGTTATCCGGCTGGAGCCGGACACGCAGAGCGTGGTCGTCGGGCCGCGCACCGCGCTTGCCGTCAGTGCGGCGCGCATTGCGGAACCCAACTGGCTGGCGGACGTGGAGGGCCGGGCCGTAATGGCCAAGGTGCGCTCGCTCTCCAAGCCTGTGCCCGCGCGGATGCAGGGCGAATGGCTGCATTTTGAAGCGCCTGAATATGGCGTCGCGCCAGGGCAGGCAGCGGCGCTCTATGATGGAGACCGGGTGCTGGGTGGTGGCTGGATTGAGGAAACCGCCAGCGCCTTTGGATGATCGTCCCGCGCTTTGCCAAAGTTGCGCCCCTCTGATACATCCTTGCGATGAGCTATCTGATCCGTCCCGCATCGCTGGCTGACCTTCAGCCCATCTATGAAATGGCCAAGCGCACCGGCGGGGGCTTCACCAATTTGCCGCCGGACCGCCCTGCGCTCACCGCCAAGCTGGAGCGCACGGCAGCCGCCTTTGCGCGCATAGATGACGAACTCAGCGATGATTTGTTCACCTTCGTGCTGGAGAATAGAGCGACCGCCGAAGTGCGCGGCACCTGCCAAATTTTCAGCCGGGTGGGGCAGAAATGGCCGTTTTACTCCTACCGTCTCGGCACGCTGACGCAGCATAGCGTTGAGCTTGATCAGACCTTTCGGGCCGAGATGCTGACGCTCGCGACCGATCTGGAAGGCTCAACCGAAGTGGGCGGGCTGTTCCTGCATCCGGCGGAACGCTCTGGCGGATTGGGGATGCTGATCGCGCGCAGCCGCTATCTCTTCATCCGCAACCACCGCCCGCGCTTTGCCGACAAGATTCTCGCCGAGCTGCGCGGCGTGATTGACGAAGCGGGCATGTCTCCCTTCTGGGACGGGATTGCCGGGCGCTTTTTCGGCATGAATTTTCAGGATGCGGATCAGTTCAACGCCGCGCGCGGCAACCAGTTCATCGCCGATCTGATGCCCAAGCATCCCATCTATATCGCCATGCTGTCTGAAAGCGCCCGCGCGGTCATCGGCGTGCCGCACCCCACCGGGCGCGCCGCGATGCGGATGCTGGAGAATGAAGGCTTCAACTGGGAACGCTATGTCGATATTTTCGATGGTGGCCCGACCATGACCGCCCGCACTGACGCGATCCGAACGATTGCGGAGGCAGAGGATTCGAAGATCATCGGCCTTTCCAACGAAATTGGCGATCATCGCGGCGGCGAAAAAGTGCTGGCCGCTTGCGGTCGCCTGAGCGATTTCCGGTGCGCCTTTGGCTGGATCGAACGGCGCGATGGCGGCCTTCTGCTCGACGAAGAAAGCGCCGACCTGCTTGGCGTTGGGGAAGGTGACACCATTACGCACATCGCGCGGTGGTGAAGAGGCAGGTTCTCTGTGCCGAAGTAGTGCGCGCTTCACTTTGAATATAGTAAAGTAGGAGAAATATTTTCAGCGCCGATACAAGGCGCATAATTTCACTTGATTACTTTGACGTGTTCCTTATCATCTCGGAATCGATCCTGTTTTTGAGAGCCATTTTTGTGGTTCGAATTGAGGACAGTCACGTCGAGGAGTGAAAATGACAAAAACGTCGGCACTTTTTATCGATTTTGATAATCTTTTCTATGCTTTGCGTGAAGATGACCCCGCGCTTGCAACGCGCTTCGGGCTCCGGCCAGACAGTTGGCTGGATGCGCTTGATCGGCATGGCATTGAAGGCCGGGAAGATGGCCCCGCACGGCGCATGGTCATCCGTCGCTGTTACGCTTCGCCACATCTGATTCGGCAGAATCGCCAAAACTTGATCCGGGCGGGGCTGGAGCTGGTTGACATGCAGCCGCTCACGGCGGGCGTAAAGAATGCGGCTGACATTCAGATGGTGCTCGACATTATGGATACGGTGATCCGCTTTCCCCATATTGAGGAGTTCCTGATCCTTTCGGGAGACAGCGACTTTGTGCCGCTATTGCATCGCCTGCGCCGTGACATGAAATGGACGACAGTCTTTGCCCCGGCCAATATTGCTGCGGCTTACAAGAATTGCGCTGACCACACGGTGTCAGTTGAATTTTTCCGTGCTGCACTGGGTATGGCGGGTGACGCGAAGTCGGTGGGCGCACAGGCAACCGCGCGAAAACAGGCGCGACAGGCCTCGCCTGCGCCAATCATTCTCGATCTGGGCAGTGATCCGCTGGAGGAAAAGGCAAAAGCTGCAGCGCCCCCGGTGGCAAGCGAAATCGATCCGGCCACGCGCGGCAGGTTGGCCAGGCTGATCCGGGCGCAATCTCAGCAATTTCTGGGGGCATTGCCCTTCGTGAATCTCGCTCCCGCCATCAGGGACCAAATGCCAAGCCTGGTTGGCGCGAACTGGGCCGGATATGGCACTTTCGGGAAATTTATGGCCAATCTTCCGCTGGAAGGCTTCCGGATTGACAGCAGTACGCCAACCAACCTTGTACTGATCGAAGAGGATTTCAAACTCGACCTTTCCGATTGGAGCGAAGCTGGCGAAGGCGAAATGGCGCTGTTCGTGCTCGATATCATGCGGAATTCAGCGAAGAAATTTCCGTTGCGGTCGCCCGAAACCTACAGTTTCGTGTTCGATCAACTGGCGGCCTATTATAATGATGAGCCCAAGGATTTTGCCGATGCCATCGCGGAGGTGATTGCAGCCGCAGCGCGCGAGAAGGTAGAGCTCTTGCCCTATGATGTGCGCTTCATCGGCAGCGGGATCGAAATGCAGGGTTACAAGCTGGATCGCGGTGCAACCCCCCGTTTGCTCGCGCAATTGTGGCGTCTGAACATATTTGATTTGTGTGGTCAGCCAGATTGGCTTGAAGACCCTGAAGATGCTGAGTTTCTGGTTCGCTGGTTCCATGGCAATGAAGAAGATCTGCAAGCGGCTTCCGATGAGTTTCTGAGGATCGTCTCGGAAGGCGGCACGGTGGATGTGGAGAGTGAGACAGACTGAGGCGCGCCTGAACCTGTTCTGTTTCATGGTCTGCCCTTGCCTTGCGTGGACCGGGCATTCACGATGCTGCTCACGTAAAGCAAGGCGCAGCGACGACACATGCCAGAGATGACCGAAATCAACTTTGATGGCCTGATTGGCCCCAGCCACAATTATGGCGGCCTCAGTCTGGGCAATCTGGCCTCCGCGCGCAATGCAGGCGGCGTTTCTCACCCGCGCGCGGCGGCGTTGCAGGGGCTGGAGAAGATTCGCGCCAATCTGCGACTGGGGTTGGTGCAGGGGCTGCTTTTGCCACATGATCGGCCGAATCTGGATTGGCTCTCGGATCTGGGAACAGATGCGTCGGACGCGCCTTTGGACTTATTGGCCAACGCGCTTTCTGCCTCCGCCATGTGGGCGGCCAATGCGGCAACGGTGTCTCCTGCGCCCGATACAGCGGACGGGCGGTGCCACCTTTCGGTCGCGAATCTCGTCACTATGCCGCATCGCAGCCATGAATGGCCGGGCACGCTGGCACAGTTGCGGCTGGCCTTTGCGGACGAGGCCTTCCGCGTCCATGGCCCGGTGCCGCCGCCCTTTGGTGACGAAGGGGCCGCCAATCACATGCGGCTCTGCGTGAGACATGGCGCGCCTGGGGTTGAGGTGTTCGTCTATGGTGTGGCGGGCGGGCCATTCCCCGCGCGCCAGCATGTCGAAGCCTCGCGCGCGGTGGCGCGGCGGCATGGCGTGACTGAAGCGCTGTTCGTCCAGCAGTCCGAAGCGGCGATTGCAGCGGGCGCATTTCACAATGATGTGGTCGCCGTTGCCAATGAGCGCGTCCTCTTTGCGCATGAACAGGCTTTTGCAGAGAAAGACCGGTTCTACAGCGATTTGCGCACGCGGCTGCCGGAAGTTGAGATTGTAGAGGTGCCCGCCAGTGCGGTCAGTCTGGCCGATGCGATCCAGTCCTATCTGTTCAACGCGCAACTGGTGACGCTGCCCCATGACGGCGGCATGGCTCTGATCCTGCCAAGCGAGGCACAGGCTAATCCGCGCGTGTGGGGCTGGCTGGAGGCGATGGTGGCAGGCAATGGCCCGATCCGCCGTCTGGTGCCGGTTGATGTTCGTCAGTCGATGGCGAATGGCGGCGGGCCTGCGTGTTTGCGGCTGCGGGTGGTGTGCGATCCCGCTAAGGTCGATCCGCGCTTCCTGCTCGATGAAGGCAAGATCGACCGGCTGGCTGCCATCGTTGCCGCGCACTGGCCGGAGGCGATTGATCCGACTGAGCTTTCAAGCCCCGCTTTATGGGCTGACATCAGAAATGCGCGGTGCGCGGCGCTTGAAGCACTGGATTTGATGACATTGGCATGACACTAAGGGGGTGGTCATGACTGTTTCCGCTCCCGATGTGCCGCAATCTCCGCTGGCCTATCGCGATTATCGCCTGTTCTGGATCGCGCGCTTCTCTGCCGTGATTGCCACGATGGCGATGGTCGTCATTCTTGGCTGGCAGGTCTATGATACGGCACGCAACAACGGCATGAGCCCGCGCGAAGCTGCGCCCATGCTTGCCTGGGTGGGGGCGGCGCAATTTCTGCCAGTCCTGTTTCTCACGCCTGTGGCAGGCTGGGCGGCTGACCGGTTCGAGCGGCGTCGCGTGGCCATCATCGCCAATCTGGTCGATCTGCTCGTGGCGCTGGCGCTGGCGATTGCCACGGCGCGCGGCGGCCTCACTTTGCCGTTCCTCTTCATCATGGCGATGCTGCACGGTGTTGCGCGCGTGTTCGTTGGCCCGGCGATGAGCAGCATTGCGCCCAATGTGGTGCCGCCCGAAGTGTTGCCGCGCGCCATCGCGATGAGCTCGATCGCGTGGCAATCGGCATCAGTTCTGGGGCCGGCTGCGGCGGGCTTTCTTTATGCAGACAATCCGGCCAACCCCTATTGGTCGGCAGTCGCATTGCTTGCGCTGTCCAGTCTGTCGGTCAGCTTCATCAAGCCGATTTTTCCACCGCAAGACAGCGAGCGTCGCCACCCTGTGCGCCTGATGATTGATGGGCTGCGCTTTGTATGGAGCGAGCGCTTCCTGCTCGGCGCGATTACGCTCGATCTGTTCGCCGTGCTGCTGGGCGGGGCCACCGCGATGCTGCCAGTTTACGCGCGCGATATCCTCCATGTCGGCACCGAAGGGCTGGGATGGCTGCGCGGTGCGCCGGGGGCAGGGGCTGCTGTTGTGGCGTTGTGGCTCGCCTTCCGTCCTTTGAAGCATGATGTGGGCGTGAAGATGCTGCTTGCGGTCGTGGTGTTTGGTATCGCGACGATCATCTTTGGCGTGTCCAAAAATTTCCAGTTGTCGCTCGCCATGCTGGCGCTGCTCGGTGCGGCGGACATGCTCTCGGTCTATGTCCGTGGGTCGCTCGTTCAGCTCAACACGCCTGACAATATGCGTGGCCGTGTGAGCGCGGTCTCCGGCCTCGCCATTTCGGCCTCCAACGAATTGGGCGAAGTGCAGTCAGGTGCGGCGGCGGCCCTTCTTGGCCCGGTCGGTGCGGTTGTATTCGGCGGCGTGGGGGCTATCTTTGTGACAGGACTTTGGGCGTGGCTTTTCCCCGAACTGCGCAACGCCCGCACATTCGAACCTCAATTCAAGGAGCGGCAACGATGAAATTTTCCAGCATTCTCGAAACCATCGGCAACACGCCGCATATCCGCCTGAACCGTCTCTTCCCGAGCGCTGAAGTGTGGGTGAAGTCCGAACGCTCCAACCCCGGCGGGTCGATCAAGGATCGCATCGGCCTCGCCATGATCGAGGATGCGGAAAAGTCCGGCGCGCTCAAGCCCGGCGGCACGATCATCGAGCCGACTTCGGGCAACACCGGCATTGGCCTTGCCATGGTGGCGGCCGTCAAGGGCTACAAGCTCGTCCTCGTCATGCCCGAGAGCATGTCGATCGAGCGGCGGCGGCTGATGTTGGCTTATGGTGCGAGTTTTGACCTGACACCGCGTGAAAAGGGCATGAAGGGCGCCATCGAACGCGCGATGGAACTGGTGTCCTCCACGCCCGGCGCGTGGATGCCGCAGCAATTTGAGAACCCGGCCAATATCGAGGTTCACACCCGCACGACCGCGCTCGAAATCTATAATGATTTCCGGGATAGCCCGCCGACGGCGCTGATCACCGGTGTCGGCACGGGAGGGCACATCACAGGTTGCGCGCAGGTGCTCAAGGAAAAATGGCCGGAGCTGAAGGTGTTCGCGGTGGAGCCGACGCTCTCGCCCGTCATCAGCGGGGGCGCGCCTGCCCCGCACCCGATTCAGGGCATCGGCGCAGGCTTCATTCCCGCCAATCTGCACACGCAATTGCTGAGTGGCGTGATTCAGGTCGATCCGGCAGACGCCAAGGCGATGGCCAAGCGCGCCGCGACCGAGGAAGGAATGCTTGTTGGCATCTCATCAGGAGCGACGCTTGCCGCGATTGCGCAGAAGTTGCCCGAACTGGGCGAGGGCGCGCGCGTGATCGGATTTAATTACGACACGGGCGAGCGCTATCTTTCAGTGCCCGACTTCCTGCCGGAATAATCCGGCAGGGGGCGGTCAGCCTGCTGCGCTTCAGAATTTGAAGACGTTGCTCGTGCCGTCGGTGATCGTCTTGACAGAACCATCGCCCATCTTGATCGCCGCGCCGCTGAGTTTGATCGACTGGTTGAGGCCGATCAGGATGCCGCCGGATGCGTCATCCAGTGCAGCTTCATTGAGTTCAACGGCACCGGCTTCACTGGTCTCGGGAGTCATTTTCTCGGACATCACTCATCTCCTTGGGAAGGACGTTAGTGCGACCTGATTCGTTCTGGTGATCCAGTGTGCATCAGGTCGCACAGGCTGAATAGACTGATTCGAAAGCGTTTCTGTGTCGGGGGTCACATGCGCGCGGCGGCAGCGCGCAAGTCGCGTTCCCGGTCGGGCGCGAGCCGAGTCATGCGCTCACGATAGGTCTGCACCAGCGCGGCCCCGGCGCGTTCGGGGGAGCCGCAATCAACCGGCGGGGCGGGATCATATTCGAGCGCGAGCTGGATCGTACCTGCCACGGCGTCGCCATGCAGATGCTGGATCAGCGCCAGCGCGAAATCGATCCCCGCCGTCACGCCGCCGCCCGTCACACGGTTGCGGTCAAACACGGTGCGCGCCTGCACCGGCTCCGCGCCGAACAGCGCCAGATGCTCATGCCACGCCCAGTGCGTGGTCGCCTGATAGCCTTTGAGCAGCCCGGCAGCGCCCAGAATGAGCGCGCCGGTGCAAACGCTCGTCACCCATTGTGCGCTGACCCCGGCGTGGCGCAACCACGCCATGACGGCTTCATGCTCCATCACTTGCGTGACGCCCATTCCGCCAGGGACGCAGATCATGTCGGGCGCGGGCACATCAGCCAGGGTGGCCGTGGGCAGAATCGAAAATCCCGCGTCGGTCGGCACGGGTTCCAAAGACGACCAGAGCAGATCAACAGTCGCGCCGGGCATCCGAGAGAGCACTTGTACCGGCCCGGTCAGATCCAGCTGGGTGACGTTGGGATAGAGCAGAAAGGCAATGTGCATGGGGCCGGACTCCGGATCAGATCAGCCGGGAAACAGCGGCTCCCAGCGCGGCAGCCAGTGTGGCGACTCCGGCATATTTCCACAAGCCCGATGGCCGAACCGGCTCGATATCGGGCAGCGCAGGCGGCGGCGGGGCGGCGCCCTTGGGCGGGAATTGCTCTTCCAGACGCTTCACCAACGCAGGCAGGCGGCTGATGATGCGCAGATTGTCATGGATCGCGTCTGCCAGCTTGGCTTCCGGTCCCAGCTCGCCGCGCAGCCACTCTTCCACGAACGGGGCAGCAGTCTCCCACAGGTTGAGATCAGGATCGAGGCTGGAGGCCACGCCCTCCATCATCACCATCGTCTTCTGGAGCAAGAGCAGATGCGGCTGCGTCTGCATGTCAAATTCACGCGTGATGCCGAACAGCCCGTCGAGCATCCCGCCCACGCTGATGTCTTTCACAGGCACGCCGCGAATGGGATCACCTACGGCGCGCAGCGCGGTGGCGAATTCATCGACATTATGATGGCTTGGCACATATTGCGCTTCGAAGTGAATCTCCGCCACGCGCCGGTAATTGCCGGTGATCAGACCGTAGAGGATTTCGGCGAGCCACAGCCGGGCCTGTCGGTTGATGCGGCCCATAATGCCGAAATCAATCGCAGCAATGCGCCCATCGGCGAGCACGAAGAGATTGCCCTGATGCAGATCGGCGTGGAAGAACCCCTCGGCAATCGCCTGATGCAGAAAGGTGCGGACGATGGTGCGCGCCAGCGCCTTCACGTCATGCTCGGCGGCAATCAGAGCCGACCGGTCGGTGAGCTTGATGCCTTCCACCCAGTCGAGTGTCATCACGCGGCGGCTGGTGCGGGTCCAGTCAATCGCGGGGACGACATATTCGGGAAAGCCCGCCATCGTATCGCGCAGTTCTGACGCGGAGGCGGCTTCACGCCGGAGATCCAGTTCGCGCAACGTCCATTGGCGGAAGGTGGCGATCACCTCACGCGGGCGCAATCGGGCCGGTTCTCCGCCCAGCGCATCCACTTGCGCGGCGGCCCATTCATAGGTTTCAATGTCGCGCCCGAACTGCTCATCAATGCCGGGGCGCAGCACCTTGACCGCGACGGTGCGGCCATCGGTGGTGACGGCCTTGTAAACCTGCGCGATGGAGGCCGCTCCCACGGCATTTTCGTCAAAGCTGGAAAAATATTTGTCGAGCGGCCCGCCCAGCGACTCCTCAATGGTGCGACGCACTTCGGCGAACGGGCCGGGCGGCAACGAATCCTGCAAGCGCGCCAGATCGCGCGCGGCCTCTTCCCCCACCAGATCGGGCCGCGTGGCGAGCGTCTGCCCGAGCTTGATTGCAGCCGGGCCGATGGATTCGAACGCGCGGGCATAATCGGGCTGTTTGGGCACGAACGCGCCAAAGCGGGCGATGCGGATCAGGCGGCGGATGCGCGGCGGCGTAGCGATACTCCGCTCCAGCCCGGTCAGCGCGCCATGCTTGGCGAGCGTGCGCCCCCATTTGAGCAAGCGCCAGACATGGGTGGAGGATGCGGTCAAATCTTCCAGCCCGAATGAATCGCCACCAGCCCGCCGAGCATCGGCTCAACGCGGGTCTGCACAAAGCCCGCCTCACCGATCATGCGTTCAAAGCTTGGCATATCCGGGAAGCGGCGGATCGATTCGATCAGATAGCGATAACTGTCTTCATCGCCCGAAATCAGCTTGCCCAGCTTGGGCACCACCCGGTGCGAGTAAGCATCATAGACCTCGGCAAAGCCCGGCCATTGCGTCGTCGAAAATTCGAGGCAGAAGAAGCGTCCGCCGCGTTTGAGCACGCGGTGCGCCTCTCGCAGCGCCTTGTCGATATGCGTCACGTTCCGGATGCCGAAGGCGATGGTGTACGCATCAAAGCTGGCGCTCTCGAAGCTCAGCACCTCGGCATTCTGAACCGACCAATCAAGCCCGTCCAGACCGCGCTTGGCTGCCCGTTCCTGCCCGACGCCGAGCATATCGGGATTGATATCGGACACGGTGACATGCGCGCCCTTGGCCCGCATCCGGAAGGCAATGTCTCCGGTGCCGCCTGCCATATCGAGAATGCGCTCGCCAAGGCGCGGCTTCACCTGCCGCACGAAGCGATCCTTCCACAAACGGTGCATGCCGCCAGACATGGCATCGTTCATGATGTCATATTTGCGGGCGACGCTGGAAAAGACGCCGCCAACGCGCGCGGTTTTCTCGTCCGGGGTGACCTCTTCGTAACCGAAGGAAACAGTGCTGCTCATGGGCTCCAGCCTCTAGCCAAGGGGAAGCCCGCCCGCTAGCAGAATCACATGCCAGAACTGCCCGAAGTTGAAACCACCGTGCGCGGCCTTCGCGGCGTGCTGGAGGGCGAGGTGCTGGCCCGGGTGGAGCCGCGCCGGGCTGACCTGCGCCGCCCCATTCCCGCCGATCTGCGCCAGCGGCTGACCGGCGCGCGGGTGACGGGGCTGTCCCGTCGCGCCAAATATGGCGTGATCGAAACCGATCGCGGCGACGCGCTGATCTTTCACCTGGGCATGTCAGGCCGATGGCGGATCGATCCGGACGAGATCGGCAGGCATGATCATCTGGTGGTGGAGACCGCTTCAGGGCGGGTACTCGCGCTCAATGACCCGCGCCGGTTCGGCTCGCTCGATCTCGTGGCTGCTGATTCGCTCAGCCAGTTCCCTTCTTTTGCCGCACTCGGGCCAGAGCCGTTGGGTGAGGGCTTCAGTGCCGCGACGCTCGCCCGTGCGCTGGAGGGGCGGGTGGCCCCGATCAAGGCGATGCTGCTCGATCAGCGGATCGTGGCGGGGCTGGGCAACATCTATGTGTGCGAAGCCCTTCACATGGCCGGAATCGCACCGTGGAAACCCGCAGGCCAAGTGCCACGCGCGCGGCTGGAGCGGCTGGTGCCTGGCATCAAGGAGGTTCTGGCGGCCGCCATTGAAGCGGGTGGCTCCACACTGCGCGATTATGCGCGACCCGATGGCGAACTCGGCTATTTCTTCAAGCAATGGCGCGTTTATGGCCGCGAAGGGCAGGAATGCGGGTGTGGCAGGCCCGTTTTGCGGCGGGTGGATGGTGGTCGCTCCACCTTTTACTGCGCAAAATGCCAGCGATAGCTTGACCGAATCTGCAAGCGGCGTTAAGCGCCCGGCCTGATCAACGGTGCGGAGCCTGTTCCGCGCCCTTTTTTGTTTGCAAGAAGCAAGGAACACGATTCATGGCGAACACGCCGCAAGCCAAGAAGCGCATCCGTCGCAACGCCCGTCGCGCCGAGATCAACCACAGCCGCATCAGCCGCATCCGCACCTTCGTGAAGAAGGTCGAAACGGCCATCGGTGCTGGTGACAAGTCTGCCGCTGTTGAAGCGCTGGCCGCTGCCCAGCCTGAAATGGCCAAGGGCGTCGCCAAGGGCGTGCTGCATCAGAACACCGCGTCGCGGAAATATTCGCGTCTGACCAAGGCGGTTGCCGCGCTCGCCTGAGCCGCGCTTCCTGACCGGGTGAAAAGGGCCTGCCGATACATGTCGGCGGGCCTTTTTTTGTGCGTGTGGGGATGCGAGACAAGACTCGCGCAATTCCGCGACTCCGCCTTCCGAATCGAGTTTGATTCGGGGGTGTTGGCGGGGCGCCCCCCTTGAAATATGACAGAATTACAGTGCCTTAACTAAGGCCATCGGGATTCCGCGATGAATCCTGTCAACACCCATTATTTCAGTTTTTTGAACCCGCCCCGGCTTGATCGGGGGCCGCCTGTCTCCCTAAACAGGGCCATGGCCGCAGCCGAATCGGACAGCGGTCAATCAACGCAATCGCAGAGCTGCGCGCGGGTCATGCTGACTCTGCGATGAGGGTGCTTTTGTCTTGCGGCGGTTGAAGTGCTGGGGGCGTAGGGATCGCAAGATGACGGGTGTAACTTTCAGCAAAGCCGGAGACGCGGCCGGTCTTTGGCCGCAGGTCCGGGCCTTGCTGCGCGATTCGATGGGCGCGCGCAGCTTTGATCACTGGCTGCGCCCGGTCAGCTTTGCAGGCTTTGCCGATGGCGTGGTGATTCTGGCTGCGCCCTCTGCTTTCACCGCCAACTGGATTCGCAGCCATCATGCTGACCGGCTGTTGCAAGCGTGGCGCAGCCTGTTGCCCGAGGCGCAGGCGATTCGGATTGATGCAAGCGGAGACGCCGCGCTGATCCGCCCCGTGCCTGCCGAGCCCGTTCAGGACGCGGTTGCCGCACCGGCTGCTCTGCCTGCGGCGGATGCGCAGGTCTTTGATGCGCGTTTCCGCTTTGAAACCTTTGTGACGGGCGCGGCCAATCAGGTCGCGGCGAATGCCGCGCGCGCTGTGGCAACCGGTGGTCGGCTGAGCTTCAACCCGCTCTACATTCATGCAGCGACGGGGCAGGGCAAGACGCACCTCTTGCAAGCCATTGGTGCCGCGCATCAGGCCGCGCGACCGGGGCAGACTTTGCTCTACATGTCTGCCGAACGCTTCATGTATGATTTTGTGAGCGCCATGCGCGCGCGCGAAACGCTGGCATTCAAGGCGCGGCTGCGCTCTGCCAGCCTGCTGATGATCGACGATGTCCAGTTCATTGCGGGCAAGGAATCGACGCAGGAGGAATTCCTGCACACGGTTGACGAACTTGTTGGCTCGGGCGGCAAGCTGGTGATCGGCGCGGACCGCCCGCCCCATGCGCTTGATGGCGTGGAAGGCCGCATCCTCTCTCGCCTGACGCAGGGGCTGGTGGTGGACATCAAGCCTGCCGATTTCGCGCTGCGGCGTGCTATTGTCGAAGCCAAGGCAGCGGCCATGCCGGGAGTGACGGTGCCCGGCGATGTACTGGATCTGCTGGCTACGCGCATCGTCTCCAACATTCGCGAACTGGAAGGCGGGCTCAACCGTCTGGCCGCCTATGCGGCGCTGGGCGATGCCAGCATTACGTCCGCTTTTGCCGAAGATGTGTTGGCCGAGATGTTTCGTGCGAGCAAACGCCGCATCACCATTGACGAGATCCAGAAGCGCGTCTCCGATCACTTCCGCATCCGGCAGGCGGAAATGGTCTCTGCCCGCCGTGCGCGCGAAGTGGCTCGTCCCCGCCAGATCGCCATGTATCTCGCCAAGCAACTGACGCCACGTTCTTTGCCGGAAATCGGTCGCCGTTTTGGCGGGCGCGATCACACCACCGTGATCCACGCCGTTCGCCAGATCGAGAAATTGCGCGGGCTGGATCATGATCTGGACAATGATGTGCGCACCCTGATGCGCGCGCTGGAAGGCTGATCCCTTTCCCTTTCTAAATGCTTTCAATCGCATTCCGCGTCCGTTCAGAACGAATCGCATAGATATCTCCTTGTCAGCGAAATCTTGTTGCGCTGACAGGAGGTAAAACCCATGCGTACATTGATTGCTCTTGCCCTTGCGGCTTCTGTCCTGACCCCGGTTGCGGCGAGCGCGGCATCGTCTCGCGGCGAACTCCAGCGTGATCGTGCCGATATCCGCGAAGAAACCCGCGATGTTCGGCAGGCCGTGCGCGGTGGCGATCCCCGCTCCATCCGCGATGAGCGCGAAGATCTGCGCGAAGCGCGGCGCGAATATCGCGAAGACCGGGCCGACTGGCGCGATGATCATCGTGGCCGTGACTGGCAGGACCGGCGCGCCTATCGCGGACCCCGCTTCGAAGCGCCGTTCGGCTACACCCCTTACCGGATGGGCAGCTTGGCCCCGCGCCCGCACTATGGTGCCCGCTTCTGGATCAGTGATCCTTATCGTGTCGGGCTGCCCAATGCAGCGCCGGGTCTGAAATGGGTCCGTCATTATGACGATGCGCTGCTCATCAACATGCGGACCGGGCAGGTTCGCCGGGTGATCCGCAACGTCTTCTGATCGGGCCATCTGCCCCAAGCCAACCCCCACCCCCGGACCATGGTTCGGGGGTGGGGCGCGGCCTGTGACAACGAGGGCAGCCTTCAGGCCGATGCCGCTGGCCCCCAGAGGTCGAGGGTTGGGCGCCAGCGGTGTTCCTCTATTAAGGCCCACGCGGGCGCGCCTATTGGACAAAATCCACTCGGGCAATTTGCACCCCGGCCCTGCCTTCGCGTAAAGGGGCGCGCATGAACGGCTCACCACAGCCGGGCAGCGTCCAAGAGGGCGTGCGACCCGCATTTCTCTTTCCCGTCCTGCTGTTGCTGGCGCTCGCCACTCTGGGTGCGATGGGGCTGATCGCCTGGAAGGGGCCGCGCCCGGCCGATGTGGTGAGCGGGGCCGGATTTGAAACCGCGCCGCCCAGCCCGCCGCCGGCGGTGGAGCCGGTTGTGCTGCAAGCGCTGGCCCCCGAAACCGCGCGCGACCTCAACGCCAAGGTGCCTTTCATCAATGGCCCGGTGCCTGCTGCCAAGCCCTTCATCTTGACCGGCTCCCCGATGGATCGCGCACGCGCGACCGATTGTCTGGCCTCCGCGCTCTATTATGAGGCGGCGGCTGAGGCGGAGAGCGGGCAACGCGCCGTGGCGCAGGTGGTGCTCAACCGGGTGCGGCACCCGGCCTTCCCCTCAACGGTGTGCGGCGTCGTCTATCAGGGCGCGACGCGGGCGACAGGCTGCCAATTTTCGTTCAGCTGTGATGGATCAATGGCCCGCCTGCCGTCGCCCGCCTTGTGGGACCGGCTGCGCCGTCTGGCGACTGAGGCACTGAGCGGGGCAGTCTATGCGCCGGTTGGCCTTGCGACGCACTATCATACCGATTGGGTGCTGCCTTACTGGAGCGCCAAGCTCGACAAGATCCGCGCGGAGCGCACGCACCTCTTCTTCCGCTGGGATGGCTGGTGGGGCACGCCGCCTGCTTTCAGACAGGCCTATCACGGGGGCGAACCGCTGATCGGGCGGCTGGCGCGGCTCTCGCCCGCTCATGCCCAAGCACTCGCGGGCGAGGTGGCGCTCGATGCCGGGGGCAGTCTGCCCTTGGCTGAGGGGGGAATGGAGGCGGGGCCAATGGCGGCAGCGCCGGGCACGCCCGCTTTCGCCAGTCCCGCTGGCAATTTCCTGATCTATACCGTGTCGCCGCGCGCGGACCCGGCGGTACTCGCTGAGCGCGCAAAGGCGGCTTGCGGTGCCCAGCCCTATTGCAAGGTGATGATGTGGACTGATCCGGTCGCCACGCCCACTGCGCTTCCGGTCAGCGAGGCCGCGCTCCAATCCATGGCGTTCAGCTATCTGAAGAATGAAAAAGGTGCGTTTGAAAAGGCGTTGTGGAATTGCGCTGTCTTCCCGCGTGCTGATGCCAGCCAGTGCATGAAAGCGCGGGTGCCAGTTGCGGCAGCAATTGCCCGGCCCGGTCGCGTAGGCACATCGCAATCGGGCGGCCTGCTTGGCAAGGATGACAAGGCCGAACTCATCCCTGTCGAGCGCGAAGAGAGTGCCGAGGCGCAGCCCGCCAGCGTCAAGCCGGTTGCACCAGAAGCGCCGGCGAACATGATCCGTCGCCGCCCCGGCGGGTAGGCGTGCGGTTTGCTAAGGCATCAGCCCACCGCCATTGACGTGGATCACCTGCCCGTTGATCCAGCGGGCATCATCAGAAAGCAGCATCGCCGCCATCGCGGCAATATCGTCTGCCGCCCCCACGCGGGTGCTGGGCGTGGCTTTCAGAAAACCGCTGATCAGCGCGTCCGGCACCTGTCCGCCTGCGATCATCTCTGGCGTCATGACAAATCCGGGCGCGATGCAGTTGGCGGTCACGCCCTGTCGTCCCCAACGGCTGGCAATGTGGCGCATCAAAGCATTGAGCCCGCTCTTGGAGGCCGCATAGGCGGGGCGTTCGGCGTCTCCGGCATCTGCAGCGCCCGAGCTGGTGAAGACCAACGCGCCTCCGCCCGCGTCCAGCAGCGAAGGCAGAGCAGCGCGCGCGCACAGCAAATGACCCCGCAGATTGACTGTGATGGTGCGATCAAACACGGAAAGCTCTTCGGCCAAGGCGTCGCTGTCGGCGAAGATCGTCTGGAGGTCAGCAGCATTGATATGCGCGCCATCGAGGCCGCCCAGACGGGCAATCGCGCTCGAAAATGAGGCGGCTACCGAGGCTTCGTCTGCGAGATCAATCGGGGCTGCAAACACATCTGCCCCGGTTGCCGCAACCGTCTCGGCCAAGCGGGTTGCGCCATCAAGGTTGATGTCCGCCGCACAAACCCGCGCGCCTTCATGGGCAAGGCGCGTTACGGTTGCAGCGCCAATGCCGGTGGCAGAGCCCACCACAATGATCCGTTTGCCTGTCAGCCGTCCGTGCATGGTCTCTCCCCCTCTGGTTTGGTTCCGGAAGCGTAATGGTGGCGCGCGCTCAACTCAAGCGCGATGCCAAGATTGGCATTTTGAGATTGATGCTGTTGGGGCACATCTGTTACGACTTAATCAAAGAGGGTGAGCGCAAAGGCGCATTTTGCGTTAAATGAAGTCTCATCCATTTCGCAGAAGGAGGGCGTGATATGGCAGGACAGAGTGGTGCTACGTCCGGTGATGCGGTCCGCTTCGACCGTGAGACGCTGCTCAATGCCGCACGGCAGCGCACCGGCCTGTCCGACTTTGGCGACACTTGGTTTTTCGAGCCGATGGATCGCTTCATCGAAGCGGCCCATGCTGAAGCACGGCTGACGCCCGATGGTTTTGCTGCGCAGACTGAAGTGATCGTCAAAGGCCTCGCCAGCCGCCTGCGCATGATGGAGGATATCAAGCGCCACCCTGAAATTCTGGATGAGCAGGTTGAGGTAGCCGGCCTCATCCTCGGCCTGCCGCGTACCGGCAGCACCATCTTCCACCGCCTGCTGGCCAGCACGCCGGGGATGACGGCAATCCGCTGGTATGAAGCCCAGAATTACGCGCCTTTCCTCGGCGAAGGGCGCACCGGCAGCGATGAGCGGCGCGCCTATGCGCAGGCGATGATTGATGGCTGGCTGCAACTCTCGCCAGAACTCGCGTCAATCCACCCGCTCGAACCGGGTTCACCCGATGAAGAGATCATCATTCTGGGGCAGATGTTCGTATCCACGATGGTGGAAGGGATGAGTTTCGTGCCGTCCTTCACGCGCTGGCTCGATGACTATGATCAGGCGCGCGGGCATGAGGATCTGAAGATGATCCTGCGCTATCTGCAATGGCAGGATCCGTCGCGCGCGGGCTGCAAATGGATCCTCAAAAGCCCCTCTCATCTCCCCTATGCGGAAGCTGCGGCACAGGCGTTTCCGGACGCTGTGCTGGTGATGACGCACCGCGATCCGCTCGAAGTTGTGCCCTCTTATGTCAGCATGGAGGCGGCTCTTTACAAATTGAGTGCCACCGTGCCTGATGAAGAAGTCGGACGGTTCTGGTTCCAGCGGTTGGCAGGCTGGATGAAGCGGTTCGAAGCGGCGCGCGCGCGGATCGGCGAGGATCGGTTTATCGACATTGATTATCGCGCCGTTGCGCGCGAGCCGCTGGCGCAGGCCGAACGTGTGCTCGCCCGCATGGGGATTGCGCGCGATGACCGGCTTGAGGCTGCGCTCACCGAATTTCTGGCTGGCAACAAGCGGGAGCAGCGCCCGGCTCACGTCTATGCGCCCGAACGCTTCGGGCTGAGCGAGAGTGAAATCCTTGAAGCCTTCGCCACCTATCGTGCGCGCTTCATCACGCAGGACCAATGAAATGACCGAACATGAAGCGAAACTCTCCGGAGGGGTTGCCGTCATCACTGGCGCGGGCTCAGGCATTGGCGCAGGGCTGGCGCGCCGCGCAGGTGAACTGGGGATGACGGTCGTTCTGGCTGACATCAACAGCGAGGCCGCACAGCGCGTGGCGTCAGAGATTGAAGCCGCAGGCGGGCAGGCCGAAGCCATCCGGGTCGATGTATCGCGCCCTGATGAACTGGACCGGCTGGCGGAGACCGTGTTTGATCGGCATGGCAGCGTGCGCTTGCTCGTCAACAATGCGGGCATCGAAACGCTGGGCTATGCTTGGGACATCCCTGCGGAACGCTGGGAAACAACGCTCAACGTCAATCTGCATGGCGTGATCCACGGCGTGCGCGCCTTTGTGCCGCGCATGTTGGCCTCTGGCGAAGAGTGTTGGCTGGCCAATCTGGCCTCTGTCGGTGCGTTCGGGATGATGCCAACGCAATCGGCTTACATGCTGACCAAACATGCCGTGCAGTCCTTCAGCGAAAGCCTGTTTCTGGAAATGCAGGTGAAGGGCGCGCCGATCCATGTCAGTTCGATCATTCCCGGCATGGTGAAAACAGGCATTTTCAATGCCGAAGCCGGGGCGGGTGAGCCTGATGATGGCGCGCAGCATCGCAAGACGATGCACGACATGATGGCGGCCTATGGCATGGACCTGGATGAAGCATGCCGTCGCATCGTTGAATTGGTGGCGGAAGGGCGGTTCTGGGTGTCCACGCATCCTGAGATGACAGCTGACATGATCGAAGGGCGGATCGCCTTTTTGCGGGCTCAGGCCGATCCCGCCATGACGGACGAATCGCGGGCCTTGATCGGACTTTAAAGGAAAGAAAAGAAGATGGCGGAATTGGCAGGCAAGGTGGCGCTGATCACAGGCGCGGGGCAAGGGGTCGGGCTGGGCATTGCACAGGCACTCGCATCGGAAGCTGTGCGGGTGGTGCTCGCCGGTCGGACGCTGGAGAAGGTTGAGGCGGCGGCGGCTGGCCTGCGAGAGCGCGGGGCGGACGCGGTGGCCGTGGCGTGCAATGTGCGGGACGCGGCAGACTTGGCCGCCGCTGTTGATTGCGCGGTCAGCCGCTATGGCGGGCTCGATATTCTCGTCAACAATGCGCAGGAAGTGCCACTCGGCAAGCTGGAGGATGTGAGCGACGAAGCCTTTATCGGGGGCTTTGAATCAGGTCCGCTCGCCACGCTGCGACTGATGAAGCTCGCCAAACCGCTGATGGCGGCACGCGGCGGCGGTACGATCTTCAACCTGGCCTCGTCGGCAGGCATCCGCTGGGACATGACAGGCTATGGCGCTTATGGCGCGGTCAAGCAGGCGATTCGCAACCTGACGCGCGCGGGCGCTGCGGAATGGGGCCGTGATGGCATCCGCGTGCTGACGCTTGCCCCGCACGCTGAATCGCCAGGCCTCAAATGGTGGCTGGAGAATAATCCGGAAGAAGCCGCGGCCTTCTTCAAGACCATCCCGCTTGGCCGGATCGGGCGGCTGGAGGAAGATATTGGCCGCGCTGTGGTCGCGCTGTGCGGCAGCGATCTGACCTATCTGACCGGGGCGACAATCCCGCTTGATGGTGGGCAGGCGAATTTTGATTGAGGGGCCGGGCTCGGGATCGGAAACACCGTTCTTGTCGAGCGTAGTCGAGACACTCTTTCGAGCGTAGCGAGAGCCTCGCTATCGCTCGGCATAGTCCCTCGACTACGCTCGGGAAGAGCGGTTTTAACTCAGGCGTGGGGATCAGAAACGGGACAAAACTCGGGCAGGGGTGCGTGCTTACCCCCGCCCTTCCACCACCGCGCGCACAGCCTCGGTCGCACCCCGGATTGCGCCTTCGATATAGCCGACGCCGGTTGCATCACCCACGGCATGCACGTCGAACCCGGCTGCGGTCAGCGTCTGGGCCAGTGTCAGATCGCCATCGGCCCCCTTGGCAACGATCACATGATCGGCCCGCACCGAATGCGCCGTGCCATCGGCAGTGGTAAAGGTCACGGCCTTTGCGCCAATCGCAATGTCCTTCGCCTCGCGATGCAGCGCAACGCCATGTTCTTCGAGTTCGGTCAGGATGCGCATCCGGCGGACGAGCGTGAGGCCCTTGCCAAGGCGCGGCACATCATCGACCACCGTCACGGTGCGGCCACGTTCGCACAGGAATTCGGCGAGTTCGATGCCCACCAGTTCGCCGCCGATGATGACGATGTGATCGCCCAGCGGCATCCATTGTTTCGTCGCCTTGCGCACGAAATCCAGATTGGCGGTCATGCCCGTCGCTGCGCCCACTTTGGTCGCGATGCGGGTGATCAGGCCGGTCTTGCGCTTCAATTCTTCTGAGTCTTCGCCCAGCATCATCTTGCGCATGTCATCGCCCGAATAGACATGATCCTGATCATTGCCAGGAATGGCGGGCATCCCACGGACAGCGCCCGAGGCAACAATGACATGATCGACGCCAAGCGACCGCAACAGGTCTGGCGTGGCATCGGTCGACAGCCGCACATCAACATCCGCTTCGGCCACTTCGGCCTGTAGCCAGTTAAGCAGGCGCTCATTGGGTTCATAGGCGAGACTCGCAAAGCGCAGCGTGCCGCCCAGCCGGTTGGAGCGTTCGAGGAGCGTCACTTTGTGGCCCAGCATCCGCAGCCGCCGCGCGGCTTCCATTCCGCCCGGCCCGCCGCCAATCACGGCGACATGCTTGGCAGCACCCGCTTCGGGCTGGCCCAGATATTCAAACGCCAGATCGGCATTAACTGCGCAGCGTCCGGTGTCGCTGGTGTAGATCGCGCTGACGCAGGTATAGCAATAGATGCACGGGCGCACCTTTTCGGGCGTGCCTTCGGTCAGCTTGCGCGGCAGATGGGGGTCGGCGAGCAACTTGCGGCCCATGGCGACGAAATCAAACTCGCCCTTGCCAATGCCTCTGTCTGCCACGTCCACTTCCACGCGGCCAAGGCCAATGACGGGAATGCTCAAACCATCCTTGATCGCGGCGGTGGCGGGCAGGTTCGATCCCTCGATATGCGGGATGTTCGATTCCGAATGGAGCTTGCCCACGGAAGTGTCGTGATAAGCCGTGACTGTCACGGCATGTGCACCCGCGGCTTCGACCATCTTGGCTGCTGCCTTGGCGTCTTCCACCGTAATGCCGCCTGGCTTGCCGATTTCCTGCGAATCGAGCTTGATCCAGACCGCCATATCCGGCCCGGCATTCTCGATCACCGCGCGCAGCACCGCCAGTGGCAGGCGCATCCTGTTTTCAAGGGGGCCGCCATATTGGTCCGTCCGGGTGTTGGTGATGGGCGAAATGAAGGAGGAGAGGAGATAGCCATGGCCTGAGTGGATTTCGATCCCGTCAAACCCCGCCTCACGCGCGCGGCGGGCAGCATCGCCAAACTGCTGGATGACCAGATCGATATCGGCCTGCTCCAGCACCTTGATTTCCGGCACTTTCGCTCCAGCAAAGTTCGCGAACTCTTCCATCAGGAAATAGTCCATGAACTGCCCCTTGGGCACGGGCGGAATGGCTGGTGCCCAGAGCGGATGGTCCCAGCGTGCCGCATAGCCCGCCACGAGCCCGCCATGATGGAGTTGCGCCGCCACCTTGGCTCCATGCGCATGAACGCGGTCCGCCAGCGCCTTCAGGCCGGGAATGAACTTGTCGTCTGAAATCGCCGTCTGATTGCGCGCCACGCAGCCAACCGGCCAGGCGACGCCAGTGACGCCCAGGATGATCAGGCCCGTGCCGCCCTTGGCCTGCTCTTCATGATAGGCTGCCAGCCGCTCCCCCACCATGCCATCTTCTTCGGACAGGCTCATGCCCATTGCCGTCACAGCAATGCGGTTCCTGAGCTCCATCGGGCCGATTTTTCCCGGCGAGAGCAAATGCGGGAAGCGGTTGGAAATCATCAGGCTCACTCCAGACAGGGTCTTTATGAATATGGATCGTATCGCAGAGAAATTTACGCAATTCCAGCATGAAGTGAGTTACGATCATTCATGTGCGTAACGACATTGCTTCAGACGGCCTCAATGGGTGGACGCAGACCTGATGTGTCGAGTGGACGCAGGGCGCACAACATGCCATACCATTGCCGCTGCAAAAGGGCGTGCTCCCGATCGTGCTCGGCCAGTGCCTGAACGTCGCGCCGATGTTGTTCGATCAGTTCAGCCAGTTGCGCAGCGCCCATGTCTGACAATTTGAACACTTCAGAGGCGTAGATGGCATCGGGCGCTGAGAAGTCCATGGCCACGAATTGCTGCTTCATATGATGCTCAAAGGTCGTGCGCATCGGCGTTTTGCGGAAGGCCAAAGAGCGATCGACGAGCGCGCGGGCGCGCCCGCCGCGCAGCCGGTCGATCAATGCCAGCCGTTCGAGCCGGGTGAGGGCTGTGTCCATCGCGTCTTTGCTGACCCCGAAATCCTGAATGACTTCATCGGGCGTGATTCCGCCCAAGATGGTCATGAACAGGAAGGCAAGGAACGAATCTGTAGAGAGCGCACGCTCTTGCGCCAGCGTCAATTCGTGCGCCAGACCGGCCTGCGCATCATCCGCTTCGCGCACCATTTCTGAAACGGAAAGGCCAATAAGCGCGCCAAGTTGCTCAATCCGGTCCAGCGTCAAGGCCTTGCCTGTCAACCATCGTTTGGCCGTTGCTTCGCTGATTCCAAGGGCAACCGCGATGCGCGCAACGGTCCAGCCATCGCGCCGAAGATGGCGGCGAAGTGCCTGAATGATCGTGTCACTTGTTGAATGGGATCGCTTCATGATCCGGCAATGGATCAAATAACGACCAGTTTGGCAAGTGGTGGTCTTTCACCTGCAACGAATTCGCATATCCTTACGCCTTCCGGCCCACCAGCCGCGTGCATGGGCAGTGCGCAGTCGGCAAGGCCGCAATAATCACATTGAATGGAGTGAGACATGGCAGATATTCTGATCAAGAACGGAACCGTTGTGGATGGCACTGGTGCTCCCGGTTTCAAGGCTGACGTCCGCGTGAAGAATGGCACGATAGCCGAAATCGGCCCCGGCCTCGCTTCGGCAGGCGAGCGCGAAGTGGATGCCACTGGCTGCATCGTCTCCCCCGGCTTCATCGAAAGCCACACCCATTATGACGCCAGCATGTGGTGGCAGCCCGATCTTGACCCGCTGCCCGGCTATGGCGCTACGACCATGATTCTCGGCAATTGCGGCTTCTCGATGGCCCCGCTGCATCCCAGCCAGGAGGCCAAGGAAGAGGTGATGGGTATCTTCTCTTTCTTTGAAGATATTCCGCTCGCGCCGTTCAAGAAATATGTGCCGTGGGATTGGGAAAAATGGTCTGAATACCGCGCGGCGTTCGAAGCCAAACTTCAGGTTCCGCTCAACTATGCGAGCTATGTCGGCCACATTCCGCTGCGCATTGCTGCGATGGGCATGGACGCGTGGCACCGCGCCGCGACGCCTGCCGAAGTGGAAAAGATGTGTGAACTTCTCGACGACGCGCTGGCCGCTGGTGCGCTTGGCCTGTCAGACAATATGCACGATCATGATGGCGACAACCGCCCGGTGCCGACCCTGCTTGCTGACGATGCCGAATTTACAGCCTTGTTCGATGTGATGGAGCGCTATCCGGCCACCTGCTATCAGGTGATCGTCGACACATTCATGCGGATGACCGGCCCGGCCAATCTGGAACGTCTGGCCCAGCTTCTGGGTGGTCGCAAGATCCGCTGTCAGATCGCCGGGGCCATTCCCACGCTCGAATTCCAGAAGGGTGTTCTGCCCGCGATGCAGGCCAGCGTTCAGGCGATGCGTGACGCGGGCGTCGATGTGTGGCCGGGCTTCGCCCATGTCTCCCCCACTTCGACGCTTAGCCTCGTCAAGTCGCTGATCTTTGCCCAATCGAATGACTATGTCTGGCATGAAGTGGTTCTTGCGGACACCCATGAGGAAAAGCGCCGCCTGCTCGCCGATCCGGATTGGCGGGCCCGCGCCCGCGAAAGCTGGGATACTCAAGCCTGGGATCATTCGCCGCTCAAGAACCCGCAAGATCTGTTCCTGCTCGACAGCGAAAATGGCACCGGCCCGGTCGGCGGTACGCTCAAGGACTATGCCGATGAAAAGGGCCTGCACCGTTCGGATGCCATGGCGGACTGGATATTGGCAAACGGCACCTTCTCTACGGTCCACATGGCCCCCTTCCCCAAGGATGAGGCGCTCACGATTGAACTGATGCGTGACCCCAAGACAGTGGGCAATGTTTCTGATGCGGGCGCGCATCTGCAGATGCTGTGCGGCGGCGGCGAGAATGCCCTGCTTCTCACCCAATATGTGCGAGATGAAAAGAAGATGACGCTGGAAGAAGCCGTTCATGTGATGACCGGTAAGCTGGCCGAACATTTCTTCCTGGCCGATCGCGGCGTGATCGCTGAGGGCAAACGGGCCGATATCGTTGTCTTCAACATGGAAGAGGTGCAGCGCCAGCAAATGGAAAAGGCGTGGGACATGCCCGATGGCAAGGGCGGGACAACATGGCGTTTCACCCGCAAGCCGATGCCGCCAAGGCTGACTCTGGTGAACGGGGTTCCGACCTTCGAGAACGGCGCCTATACCGGCAACAAACCGGGGCGGTTCCTTTCACCGGCTGCCAATGATGACTCCACCAGCGCCGTGGCAGCCGAATAGGCCAGACAGACAAAGGGCCTCTCCGAACGCGGGGAGGCCTTTTTGACAGGAGAGAAAAAATGGAAGTCAAAGTCGGACAAGGCGAACGTGATTATTTCAATGGCTCGATCAAGACCGTCGCGACCGAAAGCTCGGTTCTGGTCAGCTCGTCACGCTATCTCAACAATCAGGAGTTGCGGCACCTGATTGCGCAGGAGATGCTGCGTCGCAACGGCCCCGATCTGCCCAACACGGCCTATATTCCCGAGGTCGCGCAGATTTTGATGACGCTGGAAGATTTTCCGCGCATCATGGAATTGTTCGAGATGGAAAAGGCGCGCCTGCCGCTGTTCAAGGCGTGGTGCGACAACAAGCATCTGTCCGACTTCAAGAAGGATGAAGTGAAGGATTGCAAACCCGGCACTTTGGGCCATGCGCTCTATGTCTGGATGACGACGAGCGGCTATGAGCTGGACCTGTTCTACCGTGAAATTCAGGTCGTCAATGATTTGACCTTCTACCTCCGTCAGGCTGCGCTCAACCATGATATCGAGCACCTTGTGACGGGGTTTGGCCCCAATCATGGCGGAGAGATCGCGTTGCTCAACGGCAATATGTACAGCCGTGTGCGCTATTTCCACCCCGAACTGGCCGGCTTTTTCAACCGCATTCAGGGCTATCTCAAAGCCAAGACGATCATGAAGGACACGCTTCATTATCCCGAAGCGATGGCGCTCAATGTTGAGGCGGAATTCATCGGGGCTTCCCAGGCGCACAACTGGAAATACCCGATTATGCTGGCAGATTGGCGTGCGATGGTGGATTGGCAGATGGAAGACATCCGCAAGGAACTGGGCATTACGCCAGTGCCTGCGGATAATCTCTGGGAAGACACCAACCGCCTGTGCAACGAGAATGACCCGAATTACGGCGAGCCGCTGTTGCAGGCTGCGGAATAGGGCAGGGCGGCTCAGTCCAGTCGGACTTTGCCACGCATCTTCTTCACCGATCCGCGCTGGGTCTTGGCATCGGCCCGGCGCGCTTTGGCCGCCTTGCTGGGCCGTGTCTTGACGCGATAGACCGGGCGCTTGAGCGCGGCTTCGATCATGTCGAGCAGGCGGTTGCGGGCATCTTCGCGATTGGCCTCTCGCGTCCGGTAATTGCGGGCGGTGAGCAGGATCGCGCCATCGAGCGTCAGTCGACTGCCCGCCAGCGCCTTGAGCCGCCGTTCCGCATCGGCTGGCAGGCCAAGCGCCACCACATCCACCCGCAACTGGCAGGCGGTCGCCACCTTGTTGACATTCTGCCCACCCGGGCCAGTGCCAGAGAGGAAACGTTCCTCCAGCGCGTCTTCGGGCAGGGTGTAGGGCGTACTCACGGGGTGAAGCCTGCGCGAGTGAACCGTTCCGGCCAAGGTGCTTCGGCAAGGATCGCGTCCTTGCCCGCACGCGGCACCTCCAGCCGAACGGCATGGAGCAGCATTCCCAGCGCGGACGGCTGGCCGTAAACCGGGTCTCCCACAATCGGCAGCCCCAATCCGGCAAGCGCATGAACGCGCAGCTGGTGCGTGCGGCCGGTTTCAGGCGCAAATTCGATCAGCGTACGCCCGCCTTGCCGGTCAATCACGCGCCAATGGGTAACGGCAGCCCTGCCCTTGGGATCGGGCACGATCCGCCACCCCGTCTCCCGGCTGCTGACCTTGGAGAGCGCGAGATTGACCACGCCTGCATCGGTTTCCACGAGCCCCTCGACAATGGCATGATAGGTCTTGCGCACCAGTCCGCCTTCAAAGGCCTGCTGCATCCGCTTGTGCGCCCGGTCGCTCCGCGCGAGCAGCAGACAGCCCGATGTATCCTTGTCCAGCCGGTGCATGATCGTGGGCGGGCGGGAGAAGCCCAGGCGGAGCGTGCCCAGCATCGCTTCCAAAGAGGGGCCTCCGCGTCGGGGCGTGGTGACGTCCAGCCCGGCAGGCTTGTCGATCACCAGAGCGTCCGCGTCTTCAAACAGGATGGGCAGGGCAGTCATGCTCTTGCGCATAGGCTTTCAGGCGCGAAGGGCAAGCGGTTGACTTGTGTGCGGGGGCAACGGATGAAGCAGGGCATGTCTATCCGCCTGCTTGCCCTTTCGCTGTTCCTGTCCCCACTTCCGGCCTTTGCCCAGACGGTGGAAGACCCGCCTGTTGTGGAAAGCCCCGCTACCCAGCCGGATGAGGCGGCTGCTGCGCCGGTTCCTCTCCAGATCGATATTGATCCGCCCAAGCGCTGGGGCCTTGTGATCCATGGCGGCGCGGGCGTGCTCGAAAAGGGCAAGATGACGCCGGAGAAGGATGCCGCCATCCGCGCTGCGCTGAAGGCCGCGCTCGATGCGGGCGGCACGGTGCTGGCGAGCGGCGGTAGCGCGACAGACGCCGTAGAAGCCGCCATCGTCATTCTGGAGGATGATCCCAACTTCAATGCCGGGCGCGGCGCAGTGCTCTCTGCTGATGGCTCCATCGCGCTTGATGCGGCGATCATGGACGGCAAGGATCGGAGGGCCGGGGCTGTGGCGGGCGTCCATATCGCCAAGAACCCGATCCGTGCAGCGATGCGCGTGATGACGGACAGTCCGCATGTGCTGCTGACCGGTATGGGGGCTGATGATTTCGTGAAGGAAAAGGGGCTTGAGGTCGCGGACCAGAAGAGCTGGTTTGAAACCCCCGAG
>CALMZE010000006.1 GCA_937870585.1 uncultured Sphingomonadales bacterium | reverse complement strand
AGGGTGAAGCCTTCTTCTCCCCTCCCCTTTAGGGGAGGGGCTGGGGGTGGGGGATGTCCTTCGGCAGTGCTCTTTCCGGACAGGCCCCACCCCAACCCCTCCCCTAAAGTGGAGGGGCTATGCGCGCCCGGAAGAGCAACGTCCTTCATCCGGTGTGAGCAGTCAATCATAGCGCAACAAGGCTTTCCATCTGGAGGACCGGCAGCAGCACCGAGAGGATGATCAGCGCCACGACAAGGCCCATCATGACGATCACGGCGGGTTCGAGCAAGGCCAGCGCGACCGCAGTGCTTCCATCAAATTCGCGCTCCAGCGTGTCTGCCGCGCGCTCCAGCATCGCGTCCAACTGGCCGGAGCTTTCACCGCTGGCCGCCAGATAGGTAAGCAAGGGCGGGAACAGGCCGGACTGCGCCATGCCCGCCGCCAGACTGCCCCCGGCGCGGACTTGCTCGATCACCTGAGACAGCGCCGCCCGCTGCGCGCGGTTGCGCACCGTATCCCGCGCCAGCGCCAGCCCCTCCACCAGCGGCAAGCGCGCGGAAACCATCGTGGCGAGCGTGCGGGCGAAGCGGGCGGCGTGGAGATCGCGCAGCATCCGCCCGAACAGGGGTAGACGCAGCAGCGCACGGTCAAACGCCAGATGCCGCGCTTCATCACGCAGTGCGAGCCAGACGGCCACGCCTGCAACCGCCAACACGATCAGGATCGCCCCCCACCAGTGCGCGAGGAAGAGCGAGAGGCCCATCACGATCCGCGTGATCAGCGGCAGCGGCGCACCCGCCTGATCAAATTGCTCCACCATGCGCGGCACGACAAAGATCATCAGTGCCGCGACCACGCCCAAGGCAATCACGGCCAGCACGGCGGGATAGGCAAGCGCACCCTGCACCCGCGCGCGGATCGCCGCCTGCCGCTCGATCAGCAGGGCCAGCCGTTCGAGCGTCGGCACCAGCCGCCCCGCGCTGTCTCCCGAGGTAATGATCGCGCGGTAGAGCGGATCGAAGCTGCGCGGTTCGCGCGCCAAGGCGTCGGGCAGGCGTTCGCCCTGCGCAATCCCCTGCCGGACATGGCCAATCACCGCGCGCGTGGCGGGCTTTTCGCTTTGGCGGGCAATGGTTTCGAGCGCCTCATCGACGGGCGTGACGGTCAGCAGGGTCGCCAGTTGCCGGGTGAAGAGCGCGAGGGGGGCTGGGCCGAGTTTCGACGAGCGATGCGGCAGCGCAGCGCCCGGTGCGATCTCTGTCGCAAACAGCTTGCGCTCCAGCAGGCGCATCCGCACTTCGGCTTCATCCGCCGCCGCCATCTGCCCGGTGCGGCTGCGCCCCGCCTCGTCGAGCGCGGTCCAGCGAAATTCAGCCATGCGCTCCATCCAGCCGCGTCACGCGCACCGCTTCTTCCTCAGAGGTGACGCCCGCTGCCACCAGGGCTTGCGCGGCATCGGCGAGACGCGGGCGCTTGGCAAAGGCGCGTTCGGCAATCCGTTCTTCGCCCGCATCTGCCGCAATGCGCTTGCGGATTTTTTCGTCCACGGCGATGAACTCGAACAGACCCGTGCGGCCCTTATAGCCGCTCTGCGCGCAGTCCGGGCAGCCTGCCCCTGCACATGCCCCGCACAGCCGCCGCACCAGCCTTTGCGCCAACACCGCCCGCAGCGTGGAGGCGAGCAGGAAGGGCTCCACGCCCGTGTCCCGCAACCGCGTGATCGCACCGACTGCATCGTTGGTGTGGACGGTGGCGAGCACAAGATGCCCGGTGAGCGCGGCCTGCACGGCAATGCTCGCTGTCTCTGCATCACGGATTTCACCAACCAGCACCACGTCCGGATCTTGCCGCAGGATCGCGCGCAGCCCGTTCGCAAAGGTCAGCCCCACCTTGGCATCAACCTGCGTCTGGCCAATGCCATCAACCGCATATTCAACCGGGTCTTCCACGGTCAGAATGTTGCGGCGGCCATCATTGAGCAGGCCCAGCGCGGCATAGAGCGTTGTCGTTTTGCCCGAGCCGGTTGGCCCCGTCACGAGGATCAGGCCATTGGGCGTAGCGAGCGCCGCGCGCAGCCCCTCCAGCGTCTCAGCATCAAGCCCCAGCGCGTCGAGTGGGGCAACGGCCTGTGCGGCATCGAGCAGACGCAGCACCACGCGCTCCCCTGCCCGGCCCGGCAATGTGGACACGCGCACATCCACGCTGCGCCCGCCCAGCATCAGCCCGATCCGGCCATCCTGCGGCAAGCGGCGTTCGGCAATGTCGAGCCGCGCCATCACCTTCAGGCGGCTGGCGATGACCGGCGCAACGCGCGGCGGGAGGCGCAGCGCCTCCCGCAATTCGCCATCAACGCGCTGGCGGACGATCATCACCGATTGATAGGGTTCAAAATGAATGTCGGATGCGCCCTGCCGCACCGCATCTGCAATGATGCCATTGATCAGGCGGATGGCGGGCGCATCCTCCTGGTCGTCGAGCAGATCGTCGCTCTCGGCAATCTGGCGCGCGATCAGATCGAGCCCGCTGCCCTCCCCCAGCGAATCGGCGGCGAGCGCCACCGCCGCGCCAGAGGCGGCATAGCTTTCCGCAAGCGCAGCCTCGAACGCGGGCGCATCCAGATCCTCAACCTGAGTGAGCGGGCCAAAGCGCCGCACCAGATCGGGCAGTACCGCGCGATCCGCATCGGCACGCAGCCGGGCGGCGAACCCCGCTTCGCCCGCATCCACCAGCACGCCGAAGCGCCGGGCGAGCGCATAGGGAATCATGGTTTGGGATCAGGCGCGATCACCACGTCACCCGCCTGTTCGGGGATGGCCGAAGGCGGCACTGCGCCCAGATAATCCCGCACCAGCGCGTCCAGCCCCGGCTCTCCATTGGCATCGAAATCGGCCTGTGCGCCGCGCACCGATTCGAAACGGCGGGCCGAAATCTCGCGCATTTCATCGGCTGTGCGCAGAATGGTGGGGCGGATGAACACCATCAAATTGGTCTTGGTGCGCGTCTTGCCCTTGGAGCGGAACAGCGCGCCCAGCCCCGGCACATCGCCCAGCCCCGGCACCTTTTCGAGCGTGCGCCGCTCATTGTCATCGAGCAGCCCACCGACCGCCGCAATCTCTCCATCCTTGACGACAATGGTCGTTTCAAACTCGCGCTTGTTGAGGATGAGTTCGGACGAGGTGGCGGAAACCGGCCCGGCAATCGAGCTGACCTCCTGCCGGAGCGCGAGCTTGATCTCGCCATTCTCATTCACCTGCGGCTTCACATCCAGCTGGATGCCGACATTCTGGCGCTGCACGGTGCGGAAGCGATTGTCGAAATTGTCAGACAGGGCCTCGCCGGTCGTCACCGGGATTTCCTGACCGACCAATATCTTCGCCGCCTGATTGTCGATGGTGGTAATCGACGGCGTGGAAAGGATGTTGGACTGATTATCCTGCTTCACCGCGTTGATGATCGCGCCGAACACGCCATTATTGCCGATATTGGTCGCAAAACCGCCAAAGCCGCCCGATGCACCGAGGATGGAGCTGATCGCCGATTGGGCGAGCGCGTCGCTGACGCCGGTGTTGGTGGTCGTCACCGTCGTCGTGCCATTGACGGTGGTGGTCGTGGTGTTGAGTTCGCGCGCGCCAATGGCCCCGGCGACGGTCAGGATGTTGGGCGCGGCGGTCGAATAATTGGTGGCGGCAAAGGGGATGCTGCTGCCCGGCGTGCCGCCGAGCAGGAACTGGACGCCCAGTTTCTTGGCTGCATTGTCCGAAATTTCGACGATGATCGCTTCGACCAATATTTGCGGACGGCGCGTGTCGAGCTGGCGGACCACCTCACCCAAGGAGCGTTGCACATCGGACGGCGCTGAAACGATGACGGCATTCGCGCCCTCATAGTGCGTGATGACGACACGCGTGCGGGGGTTGCCCGATGCGTCCGGCCCGGGGGCTGCTGCGGGAGCGGGCGCAGACCCGGCGGCGGAAGGCGCAGGTGTCGCCACGCTCTGGCCAGACAGAGTCTGGAGCACGGGCACAAGCTTCTCGGCATCCGCGTTCTTGAGCCAATAGACCTTCACTTCGCTGCCACTCGCCGCGCGCCGGTCCAGATCGCGGGCGAGTTCGGCAAAGCGCGCCACGGCCTGCCGGTCGCCGCGCAGGGCAATGGCGTTGGAGCTTTCCACAGCACTCAGCGCGACGGCGGTGCGGCCCGTCTGCCCTGCGCCCTGCCCGCCAGTCAGCAATTGCTGGAGCGATGCCGCTACCTCTTTCGCGCTTGCATTGCGGAGCGCGACGATGGTCGTCGTCGCTGATTCGCCATCGATCCGGGCGATCAGCGCGCGGATGCGGCGGACATTATCGGCATAGTCCGCCACGACCAGGCTGTTGCCAGAGCGATTGGCGGTGACGGAGCCTTCCTTGCTCACCAAAGGCCGCAGCGTCTCAACCGCTGTTGTGGCGTCCACTGCTTTCAGGCGGAACACTTCGGTGACGAAGGCATTGCGCGCCGCGCCCTTCAGACCAATCCGCCCCGGCTGCGCGGCGGCGGTTTCAGCAGGCTGAATGCGGAACGCGCCGTTTCCGGTGGGGATCGCCACCAAGCCATTGGCGCGCAGCGTGGAGAGGAAGACTTCGAAATATTCGGAGCGGGAAAGGGGCCGGTCAGTGACGACCGAAACCTTCCCCTGCACCCGCGCATCAATCACGAAGGTGCGGCCCGTGGCGCGCGCGGCATCCTGAATGAAGGCGCGAATATCAGCATCACGCAGATTGATTTGCTGCTGCGCGAGCGCGGGGGACGCGGCCAGCGCCATCCCCACCAGAAGCGAAAGCCAGCGCGCGGCCATCAGCGCGGCGCTTCCGGTGCGGGGGCGGGCACAGGAGCGGGCGAGGGCGTGGCCTGTGCCACCGGCGCAACCGGCACACCCGGCACAGCGGGCGTGGTCGCCGGAACCGACTGATCAAGCGAAAGCCGCTCGCGCGCGCCATTGCGGTCTATCTCCACATAATCAACCGCGACCGTTACCAGTTTCGCGCCCGGCATCACCGCATCCCCCACAGCAAAGCTGGATTGCACCCCATCGGGCGTAGCGATGATCGCAGAGCCGCGCCCGGTTGCGAAATCCTGCCGCGTGCCAAAGAGTTTGAGCGGCAGGCCCGTCACCGTCGCAGATCCGGCCTGCGCGGCCTCAGCGCGGAAAAAGGGGTCGAATCGCTGTGCGACCTTGTCTGCTGAGGAGGAGGATCGTGCGGGTGCGGAATGGCCCAGTGGCCCGGCAGGCGTGAACGCAGCCAGCGTGAGGCGGGCGAGTTGCACGCCCAGCAGCGCCAGGCCGATGCCAAAAGCGATGCGCAGCGGCAAAGGCGGCGTCACCCCGCTCTGTCTCCCCTGCTGACTTACGCCCATGCGAATCCGCTTTCCCGCCATTCAAGGCGCGACTTATGGACGAAAGGCGGGGAAGGTCAAAAGGCTAAAACGCTCGCGCGTGCACCAAGCTGCCGTTGCTCAGCGGAGCCCCAGTCCGGGCCGACGCGGGCCGAAATCCAGTTTCGTGTACAGCGGCTCCAGAATATCCGGATCCGCCTTCATGCGCGCGCGCTTCGGATCAATCGGAACATTGAACGCAATGCCCATGCGATTGTCCGTGCGCCAGGCGATGCGACCGCGCACCCGGCCAATATTCTTGATCTCCACTTCCAGCGTCTCGCCGGGGCCGACAGGCTGATCACAATCCACCATCATGCCACCGCTGGAGATGTTGCGGATGCGCACCGAGATGATGTCGTTCAAGGAAGCGAAGCGGACACGCGCGCTCAGAAAGATGCTTTCGCGCGCTTGGGTGCGGCTGGCTTCAGGCTGTGTTTCTGCTGTGTTGTCCATGACTCGAGCGATACACCCGATTCATTTTCAAAGAGTAAATGCAGGCCAGCCGCGCTAACTTATTCGTCTCGCGAGATTTTCTCGTTCCGCTCATGGGCGGATTGCGCTTCCACCGTCATCGTCGCGATCGGGCGCGCTTCCAGCCTTCCGAGCGAAATTGGTTCTCCGGTCACTTCGCAATAGCCATATTCGCCTTCTTCAATGCGGCGCAGGGCCGAATCGATTTTGGCGATGAGTTTGCGCTGCCGATCTCGCGTGCGCAGTTCCAGTGACCAGTCGGTTTCGCTCGACGCGCGGTCAGCCACATCGGGCTCTCGCAGCGATTCATTCTTCAGTGTTTCAAGCGTTTCATGCGATTCACGCAGAAGATCTTCTTTCCAGCGCATCAGCTTCAGCCTGAAATAGGCAAGCTGTTTGGCATTCATGAAGGGTTCGTCGTCCCGGGGACGATAATCAGGGTCCAGATCAACCTGATCGGTTCCCGAACCCGCGCTGTTGCCCGACGATGATGAGGCCATGAACGCTTCCTCTGTCCTGTCCCGCCCGACGGTTTTTCTTGTGGCGCGGGCGTTGTTGGAGGCGGCCTATAGTGTCCCGCCGGGAGGCAGGCAAGCCGATCAACGCGATTTCCAACGATTCGTCACCCCGCACGATTCGCAGCGACAAGCATGGCCTGATCCACATGGATTTGGACCAGCTGCGCGATGAACATGCAAGAATTGAAAACAATTCTGCCCCTAATTGAGACACTCATGGCCGAAGCGGCGGCCAAGACTTGGTTAACGGCAAGAAACCTTCCCAATTCAAAGTTAACCGGGTTGCAGCTTTCTCCTGCCAAAGGACAAGGTGATTCATCCGCAGCGAAAGGAGCAATCCAGACGGTGCGCATCATCACCCGGTTTCGGGCAGACACAGGATAAAGATTATGTCGGTTCGTATGGCTCTAGCAAAACTTTGCGCCTGCGCTTGCGGGGGTGCCGTGATTGGCGGCGGCGCAATGCAGGCAGCAGCAGATGCCCCCTCACGCGGTGCATCCTATGCAAGCTCGCATCGGGCTTCGGGCGGACCGGCGACCAAACGCGTTGTTCGCAAGCGCGTCGTTCGCAAGCGGGTGGCAGCGGCTCCGGCTGGCCAGCGTCGCGTCGTCAAGCGCATCAAGCGTACTGTCACCACCACCACGGCATCCTGTGCGCCGGCTGAAGTGACGGTTGCCAATCGCGGCATGGCGGCTCCGATGCCGATGGCGATCCCGGCCTATCCGATGGACGGCGGCCCGATGATGGGCGGCGGTGGCGGCGGTGGCGGCCCGATCGGGAGTGGCGGCTCGGGCGGCTTTGGCGGCGGCGGGGGGGGCTTCTTTTGCGGCTTCTTCGGTGGCGGCGGCGGAAGCGGCGGCGGATCGGTCGTGATTTCCTCGACCACCAGCGGCGGCTCCACCTCGACCAGCGGCGGATCTACCTCCACGACCGGCGGTTCCTCCTCCACCTCGTCGGGCGGTTCGGGGAGAACGGGAAAGGGCCGGGGAGGGGAAGAGGGGAGATCTCC
>CALMZE010000005.1 GCA_937870585.1 uncultured Sphingomonadales bacterium | reverse complement strand
ATGGCGATGAACCTCCCCTCCTCCCGCTCGCGCAACCGGCGCGCGCCGATGGCGGAGATCAACGTCACGCCCATGGTGGACGTGATGCTGGTGCTGCTCATCATCTTCATGGTCACAGCGCCGCTGCTGGTGGCGGGCGTGCCGGTGAACCTGCCAGACAGCCGCGCCAAGGGGCTGGAGCAGGAAAAGGAGCCGATCCAGATTTCGCTCGATGCCGCAGGCCTGCCATATGTAGGCGACGAACTGGTGCCGCTCGACGCATTGCCCGCGCGGCTGGAGGCGATTGCCGAAAAGGCGGGCGATGATCAGCCGCAAATCTATCTGCGGGCCGATACTGCGCTCGCTTATGGCGCGGTCATGAAGGTGATGGGCGAACTCAACCGCGCCGGGCTGAACAAGGTCGCGCTCGTCACCACTCAGGGCGGCGAGGCCAAATAACGCCATGACCCGCAGCGAGCGGACAGGATTGAGCGCTGCGCTCCTCGGCCATGTCGCGTTGCTGGCTGTGCTGTCGCTCAACCTGGTCAACCGGGATCGTATGCCTGACATTGTGCAGGAACCGATGGGCGTGGAACTGGTGGATGAGGCCGATCTGGGCAGCGGCCTGCCCTCCCCCGCGCCGCTTGCAGGGGCCGTGCCGGACAATCAGCCTGCCCCCGTGCCCGATGCAGTGCCGATGCCCGCTGGCCCGACGCCCGCCGAACTCGCTGCGGAGGCCGCGCGCAAAAAGGCCGATGCCCAAGCCGCTGAAGCGCACGAAAAGGCCGCGCAAGAGGCCAAGGCCGCAGCGGATGCAGCCGCGAAGGTCGCCGCAGCCGAACGTGCCGCCAAGCAATCGCGCGATGCTGCCGCTGCCAAGGCCGCGCTGGCGAAGGCCCAGGCCGAAGCCCGGCTCGCCAAGCAAAAGGCCGATGCCGCAAAGAAGGCTGCCGAAGCGCGCGACGCGGCGGTGAAAGCGGCGCAGGCCAAGGCGGCTCAGGAAAAGGCCGCGCGTGACAAGGCGGCCAGAGAGGCGGCGGCGCGTGCCGCTCAGGCTGCGAAGGACAAAGCGGCGAAGGATGCGGCGGCCAAGGCAGCGCAAGCAGCCAAGGACAAGGCTGCAAAGGATGCCGCCGCCAAGGCCGCCGCCGCGAAAGCGGCTGCTGCAAAAGCGGCTGCCGAAAAGGCCAAGCAGGGCAAGGGCGGCACCGGCCTCAAAGACATCAAGCTCGACGGGAAAGATACATCCGCTGGCAGCACGCCAGACAAAAGCGGCATGAGCGCAGGTGCGGCGACGAAGGCGATTCAAATCAGCTTAGTCAATGTTATAGAAGCTAAATTCAAGAGGTGCGCGCCATCGGGCTTCGATGCAAATTTGATAATAACAACCATAATGTTGCATATTAATAGGGACGGATCTCTAGAATCTGTAGATGTAATTTCTCAATCAGGTAGCAATGAAAGTAACCGCGCACAGCTAGAGCCACATAAGGCTTGCGCGCTCAAAGCTGCACGTACTGCGGCGCCCTTCACAAACCTGCCCAAGGATCATTACAATCAATGGGCAAACTGGCGAATGAGGTTGAAAACCAAATGACGACTCTGCGCCCCGGCCTGCTGGCCCTTTCGCTGCTGCTGTGCGGCACCTCCGCCTTCGCCCAGGGCGCGGCCCCTGCCCCTGCACCCGCAGCCGCGTCCAAGCCCGCCAATACGGTCGTCACCCCGCCCAATCCGGATGGCGAGCTGGTGGAAGTGGAGGTGGAGAAGGACAAGATCATCGCCGTGCCGCCCATGCCCACCAACGCCGATGTGGCGACGCCTGCGGGCAGCACCGCCACGCTCGGTCGTGCGATTGCGCAGGTGGTGGCTGATGACCTTGAACGCTCCGGCATTTTCAAGCCCAAGGGGCCAGCGGGCGTGAAATCCATCAGCCGCGCAGAAGTGACCGCGCCCGATTTCGCGCACTGGTCTTCAGGCGGTGCGGAAGCGCTGGTTCAGGGCTTTGTGGAACTCAACAATCCGGAAGAAATCACTGTCGGCTGCTATCTCTACGATGTGGACCTGAAGGCGGAAACCTTCCGGCGCGGCATCGCGGTCGCCCCGCGCGACTGGCGGCGGGCGGCGCACAAATGCGCGGACTCGATCTATTCCAAATTGTCGGGTGAAAGCCCCTTCTTTGACAGCCGCATCGCTTACATCGCCGAAACCGGCCCCAAGGAGCGGCGCGTGAAGCGGCTGGCGATGATGGATTCAGATGGCGGCAACCATATCTTCCTCACCAACGGGCAGGCGATGGCGCTCACGCCACGTTTCTCGCCCGATTATTCGAAGATTCTCTATCTCTCCTACGATGCCAAGCGCCCGCGCATCTATGTGATGGACGTGGCGACCAAAAAGGCCTCGCTCGTCATCGAAAACACCAACCCCACCTTCAGCCCGCGCTGGTCTCCCGATGGGAAGACCGTGCTCTATTCGATGGCGGTTGCAGGCAATACCGACATCTACTCCGTGCCCGCGACCGGCGGCGCGCCTAAGCGCCTCACCAGCACGCCCGGCATCAATATTGGGGGAAGTTTTTCGCCCGATGGCCGGAAGATCGTGTTTGAAAGCGACCGGTCTGGCGGGCAGCAAATCTATGTGATGAATGCAGACGGGACCGATCAGCAGCGCATCAGCTTTGGCAATGGCCGCTACGCCACGCCCGAATGGAGCCCGCGCGGAGACCTGATTGCGTTTACCAAGATTGCCGGGAATTTCCGCATCGGCGTGATGACGCCTTCAGGCGGATCAGAGCGGACTTTGACCGATAGCTGGCAGGATGAGGCGCCCACATGGTCCCCCAATGGTCGCGTCATCCAGTTTTTCCGCACGCAACAAGTGTCCGGAAATGCGACAGTCTGGCAAGTGGATTTGACGGGCGTTAACGAAAGGCGCATTCCTACGCCCGCTAATGGATCAGACCCGGCATGGGGTCCGATTCTTCCGTGAGTAGGGATTGAAGGAGCGTTTGATGGCTAAGACAATGATCATCGCAGTTACGGTAGCGGCACTTGCGCTGACCGGCTGCGCCAGCAAACCGAAGCGCCTGCCTCCGGTCGCGGATGGCACGCCAGGTGGCTATGGCAATGGCACGGATCCCAATGGCGGCATCATTCCCGGCAGCCAGCAGGATTTCATCCGCTCGGTCATGTCGGATCGCGTCTATTTTGACACGGACCGGTACAATATCGAATCGGACGATATGGCTGCGCTGCAAAGTCAGGCGCAGTGGCTGGCCCGCTACCCCAATGTGCGCGCCACGATTGAAGGCCATTGCGATGAACGCGGCACGCGCGATTACAACCTCGCTCTGGGCGAGCGCCGGGCGAACGCGGCCAAGAATGCGCTGGTGAGCCTGGGCGTGAACCCGGCGCGGATCAGCACGGTCAGCTATGGCAAGGAACGCCCCGACGCACTGGGCAGCGATCCCGAAAGCTGGGCGCGCAATCGTCGGGCTGTCACCGTTACGGTGCGCTAAGACACAAAGGGCGGCCTTGGAGCCGCCCTTTTCTTTGGTGCCTTGATCTCAATAGGATTTGGCGAGCGCCAGTTTCTCGTCGAAAACAGCGGCCACATGTCGGGCATAGGGCAGCGCATCGTCAGAGATCGCCACTTCGCCTTCGGCAACCTTCACCAGACCCATTTGCTGATAATCCGAAAGCGCTTTCTGCACCTGCACGGGCCAGCCATTGCCGATATTGGCCCGTCCGCTGCACAACAGATTCTCGATGATCCTGGCGCGCTGCTGATCGCCCTGACAGCGATGAATGCCGCGATTGCCAGACAGGCGGGATTGCCCGCACAGATCACGATAGGCCCCGGCATTCTTCTCATTCTGGATGATCAGATGCGGGAACATGCTGATCGCGCTTGCCCCCATGCCGATCACGGTTTCCGCCGGATCATCGGTAAAGCCCTGAAAATTCCGCCGCACCAGTCCCTTGTCCGCTGCAATCGCCATGGGATCATCTGGCAGGGCAAAATGATCAAAGCCGATGGGTCGATAGCCTTCGGCCACCAGCCGCTGATAGCCATGGGCGGACTGTTCAAACCGCGCCTTGGTATCGGGCAGCGCGGTCGTGTCGATCCGGCGCTGGCGCGGGAACATGGACGGCAGATGTGCATAACCGAACAAGGCGATGCGGTTCGGGCGCAGCCGCACAACCTCATCCAGCGTCGAATTGAGGCTGGCGATGGTCTGCGTTGGCAGGCCATACATCAGATCGAAATTGATCCCCCGCACGCCGCGCGCGCGCAGTGCATTCATGCAGGTTTCGATCATTTCAACCGGCTGGATGCGACCGATGGCCGCCTGAATGCCGGGATCGAAGCTCTGAACGCCAAATGAAACGCGCGAAACTTGCGCCACCGCCAGCGTCATCGCCCATTCAAGCGTGAAAGCGCGCGGATCAATTTCCACTGAAATTTCCGGCGCACCCGCCGAAAACATCGTCGTCATCCGGTCGACCAGCCGAACAAAGGCCAGCGGATCAATCGCATTCGGGCTGCCGCCGCCAAAGGCAATGCGTGAAATCTTGGCCCGTCCGCCAAGGATCTTGGCGACAAGCGCGATTTCATGCTCCAGCGCTTCCAGATAGCTGGTCAGCCGGTGTGCCTTGCTCGCCGCCCCGGTGTTGCACCCGCAATACCAGCAGATCGAGCGGCAATATGGGATATGGGCATAAAGCGAGACCAGCTCACCCGGCTTCACGGCATTGAGCGCCGCCAGCTGGTCGCTTTCCCCCACCGAATCCGAAAAGGCGGTGGCGGGCGGATAGCTGGTATAGCGCGGCACCGGACGCGACATCAGTTCTGGGAGGTAAGGCCACATCGGCTTTCAGTATCGCGATGGGACCAGACATTTCTTGATCAGGATCAAGCCATTTCTTGCGTCGGGTCAATGATGCGCTTGCGAAAAAGGACGATCACGCTTTCCGCAACCACCACCACGGAAGGCAAAACCTGTGAAATCTGTCCTGCTCCATGTTGACGAAGATACCGCGCTTGAATCGCGGCTTCAGGTCGCTTTGGATCTGTGCCGGAATCAGGATGCGCATCTCACCTGCCTGCAGGCGACACCCTATTCGGCCTATGTGGCCTTTGATCCGCTGGGTGCGGCGTTCACGCAGCAGGGTCTTGTGGCTGATGTCCGCGCCCGCGAAGTGGCGCTCCGCGAGAAGATTGAAGCCCGCCTGGCGCAGGAGGATGTGCGCTGGGATTGGGCCGCAGCGGACGGCGATGTTGTGCGCCTGCTCGCAGCTTGGTCTGCCGTGTCGGATGTTGTGGTCGTCAGTCAGGCGGCCCCCAGCAAGGATTTGATGCGCCCGCAGGCCGTGGCGAGCGATCTGGTGTTTGAAGCGCAATGCCCGGTGCTTGTGGTGCCGGATGCGATGGAAGCGCTCAACCTGACAGGCCCCGTCGTGATCGGCTGGAATGCCTCTCCGGAAGCGGCGCGCGCCATTCGCCTGTCGATCCCGTTGCTCAAGGATGCGTCTGCCGTTCACATCGTCACCATTGGTGAGGATGATGCAGACATGCCGCAAATGGCGGCCAGCACCTATTTGTCGCGCCATGGCGTGTCGTCTGATCTGCACACGGTGCCGTCTGGCAACGGAAAGCCGCAAGAGGTTCTGCTGAAATTTGCACATGAAGTGGGTGCCCGCATGGTGGTGATGGGGGCCTTTGGCCGCTCCCGCCTGCGTGAAACCCTTTTGGGCGGTGTCACCAAGGCACTGCTTGGCCATTCGGATGTGGCGCTGCTGATGGCCCATTGACGTTTACGGGATGCGCCTCGGGTTCGCAAAAAATGGAGAACGCATCCCACCCACCAGAGACCGGATCACAATTGCACCGGCCTCAACCTACCAAAGCTCACAGGGAGATTAACATGAGCAAGACACTGTATTTCGCATCCGCCGCAGCGATGGCCATGGCCGCGCTGTCCGGCACGGCCAACGCCGCAGCTGGCGACACGCTGGTCCGCGTCCGCGCCATCATGGTTTCGCCGACTGAAAAGTCCGGCCCGATCCTGCCCGCCTTCCCCGCCAATGGCGTCAAGGTGAATGATGCGTTCACGCCTGAAGTCGACATCACCAAGATGATCACCGACAATATCGGCGTTGAACTGATTGCAGCCACGACCAAGCACAGCGCTTCGGGCAACTCGGGCGTTCCGGGCACCATCGGCAAGCTGGCCAGCACTTGGGTTCTGCCTCCGACCCTGACCGTTCAGTATCACCTCGCCCCGGCTGCGAAGATTCGCCCCTATGTCGGCGTTGGCGCCAACCTGACGCTCTTCTATTCGGAAAATGCGTCCAAGGGCCTTGAAGCCGCCGTTGGCAAGACCAAGGTGCAGATGAAGACCAGCGCAGGCTGGGCCGCTCAGGCCGGTGTTGACATCGACCTGAACGAGAAGATGTTCCTCAACTTGGACGTCAAATATATCGACATCGACACACGCGCCAAGCTCAGCACGACGGCGGCTGGCGTGCAGAATGTCAAGATCAGCCTGGATCCGATCGTGGTGGGCGTTGGTGT
>CALMZE010000004.1 GCA_937870585.1 uncultured Sphingomonadales bacterium | reverse complement strand
ACGAGATTCCGAAACGTGACTGGAGTTCAGACGTGTGCTCTTCCGATCTGCCCGCGAGCTTTCAGCTGTCCGGGGATTTCTCGCTTTTGCGCAAGGGGCGGAGGGCGTGCCCCGGCTGAAGGGGCCGCGCGTCAAGAAGGGGCTGCCGCGCCCGGTCTCTCCCGATGATGCCGTGGCGCTCGCGCAGGATGTGGCAGAACAATCGAGCGAGCCGTGGATGGCCGCGCGCGACATGGCGGTGCTGCTGCTGCTCTATGGCGCAGGGTTGCGCATTGGCGAGGCGATGGGGCTGACCGGCGCGGTGCTCCCCTTGCGTGAGGTGATGAGCGTGACCGGCAAGCGTGAAAAGACTCGGATGGTGCCTTTGCTCCCGCAAGTCAGGGCCGCGATAGAGGATTATGTCGCGCGCTGCCCCTTTCCGCCAGAGCCGGACAAGCCGCTGTTTCGTGGCGCGCGCGGCGGGCCGCTCAATGCTGCGATTATCCGCCGCGCTGTGCGGGCGGCGCGCGTCCGGCTTGGCCTGGGCGAACGGACGACACCCCATGCCCTGCGCCACAGCTTCGCCAGCCATTTGCTTGCGCGCGGTGCCGATTTGCGGAGTTTGCAGGAGTTGCTGGGCCATGCCAGCCTGTCCTCCACGCAAATCTATACCAATGTGGATACGGCGTGGTTGCTGGACGTCTATCGCGCCGCGCATCCGCGCGCGTGAACGGTCAAGCCCTGACCGCAGCGACCAGATAGTTCATCCGCAGATCGTCTGAGAGATGCAGGCCTTTGGCTGGGCTCCACGCGATGCCCTTGATCGCGATGCGCGTCAGGCCTGCTCCGGCCAGCAGCGCGTCTAGCTCTTCTGGCGTGATGAACTGATCCCAGTGGTGCGTGCCTTCGGGCACCATCCCGAAGCGCTCAGCCAGCGTCACCAGCCCTGCCTGAGAAAGCGGTGTGCGATTGGGGGTGGAGAGCAGCATCAGCCCGCCGGGCGCAAGCTTGTCCGCAAGCGCGCCGACGAACGCCGCCGGATCGGTGACATGCTCGATCACCTCCATCGAGCAAACAAGATCAAATTGGCCACCCAGTGCCGCGACTTCGCCTGCGACATAGCGGATGGCGAGCCGCTGGCCTGCGGCATGATCTGCGGCGATCGCGATGTTTTCGGGCGCGGAATCGACGCCTGTCACCGTAGCTCCCAGTCGGGCGAGCGGCTCGCACAACAGGCCCGCGCCGCACCCGGCATCCAGCGCAGACTTGCCCGTAATCGGCCTGAGTGCGCGGTCATCGAGCGCCCAATGCTGGTTCACCTGCTCCCTGATCCACCCGAGGCGGAAAGGGTTGAGCCTGTGCAGCATGGCGGAGCGACCCTTGGGATCCCACCAGTCCTGCGCCAAGGAGCCGAAATGCCGGGCTTCATCCGGGTTGATCGTGATTGTGGTCATGCTCGCAGTCTTAGCGCAAGCCTTTGGCCCGGCATAGTCCGCGCGTCAGGCGGCGATAGGCACGGCCCGGCGGTGAACGCGGTTGCGGCCGGCGTGTTTGGCCGCAATCAGTGCCTGATCTGCGGCGGAATAGATCGCCTTCCAGCTGAGATCGTCCGCAATCTGCCCCAGCGCATGGCCCACGCTGACTGTCAGCTTGAGGCCATGCGGGAAGTGCGTATCGGCGACACGCTTGCGGATAACTTGCGGCAAGGTGGGGGCTAGGTCGGCGCGCAGCGCGATGCCAAACTCTTCGCCCCCCAATCGCCCGAGAATTGCACCGGGGGGAATGGTGTGGCGCAGGCAAGCTGCCAGCTCGGTCAGCACGTCATCGCCGGTCAGATGGCCATAGCGGTCATTGACGTCCTTGAAATGATCGACATCAATCAGGATCAGGCGTTTGGGGTCTTCACCCTCCATGCAGCGTTCAAGGAAGGACCGGCGGTTGAGCAAGCCCGTCAGCGCGTCGGTTTCAGCCAGTTCGCGCAGACCCAGTTCGCGCAATTGGGCTGCATCGCGTTCAACGCGCAACTGGCGGACGCGCAGCACGATGCCAGCAGAGGAAACAATGATCTCTGCGATCAGCGCCAGGAAAAAGCTGATATCAAACAGGTCCGATTGGACTTGGACCACGTCGACAGCCCAGAGCAGGCGCACAACCGCCACCAGAACGGGCATACTCCAGCCCAACAAGAACAGTCGTGCAGGCTGGCTGCCCCGCAGGATGGCCATGATCGCAACCACCGCGAGTCCAGCGGCGTTAAGGGCCGCAGCCATTAACAAAATGGTGTCCATGGCGCGCCAGTGCCAATCATAATCAACGCTGCGGACGATGACGATGAAGATGGGCAACATGGATGCGATGGTCAGAATGCGGCCCGCCAGACGCGGGATGAACTGGCGCCCCACAAAGGCCGTGAAGAAGAAGGTGGCGGTGAGGGAGCAGAGCGCTACTGCGAGGAAATTGGTCTTGGCCTGCGCAAACCCCGTCATTGGCCCGATCAGCGACGCAAGACCGCCGCTCCAACTCAGGCCGAACAGCATGACGCTGGCCGCAAAGCTGGCATAAGCGAGCAGGAACCGGTGCTTGAGAACCATGAAAAACAGCAGCGCGTAAAGCAGGGTGACGAACATCATCCCCACAAACAAGCCATAGAAGAGGCGGAAGCTGGCGGCGCGCACGGCCATGTCTGCTGCGGGTTCAACAGAGGCCAGTGGCGCCACACCACGCACATTCTGGAACCCGTCCAGCCGCACCAAAATGTCTGTTACCGCAGCATCATGGCCGGGTGCCTTGAACACCAGATCGGCGGTAGAGAAGCGCTGCACCGCTGCCAGATCGCTGGTGGGGGAGGGGAGGATGGTGCCGTCATCATAGCGGAACCACACCTTTTCCGCCTTCACGCGGCCATAGCGGTGCTTGAACACCCAGACATCATTCTGGAGCGGGGGCAGGCCGACCTCTTTGAACAGCGTCCAGACTGTCGCGCCTTCTGCGTGTTTGGCAGCGGCCG
>CALMZE010000003.1 GCA_937870585.1 uncultured Sphingomonadales bacterium | reverse complement strand
GGTCACCCGCACCGAGTTCCTGCTCGGTAAGCAGCTGCCCTATATCGGGCTCGCCTTGATGAATTTCCTGCTGCTGACGCTGGCGGCGGTGACGATCTTCGGCGTGCCCTTCACCGGCAGTTTTGCGACCTTCGCGCTAGCGGCCCTGCTTTACGTCACTGCTGCGACCGGCATGGGTCTCCTGATCTCGACCTTCATGAACAGCCAGATCGCCGCGATCTTCGGCACGGCGATCCTGACACTTCTGCCGGCCGTGCAATATTCCGGCATGATCGATCCGGTCTCCTCGCTGCAGGGGGCCGGCGCCTTCATCGGCCAGATTTATCCCGCGACGCATTTCATGACGATTTCGCGGGCGACCTTCTCGAAGGCGCTTGGCTTCGGCGACCTGACCGGCTCCTTCCTGCCGCTTCTGCTGTCGGTTCCGGTGCTGCTCGGAGCCAGCGTCCTCCTTCTCAAGAAGCAGGCGAACTGAGCGATGCGCGCCGCCAACATCGTCAATCTCGGCGTCAAGGAACTGCGCGGGCTCGGGCGCGACCCGATGCTGCTGCTGCTGATCGTCTACGCTTTCACCATCGCGATCTATACCGCCTCACGCGCCATGCCGGAAACGCTCAACAACGCACCAATCGCGATCATCGACGAAGACCGTTCGCCGCTGTCCTCGCGCATCACCGGCGCGTTCCTGCCACCCTACTTCTCGCGGCCCGAGATCATTACCGCTGCCGAGATGGACCGGCGCATGGATGCCGGGCTCGACACCTTCGCGCTCGACATTCCGCCCAATTTCCAGCGCGACCTGCTGGCGGGAAAGGTCCCGACGATCCAGCTCAACATCGACGCCACCCGCATGACGCAGGCCTTCAGTGGCAGCGGCTACGTGCAGAGCATCGTCACTGCGGAAGTCGCCGAATTCAGCCAGCGCTACCGCGGTACGAGCACTCCGCCGGTGGATCTCGTGCTGCGCGCGCGCTTCAATCCCGAGTTGAACAAGACCTGGTTCGGCGCGGTGATGAACGTCATCAACAGCATCACCATGCTCTCGATCGTGCTCACCGGCGCGGCGCTGATCCGCGAGCGCGAGCACGGGACGATCGAGCATCTGTTGGTGATGCCGGTCACGCCCTCCGAGATCATGATCAGCAAGGTCTGGTCGATGGGACTGGTCGTGCTCGTCGCCTCGGCGCTGTCCCTGTCGCTCGTCGTGCAGGGATTGCTGTCGGTCCCCATCGAGGGCTCCGTGCCATTGTTTCTCGCCGGGGCTGCGCTTCACCTCTTCGCCGCAACATCGCTGGGCATCTTCCTCGCGACCATTACCGGCTCCATGCCGCAGTTCGGCCTGCTGCTGATGATGGTGCTGCTGCCGCTGCAGGTGCTGTCGGGCGGCATGACCCCGCGCGAGAGCATGCCGGAGGCTGTGCAGTTCATCATGCTCGGCGCGCCAAACACGCATTTCGTCTCGCTCGCCCAGTCCATCCTCTACAGGGGAGCGGGGCTCGACGTCGTCTGGCCGCAATTCCTCGCACTCGCCGCTATCGGCTCGGCCTTGTTCGTCTTCGCGCTCGGACGTTTCAGGAAATCGCTGAAATGAGGCGCGAGGGGATCGGAGCAGCCGCGTCGGGACGGGCGCGGCAACAAGCCGCGAGGCTTTGGGTAAACGCCGGTCAGCGTCGCCGTCGACAGGAAGCGGCGCGGGTTTTCCGACGTTGTGTAAGGACCGCCACGGCATGAATGAAAACGCACAACGCCCTGCTTTCGAGGCACGGCACGACGCATCGGTGAGGCATGACTCCCCCTGGCATGCGCTGCCGGCCGAGATCGTCCTCGATCGCGTCGGCAGCGTGCCCGGCGGGCTGAGCGCGGCGGAGGCGGCAGCCCGGCTGCTCCGCAACGGCCCCAACACGCTGCCGGAGCCGCCGCGCCCGCATGCGCTGCTGCGTCTGGCGCGCCAGTTCCACAGCGCATTGATCTATTTCCTGTTGAGCGCCGCAGCGGCGGCGGCCATTCTCGACCATCTCGTCGATGCGGCGGTCATCACTTTCGTCGCGGTGGTGAGCGCCGTGATCGGCTTCGTCCAGGAAGGCCGGGCCGAGCAGGCCCTCGATGCGATCCGGCAGATGATCGCGCCGAAGGCACCGGTGCTCCGCGGCGGCCACCGCGGCTCGATCCCGGTCGAGGAGTTGGTGACGGGTGACGTCGTCCTGCTCGAGCCCGGAGACGCCGTTCCGGCCGATCTGCGGCTTCTGCGGGCCAGGAGCCTGCTGATCGATGAGGCCATCCTGACCGGCGAATCCGTCGCCTCTTCCTCAGCTGTCAGGACCGTGGACTTTGGCTCCTTCGGGCCTGCCGGAAGATCGGCAACTGAGGTCCGCTTGCGCCACTTGGCGACTGTCTTTTGGTTGATCCCGTAGCGCGCCGAAAGCGCCCTCAGGCTCTCTTCACTATTCTGTATTGCTCGACGGATTGCCTCTGTCGTGGTGGCGCTGCCGTGTAGAACCTGGCCCATAGTGCCTCCTTCCATTCCAAGGAAAAGATCGCACCATCAAAATCCGGGATCAAACAACTAGGGTGGTGACGAGGCCCCGAGCTCGACGCGGTCCCCGACGCGGCCCTGCCTGCCCTGGCGCTGGCGACCCATGTCTTCGCGCGCGCCAATCCGGAGCACAAGCTGCGGATCGTGCGAGCCCTGCAATCGATCGGCGCGGTGGTGGCCATGACCGGCGACGGCATCAACGACGCGCCCTCGCTGAAGCAGGCCGATGTCGGCATCGCCATGGGCCGTAAGGGCACGGAGGCCGCCAAGCAGGCCGCGCAGATGGTGCTGACCGACGACAATTTCGCGACCATCGTCAACGCCGTCCATGAGGGGCGCACGGTTTACGACAACATCCGCAGAGTTTGTGAAGGATTTTGCGTTTCGCGTGGTGAAGGACATCCGGATTGGGGCGATCCTGAATGAGGGGGTTGCCGCCGACGCGCCATTCGCGAGGTTTTTCGCCGCTTCTAGACCGTCGCGGCGAGGCGATTGGCGGTGAGGAGGGTGTTGGTCAGGGCGTGCCAGCGCAAGATCGTCCTCGCCTTGTCGATCCCGCGGACGAGGAGCCGTATAAAACCTTGTCGACGCGCGTGCGCATTGACGCATTCGTGGAGGCGGCGCCGATCATAAATCGCTTGGCCCGCAGCGCTCGCCATCCGTTCGCGCCAGCGCCGCAGGCCCGGTCCGTCGGGCGAGCGCGGCGCGTATGGGTCGACGCCCTTGTTGACCTTCCCGGGACAATAAACCTCGAGGTCGCGCGCGTGCGCCCATTCGATATCCGCCTTGTTCGTGAAGCCGCCGTCGGCGAGATAGCGCTTTGGTTTCACGCCGTGCAGATGCAGCTTCTCCACCATCGGGCGGAGAAGACCACCGTCCGAGCCCGAGGCCGTGACATTGAGCGCGACGATGATCTGGCTTCCCGCCGCGGTGACGATTTGCATGTTGTAGGCCGGCCGAAAGCCGCCGTCCGGTATTTTGATCACCCGCGCCTCAGGGTCGGTCAGCGACACGCGCGGCGCGCCCTGCTTGGCCGTCTTCTTGGCGTGCGTCCTTTCGCGCCGCGCGCGTTGCGCTTCGATCTCCTTGAGCTTCGCCAGAGCCGCCGTCGCCCGTTCCTCGCGCTCGCGAGCGCGCCGCCTTGATCGTCGAATACACCTTGCGCGACACCAGCAAGCCGATGGGCGTCGCGCAATATCGGCTCTCGCCGGTCCTGCCCCCACAGCTTCAACGCGATCTGCCGACCGTCGAGGAACTGGCGCGCGAATTTCCGCTCATGTCCGTCGTCAAGCTGCGCATCGAGATTGAGCGGACCTTGCGGGACTTCATTGTCTACAAAGGCGGAACGCCAGAACGGTCGGCCGGCATCAGCGAGATGGTAGGCACCTTGAAAAAGCATGGCGTCGCCCCCGCCAGCACAAAGCCCTTTCTCGCTTCGCTTCGCGACATGCTGGAAGCATCGCATGGTCTCGACGTGGACTCCGAAAGCGCGCAGCGCGCGGGCGATGATCGTGAAGCACGGCCATCACGCCTATTATGAAGCGCAGCGGCTCGCCGCACGCTGTCGTGCCCAGGGGAACGGGTCCGAGTTCTGGCATTGGGCCAAGGTTGCCTCGGAGGTCACGCGCCTGTCGCCTGATGCGGAAATGGACATGAAGGTGGTGCAGGCCATCGCCGATGAGGAAATGCGATAGCTTCGGCATCATGATGAAATGGTGGTGGGGGGAAAGCCTTCCCCCTGGCCGGCGCCAAGGTCGCCGGCACACCCCCTTCTGCGGGAGATTCCCCCGCAACACCCCCTTTTAGAGTGAGAGTGCGGACGGGTTTTGTCGTGACGGGTTGAGGGCTGGGAGAGAGGCTTCCGGCGCCCGTCGCGGAGAACCGCGATGTCCAGACATAAACGCACCCCTCGGACCGGCGCCGACCGAGCGAACCTCTATGACGAAATCACCGGCAAGATCATCGCCGAGCTGGAGGCCGGCCGCGTACCGTGGGTCCAGCCCTGGGGCACCTCGGCGGCTAAGGCGCCGCTCGGCCTGCCGCGCAACGCCACGACCTCCCGTTGCTATAGCGGCATCAATGTCCTGATCCTCTGGGGGGCCGTCATCGAGCACGGCTTTCCCGGCCAGGGCTGGCTCACCTTCCGCCAGGCGCTGTCGCTTGGCGGCCATGTTCGCAAGGGTGAGCGCGGCACCACCGTCGTCTATGCCGACCGCTTCACGCCGGAGGACGAGAAGCGCCGCGCCTTCGAGGCAGGCGAGGAAGGTCACAACGGCGGGCCGCCGCTCGATCCGCCCGTTCGACCCGAACACGGCCAGTGCAAGACCTGCATCCACTGGCACGCCCCGTCCGGCAACGAGCAGCGCGCCTACGAGTTGTTCCGGCTCGGCCTTTCGCGCAAGCGCGTCAAGCGGCCGAGCGGCACATGCGACCGCGTGCTTCTCGCCGGCCGATCCTCAACCGCCTTCTCGACGACGACGGCCGAGTTCGGCTGCCTCAACTACGAGGCCAAGCCCCGGCCGCTGCGTCCAGTCGGCGGCGGCTTCGTCACGATCTGGCAGAGCGGCCGCATCGCCTGGCAGGGACCGGAGGAGAAGACGCCTGCGCGCTATCTTCAGGAAACGCTCGATCTCGACGACGGCGAGACGCCGGAAACCGGGGAAGGATAAGGCGTGAGCGTGGCGCACTCCCGGTTGGCGTCCCGCCAGCGGCACCGCCGATAGAGGGAGAGAGGGGATGAGATTTCATGACGGGTTAGGATCGAGAGAGAGGCTCTCGGCGCCCGTCGTGGAGTAAAGACCATGGCCAAAGCCGCCCGCAAGAAGAACCCCGCCGTCGCGATGATCGAGTTTTCCCGCACGCGCGACATTCCGTTCAACCGCATCCGGCTGTCGGACAGCAATGTCCGCGAGATCGACGTCGAACAGGGCCTCGACGAGCTGACCCAGGACATCGACCGCCGCGAAGACCTCGTGATGGGTCTCAATGTCCGCGCCGTCCTCGACGATGCCGGCGCCGAGACCGGCGATTTCGAGACCCCCGCCGGCGGCCGACGCTACCGCGCTATCGCCCGCCTGGTCGCGGCCGGCCGCTTCGCCGAAGACGGTCTCATTCCCTGCCTCGTGAAAAAGGCCAATGCGAAGACCTCGGCCGTTGACGATTCCTATGCCGAGAACGTCATCCGCCTCGCTCTCCATCCGCTCGACCAGTTCAAGGCGTTCAAGCGCATGGTCGACGGCGGCATGTCGAAGGAGGAAGTCGCGGACGCCTATCGCACCACGCCGCGCTACATCGCCCAGCGCCTGCGCCTTGCCCGCGTCGCGCCGTCCCTCATGGACGCCTATGCGCGCGCCGAGATGACGCTGGCGATGCTGGAGGCGTTCACCGTCAATCCCAGCCATGAGCGTCAGGAGCAGGTCTGGGAGGCGATCCAGCGTTCGCACAATCGCCAGCCGTGGTATATCCGCGATCTCCTCACCGAGACCACGGTTCCGACCGACGACAAGCGTGCGCAGTTCGTCGGCGTCGAAGCCTATGAACAGGCCGGCGGCGTGATGCTGCGCGATCTCTTCTCCGAAGAGGACGAAGGCTGGCTCGCAAACCCCGAGCTGCTCGACCGGCTGGTCTCCGACAAGCTGAAGGGCATCGCCGATGAGGTAGCGGCCGAGGGCTGGAAATGGATCGAAGTCGATACCGATCTGCCCTACGGCCATGATCGCGGCCTTCGCGTTCTCAACGCCACGTTCCCCGATCTGAGCGAGGAGGAATGCGCCGCCCGCGAGGCGCTGCGCGAGGAATATGAGCGGCTCGAGGCGGAACACGCCGATTACGACGAGCTGCCCGACGACATCGATGCGCGCCTCGGCGAGATCGAATCTGCGCTGAGCGCCTTCGAAAACCGCCCGGCGATCTATGTCGCCGACGAGATCGCCCGCGCTGGCGTCTTCATCAGCATCGACCGCGCCGGCCAGTTCGTCGTCGCTCGCGGCTACGTCCGTCCCGAGGACGAGGCGCCCGTCACAGTCGACGGTGAGGATGATGGCGGCGATGGCAAGTCCGATGCCGAAGGCGGCACGGTCGCGGCCCAGGCCAGCGGGCAACGCGCCGTTATCACCATCGGCGGCGAGCCCGTCGATGCGGAGGACGACGAGGACGACTCGATCAAGCCGCTTCCCGAGCGCCTGGTGATCGAACTCACCGCCCATCGCACGCTCGCGCTCCACGACGCGCTTGCCAACAACCCGCATGTCGCGATGACGGCGCTCCTGCACCGCATGGTGATGGAGCGTTATCACTACTCGGCGCCGGCCGGCTGCATCGAGATCAGCGTGCGCCAGCAGCGTCTCGGCGTGCAGGGCGGCGACCTCAGCGACACGCCCTCGGCCAAGGCCATCGACGAGCGCTTCGCCGCCTGGAAGGCCGACGTTCCTTCCGACGAAGGCGCGCTCTGGGACTGGATCGCCGCGCTCGACGATACGAGCCGGATGGCGCTGCTGGCCCATTGCGTCAGCTATGGCGTCAACGCCCTCTACGAGCGGCCCAATCCGCACAGCGGCTCGGGCGTCTCACAGTTCGGCCTTGATCGTCGCCTCTCCGGTGCCGATCGCATCGCCCGCGCCACCGGCTTCGACATGGTGATGGACGGCGGTTGGAGGCCCACGGTCGATAACTATCTCGGCCGCGTCACCAAGCCCCGCATCCTCGAAGCCGTTCGCGAAGGTGCGGGCGAGCGCGCCGCCCAGCTCATCAGCCATCTGAAGAAGGGCGACATGGCGAAGGAGGCCGAGCGCCTGCTGGCCGAAACCGGCTGGCTGCCCGAGCCGCTGCGCCTGGTCGAACTCGACGGCGACGTCGCGGACGCTGGCGATGCCGGTGATGGCGAGGCCCTGCCGGACTTCCTGGCTGGCGATGGCGACGAGGACGAAGCCACCGAGGCCGAAGACGAGCAAGTCGTTCTCGTCGCGGCCGAATGATCGAAACATGCGCCCCATCATCCGGTGGGGCGCATTTTTCATGCGGGCCACGGCCGCTTTCCGAGAGTGGAGAGAGGCAGAGGCCGGTCGGCCTGGCCGTGACGGATTACGAGGTGGAGGAGAGGCTTCCGCCGCCCGTCGCGGAGTAGGTCCCATGACCCTTTCCCGCCAATCCCGCGTCGCCCCGATCGGCGCCATTCTCGCCAGCCATGTCCTGCCGGCCCTGCAGCGCGCACAGAAATTCCCGCTGCGGATCTCCTGCATCGGCACCGCCAGCTACGACGACATGGAAGCCTATGGTTTCGATCAGATCGTCGCCATCGGCGAATGCCCGTCGCCCGAAGAAGCCATGTCCGTCGCCAGCGGCCGTATCGCCCGCGGCGACATCCGCGTCGGGACCGACGACATGCTGCGTTTCCGCCCGCGCATGATCGTTATTCAGGACTGCGATCAGGGTCTGGTTCTCGCCGGAACGATCCGGGCCGGGATCATCCTGTGGCAGCAGCCTGTCGCATCCGACGCCGAGGCCCGCCAGATCGTGACCGAGGCCAGCAAGCTGCGCGGCGCGGCCTTCGCCGAAATGCAGCGGCTGATGCGCGAGGAGACGCCCGGCTCGCGATTATCGCTCCCGCGCCAGCCAGCTTGGGGCGCGGCTGGTCGATGCGTTCTGGCGCGAGACCGCCGCCAAACTTCTGCGAATGCCGCTGGCCGCCTGATCTCCCGCCACGCCTTTCCATCCATCCGACCCGGCCATGCGCCGGGTTTCGTCGTTTCAGGAGCCAGTCATGGCCGACTATTTCACCCACTTTTCCTGTCTGCTCGACGTGGGCACGCCGAACAACGCCGCTCGCGCGCTCGATCTCTACAACACGCTCGCCGCCGAGAATGCGGCCGAAGACCCGCCCTCGGAAGGCTTCCTCCTGTCGATCGAGCCCGCGCATGGCGGCACCCAGCTCTGGACGCGCGACGACACCACCGGTGATCCCGAGCATGTCATCCGGTTCGTCCTGCGGTGCGCGAGCGCATTCGGTCTCACCGGCCGCTGGGGCTTCCAATATGCCAACACCTGCTCGCGGCCGCGCCTCGACGGCTTCGGCGGCGGCGCGCATGTCGTCGATCTCGCCACCGGCGAGACCATCGCCTGGACCTATACCGGCGGCTGGCTTGCCCAGGTTCTCGGCGGAGGCGACCCCGATGCCTGAAATCATCGAAACCACCGTCTATCAACTCGGCGAGCTTTCCGACGCCGCAAAGAACAACGCACGCGCCTGGTATCGTGAAGGCGGCTTCGACTACGACTGGTACGATTCCGTATTCGAGGATTTCGAGCGCATCGCTGAAATCCTCGGCATCTGCCTCAAAACCCGACCCGTTCGCCTCATGGGCGGCGGCACCCGGCGGGAGCCGCAGATTTCGTTCACCGGCTTCTGGTCGCAGGGCGATGGCGCCAGCTATCAGGCGCTCTACGCCTTTCGGAAAAATGCCACCCGCGAAATTCGCGGCTACGCGCCGAAGGACACCCGCCTTCACGCCATCGCCGACGATTTGCAGGCGATCCAACGCCGCAACTTCTATCAGCTCCGCGCCGATGTCAGCCATCGCGGCCGCTATTCCCATGAGTATTGCATGGCGATCTCGGTCGAACGCGATAGCCCGACGTATCAGGACATGACAGCCGATGCGGAGAACGCCGTGATCGAGGCGCTGCGCGATCTCGCCCGCTGGCTCTACCGGCAGCTCGAACGCGAATACGAATATCTCAGTTCGGACGAGGCCGTGGACGAGACGATCGCTGCCAATCAATACACATTCACCGAAACCGGATGCCGGTTTGGCTGACCTCGACAAGCGCCCAGCTTCCACGGCCGGGCGCTTGTTTCATGCAGGTTGTCGCCACGGATGCAGAGGGAGAGAACGGCCGGGACGGGTTCGAGCCCGTCTGGTCAGAGAGAGAGAGCGCCGGCGGGCTTTCCCGTATCTGCTCTCCGGAGACGCATCCCATGACCACCGACACGCTCGCATCGCCGGCCGCCACCATCGTTCCCGAAGATCGGCGCGGACTCTTCCTGCCGACCCTGTTCGGCCTGCCGCTCCTGATCGTCGCCGAGAACTCGGTCTATTCCCTCATGGAGCGCCTCAGCCCGCGCGACTATGGCGGCGGCCTCTGGAACTTCTACGAGATCGGCAAGCAGTCCCTGTTTCTCGCGCCAACCTCGAAGCCGCGCTTCCGCATCGAGAGCGACATCACGGAATATTGCGGCGAGGTATCGGCCGAGGCGGCGGGGATCATCGCCACGCTGTTCGCCTTCTCGCACCTGTCGTTCCGGTTCGAGTCTGATTTCCTCGCTAACGGCTACGAGCGGCTTCATCGCTATCTCGAAGGCCATCCCGAGGCGTCCGCGATCTACAGCGCCATCGACTGACTTCAACAGGCGCCCCGCCGCACGGCCGGGCGCCTTTTTCATGCCGGCTATCGCCACGGCATCAGAGGGAGAGAGTGGCCGGGACGGGTTCGAGCCCGTCCGGTCCGAGAGAGAGCGCCGGCGGGCTTTCCCGTTTTTCGCTCTCCCGAGGATTTCTACGATGAACGCTCTGCTTCCCCTTGCCGACACGTTGCCGGCGACGCCGCTCGCAGCACCCAGCGATTCCGCTGCCGCCGTCCACGCTGCCGCCCTCCTCATCCTGCCGCATCTCGAACGCGGGACCCGTGTCGATGCCGTCGCCCTGCGCGGCGCGATGGAGACGGCCTTCGGCGGTTCCGACGCCACCGGCCTCTGGGACTGGAAAACCGCCTACGAGGCGTGCGAGGTCGCCACCGTCCTGTTCTTGCGTAAATACGGAAAGGCGCTTTTCCGCAAAGCCGGTTCTCCGGTCGCAGCACTCCCGCTACTCGGCAAGATCGTCGGGCTTCTGCCGACCCATACCCGCCGCTCGCAGGAAAGCCAGGCTCTCCAGCAATTCTCGACGCCGATCCCGCTCGGCCTGGTCGCCACGACCGCCGCCGCTATCACGCCCGCCGACCGCGTGTTGGAGCCCTCGGCCGGGACCGGCTTGCTCGCCATCCTCGCGGAGATCGCCGGCGGCTCGCTCGTGCTGAACGAGCTGGCCGACACGCGCGCCGCGCTGCTTTCCTCTCTCTTTCCGACCATTCCCGTCACCCGCTTCGACGCGGCCCAGATCGACGATCACTTGGGCGCCGCCACGGCCCCGTCCGTCGTGCTCATGAACCCGCCGTTCTCGGCCATGGTCCATGTCGAGGGCCGCATGGCCGACGCCGCGTTCCGCCATGTCGCCTCGGCGCTCGCGCGCCTTGCTCCCGGCGGGCGTCTCGTTGCGATCACCGGCTCGAACTTCGGCCCGGAAGCCCCGGCCTGGACCGCCGCCTTCGCCCGCCTGCAGGAGCGTGGCCGCGTCGTCTTCTCCGCCGGGATCGACGGCAGCGTTTACGCCAAGCATGGCACGACCTTTGCCACGCGGCTCACCGTCATCGACAAGTTGCCCGCCGACGATCCCACGGTCTTCCCGGTCTCGCCGGGCACCGCGCCGGATGCCGCGACGCTCATGGACTGGATCGGCGCACATCTTCCGCCGCGCCTGCCGGTCGATCATTCCGTCGTCGTTCCGACCGCTGCGCCGGCCGCCGCGCGCAGCGTGCGCGGCTACCTCAGTCGCGCCGCCAGGACCGCGCCCGCTGCCGTCGCGGCCGAGCCGGAAGGCGTCGCGCTCGCCTATGAGATTATCGACGCGCTGCCCGAAGCCGAGGTCGACGACGACGACGGCCGCATCTCCGACGCCATCTATGAAGAATACGGATTGCAGGCGATCCGTATTTCCGGGTCTCAGGCTCACCCGACGAAGCTAGTGCAGTCGGCGGCGATGGCGAGCGTCGCACCGCCGAAGCCGAGCTATCGCCCGCATCTGCCCGCCAACATCCGCGAGCTTCTGTCCGACGCCCAGCTCGAAACGCTGGTCTATGCCGGCGAAGCCCATTCGGATCATCTCGCCGGTTCGTGGACGGTGGACGAGACATTCGATCTCGTCTCCGCCGCCCGCGACGATGCCGAGAAGGCCGTGCGCTTCCGGCGCGGCTTCTTCATCGGCGACGGCACCGGCGTCGGCAAGGGCCGCCAGTCCGCTGCGATCATCCTCGACAACTGGCTGCAAGGCCGGCGCAAGGCGGTCTGGATCTCCAAATCCGACAAGCTGCTCGAAGATGCTCAACGCGACTGGAGCGCGCTCGGCATGGAGCGCTTGCTTGTCACGCCTCTGTCGCGCTTCCCGCAAGGGCGGCCGATCACGCTGCCCGAAGGCGTCCTATTTACAACCTACGCCACGCTGCGCTCCGACGACCGCGGCGAGAAGCTATCGCGCGTCAAGCAGATCGTTGAATGGTTGGGCTCCGATTTCGATGGAGCGATCATTTTTGACGAGGCGCACGCGATGCAGAATGCAGCCGGTGGCAAGGGTGAACGCGGCGATGTCGCCGCCTCGCAGCAGGGCCGCACCGGGCTTCGCCTCCAGCACGCGCTTCCCGGCGCCCGCGTCACCTACGTCTCGGCGACCGGCGCCACCTCCGTCCACAATCTCGCTTACGCCCAACGGCTTGGCCTCTGGAGCGGCGAGGGTTCCGTTCAGCACCCGCGCCGAGTTCGTCGAGGCAATCGAGGCCGGCGGCGTCGCGGCGATGGAGGTGCTGGCCCGCGACCTTCGGGCGCTCGGCCTCTACACCGCCCGTTCGCTCTCCTTCGACGGCGTGGAATACGAGTTGGTCGAGCACGCGCTGACGCCTGAGCAGACCCGCATCTACGACGCCTATGCCGGGGCTTTCGCCATCATCCATAACAATCTCGACGCGGCGATGGAGGCCGCCAACATCACCGGATCGTCCGGCACGCTGAACAAGCAGGCCAAGTCCGCCGCCCGCTCGGCCTTCGAGTCCGCCAAGCAGCGCTTCTTCGGCCA
>CALMZE010000002.1 GCA_937870585.1 uncultured Sphingomonadales bacterium | reverse complement strand
GGACGCGGCCCTTTCACGGCTGAAACACGGGTTCGATTCCCGTAGGGGTCACCAGCTAAGTAGTTGATATTGTTAGGGGGAATCGCGAAAATGCGGTTTCCGTGGCACTTTCGTGGCACATTTGGCGTTTTTCGAGGCCACCCCAGCCCCCGTTCCAGGCTCTTTTAGATCACCTCAATAGCTGCCCAGTAGACGAGGGATTCGTTCGCGGCAGCCGCCACCGACAGGCAAGCCCTCCCCACAGACCAGCCAGACATCCGCGTCAGGAACCGTAGATCTGATTGAGCTTGGCTGCTTCGCGGCCATAGTCCGCGTGATCGATCCATTTCGAGTAGTGCCGGAACAGCATTGCCGCGCTCTTGTGGCCAAGCTGGCGGGCGATATAGGCCGGGTTCACCCCGCCCATCAGCGCCGTCGTCGCGTAAGTGTGGCGCGTTTGATAGGCATCACGGCTGCGGATGCCGAGCGCACGCAGTGCGGGATGGAAATAGAGCTTCCGCTGATCCTGCACGTCCGGCCACGGCGTGTTTGTGACCGGGTTGATGAAGATCGGCGAATCGAGCCCCCGCATGAAGCTGTGCGCCTTCTGGCGTCTAAGCACGGCCATCATTCGCGGAGTAAGATCGACGTCGCGCACGGTCCTGGTCTTGGTCGATTTCTCCACGGCCCGGACGCGGGCACGCTCGACCCGGATGGACTGGCGCTTCCAGTCGACGTCGCGCCACTGGACGACGATCTGTTCGCTGGGACGCATGCCGGTCCCGAAGGCGAACTCATACCAGTTCCAGACCTGCTCGTCGTAACGCTCGTGCATATAGGTGAGGATGCGTTCGGTCTCTTCCCGGTCGAACGGGTCCGGCTCGCGTTTCTGATGCTTCTGGCTCTTGATCCGTTCCAGCGGCGAGCGGTCGATCAGCTCGTCGTCGAGAGCCATCTCGAAGATGCCGCGCAGCGGAATGACGTTGTTGTTGATCGTCTTGCCGCTGACCTGCTTCGCCCGGTCGGCGATGACCTTCTTGATCTCGCTCGGCTTGATGCTCTTGAGTTGCCGCTCACCGAAAGCCGGCGACCAGACATTATTGATCGCCGACACATAGTCGGACATCGTCGATTTCTCGACTACGAGCGTTGCGAGCCACTCTTTCGCATAAGTCTTGAAGCCCGCGTATTTGTTCCGGTCGGGTTTGGCATCACCCTTGGGAAACGTGCTTTCATAATCGAAGACGCCGAGATCGATTTCCTGATGGACACGGGCCATCAAGCGCTCGGCCGCCTTGATGTTAGCGGATGTGGGTTGGAGCTGGAGCGTTTCGCGATAGAGCCGCCCGTTCCAGCGGAAGCGGACGCGAATGCAGCTTTTCAGCGGCTCGACGCCAGTCCCTGGCCGTTTTCTACCCATTTGTGGAAGCCTTCGAGGTCGATGCAGATGCTGCCATCGGGAGCGCGGCGATATTCGCGGCCCTGAATCCACACGCCGTCGGCGATCTTTCGATAGACCGCTTTCTCGGTGTAGCCGGTCAGCTCGGCGAAGCGCTTGATGCGCACGTAGCGCGCGCCCGTCATGACAGTGCTCCGGTTGAGGAAAGGAAACCACGGACAGCCAACCGTCCGCTGCTTCCTCTCTCCTCCCGCTCCCTTCCCTTCCGGCCGATCTGCGATGACCGCATGGCCGGCCGACCAGGACGGGCAGGCGCTCGCGAACGTGGGTCTGGATAATCCTCGCAGAAATGGCGCATGGATCGCTGGCCTGTTGGGCAGCGCAAGCAGGCCATGACGCGACGTCAGTCTAGCATTTCGATCCTGGTCCTAAAAAGAGGCCAAGATCGCATATTTGGGCAACCCACTGCCTAATCTCGTGCTTTCGCCTGTCAGCCTATTGGCGTTGTCGCGCCTTGGAAGAGACTCGCAGCGTTCCACTCGCCGTTGTTGATGGCCTCGAAGAATGGGACAAATGATCGGGACGCATGGCGGCCTGCCGCGCGCGATCGCGGGCGCGCTGATTGACAGGAGGGGGTGGAGCCTCGATCGTCTCGGCGTCATCGTCAACATGACCGGTCCGCTCGCCGGCATGGCCTCCGCAATGCTCACCGGGTGGCTGGCCAACAGGCTCGGTCGGCGGCGGATACTTCTTGTCGCAGCGGCCGTTCAGCTTCTAGCCGTTTTCGCCGTGGCGGCAGCGGTCATGGCGACGGCAATCCCTGCCGCTGCCGTCGCCGCATGTGCAGTCGGTTATTTTCTCCTCTACACGCCCGCCGCAACCGCCCTCGCCGTCGTCATGATGGACCGCACCGCCGGTGAGGCGCCGGCCACGGACTATTGTCAGGATGTTTGCCGGGCGCGCGCCGCGATACGCTTGCGGGCCATGCCGATATGCTTAACCGGCGGAGCGTCGATGCCGCGTTCTTCGTTGGACCGATGATCGACGCGGACATCATAGCCGAGCGCCGCGAACTTATCGTTCAGCATCATCGCCCAGGCCGCGCGGATTTCGAGCAGCTTCACGCGGCTGTTCCATTCGCGCGGTTTCCGGCCGAACATGCCGTCGACAATCGGACGGGTCGGTATCAGCACATAGCCATGGTGGCGCTTGCCTCTGGGCGTATCGCCCATTTCGATCAGTGTCAGGTCGGCGGCAAAACCCGCGATGCAAAATATCTCGCTGGCGAAACGCTGCAGAACCGCGATCGACGCCGGCAGGTCCAGTTCATCGGGCAGCGCCACGTCGAACTGACGGCCAAGCTGCGCATCCTTGCGGATTTCGGCGGCTTCGAGCGCGTTCCAGAAACACTCGCGATCCTCCCACTGCGCGGGGCCCCCGGACGGCAGTATCAGCGCAGACCAGGCAACCGCCCGCTTGTTCACGAAATTGGAAAACCGGCCGTAGCGCTCATCGTACAGGCGGCAGCTGTTTTGCCATGCCGCGGCCGCGACGATACTGCGTCCGGCGCCGCGGCTGATGATATTCACATGGAAATGAAAGATCGCCATCTTTTCCGCCTGTCCCAGCGTCACGCCCGAACCGGACCGTCAATTTTCATGACTGGTCCTTCCCGCCGTCCCGCTACCATTCGGGTGAGAGGTCCTGTTTCAGCCCGGCGATCACCGCATCCGAGATCGCCTCAATGCATGTGCGTTCGATGCTGGCCAGGTCACCGTGGATCAGTTGCCGCGGGAACCGCATGCGTTGGCCCGCATAGAGGACAGGCAGCGCGATATGCGCGGTCGATGCACCGAGCCGGAGCAGTGCGATCAGATGATCCTCCAGCCTAATCCCCGGATCGCCGGACTCGATCGCGCGATACCAGCGCAGGCTTCCGCCCATTTCGGTGGCGACCTCCAGCTGCGTCAAACCGAGCGCCTTTCGCGCCTGCCTGATCTTCTCGCCGGAGAGCTTCTTGAGTTCCTTGAAGATCGACAGGTCGACGTCGGCGAATTTTCCATCGGATGCCATATGTCCTTCCTCCCCGGTTCGGCCCGTCGGGCTCTGTGGGTAATCCGGCAAAGGTAGGATCGTGGAGTAACCAGCATCAAGAATAGATGCCGATGATTTTAGAGGAATATCTCTGCCCATTTATAGCGGATGCGCGACCATATTTATGTTTCGACGCACAATGAGCAGTTAATTTCCATTTTCCTCCAAATCGGATCATTCAGGAACTTTATTGCCGAACCGGCACCAGATCAGTCCATGTGATCCCGAAAGCGAATTTATAAGGCTAAGTTCGCATATTTACGGCTAATATCGCCATTTCAGGCACCCCACTGCCGGGGCCTGTTGCAATCCTCTTCGTTTCAAATCACTCAGATCGTGTTGCGAGGGTTCAAGTCGAATCGGACCTGATACTTCGGACCATTAAGTATTCATCAACCATGGCGCGGGGCGCCAACATGGAGTCGTGCATGATGCCGATTGCCAAAGCGATGACGGCTGCCCTGGGCACACTGATCGTCACGACGACAGCCTGTGCCGGACCCGGCGGACATGGCCGACAGACAGTTATCGCGCCGGTGGCCGAGCAGCCGCGCATCGTGGTGGCGACGGTCGATGGGTTCGTTCTGCGCGCCGCCGTGACGAACCGGATGGAGTCGATGCCCGCACCCGTCACTGCCGAGCACATCCCGGTGGGGTCGGGCACGCATGTCGATGCGCGCCTGCTCTCCCGCCCTGCCAGCACTCTTCAGGAGAGATCGCATGCACATCCATAAGCCCACCCGCCTGTTTGGTGCGGCAGCCCTCGTCCTCCCCTTGTTGCTCGCTGCTCAAGGCGCAGCGTTCGCGCAAGCCGCCGATCCGCTTACCGCCGCCGCGCGCGATGCCGAAAGCGAGTTGCGGCAGACCTTCGTCAATCTGCAATTCGAGGATTTCGGGCCGGCGCCCGTCAAGGGCCCGATCTATCAGGCGACGGCGGGCGGCCGCATCATCTACTATGCGCCTGACAGCGAACATCTGTTGTTCGCGGAAATCTACGACCGCAACGGCCAGAACCTCACCGCGCTGGCGCAGAACGCCGCTTCAGCGAAGAAACTCGCCGGGATCGACACCGGCATGGCCCTCGCCATCGGTCCGGCGGGCGCGCCCACGGTGATTGAGTTCACCGATCCCGACTGTCCCTACTGCCGGGCGCTCGACCGCTTCTGGGCGGCGAAAGCGGCCGAAGGCAAGCCGGTGCGGCGCCTGATCTTCTTCGTCTCCGGCATCCACGCCGAGGCCGCCGCCAAGGCCGAGCATGTCCTTTGCTCCCCGGACAAGGAAGCGGCGTTCAAGGCGATCTACGCCGGAACCGCGCCCACGCCTTTGCGCACATGCGCGGAAGGCAAGGCCAGGGTCGAGGCGCATGCCGGAATCGTCGGCAAGACCGGCATCACCGGCACGCCGACCCTGATCGCGGACGGACAGATGATTTCCGGTTTCCGGCAGGCCGAGATCGAGGCGTTCCTCGACGGTAAGAAGGCGCTCGCCAATGCCGGCCGCTGATCGCCTTCCGGCTCCTCACATCGCGAACGCGCGGTGCATCGGCTCTGCCGCTGCCGCGCAAATCCCAATGCCGGCGGCGGGACCCGAACCGGGCCGTCCAGCCTCGCCGTCGGCCGACAGCGATCCTCATCGATGCCGGCAAGCAGTCCCCGGAGCGGCCCATCTTCCCTGGAGCAAGTGCATGTTGAAAACACTCGGCAGACAATCCGCCTCAATCGCCAATGTCGGCATTCCCGTAACCCTGCTCGCGCTGCTCGGGGCCGGTGGGGCTCACGCCTTCTCGGCGCCGGCGGCCGGCGACCTCGGCTACGACATCTACGATATCGTGGTCAATCAAGGGGTCAAAGGCCCGCTCGGCTTCGTCGGCGGCGTCGCGGCCTTCCTGTTCGGCGTGAGCAGGCTCTTCTCGAACATCATGATCGGCATCCCGACCATCGTGGCGGCCGTCTGCCTGATCAAGGCGGACTCGATCCTCCAGACATTCGGAATGGTCATCTGACGGATTGGTCCGCCGCCGCGCCTGGGCGCGGTCGGCGGACCTCAACGGGCCAGGGCGCATGAGGCGCACTGGCGGGACAACCCCCGAAGTTCAACCAGCTTCGCAGGGAGGTCACGACGCAAGGAGGAGAAGGCTCGTGGACGAGCGGCTACCCCAATATCTGCACAAACCCGTCCAGATCCTGTGGTTCGGATCGGACGAGTTCGTGCTCGTGATCACGGTGATCTTCGTCGCCGTGATCGTGGGCGGGATGCTCGGTTGGGCGCTCGTCGCGGGTCTTCTCCTTTTCGTTCCCTGGCTCCGCACCAAGCCGCGCGGCTTCATCCCGCACATGGCCTGGCGCTGGGGCCTGGTCCGCTGGTCCAACTATCCGGGTCCGACCCAGACTCGGTTCTACGAATGAGGCGGGCCATGTTCGGACGCAAATCCCCCGGCACACCCCCACGCGATCCGCTGATCGGCAAGCCGGGCAGCTATGGCATCCACCGCTACCTGCAAGGGGCGAGCAACCTGTTCGAGGAGAACCGGCTGTTGAAGCTCGCCGTCATCGGCCTGTTCGGGATCACGGCGGTGCTGGGCACGGTGATCTACACCTCCAACCAGAACACCCGGACGATCATCGTCCCCTACGGCGCGGGCGGCGACCTCTATGTCACGGGCGGCGAGCCGTCCGAGGCCTATCTGCGCTCGATCACGCGCAATGTCGTGTCGCTCTCGGGCACCTACTCCGCCTACTCCGCGGATCGGCAGTTCCAGGAACTGCTGAGCATCACGCACCCCTCGACCTACAACAGCCTGCGCGACAGCCTCAACCGGCTGCTCGACGAACTGGCCAATAATCCGACGCTCTCGATCGCGACCTATATCCGCCCCGACCAGCCCGTCACCTGGACCCGGACCGAGATTCTCGTGCCGGTCGAGAAGGTCCGGGTGATCGGCGGGGTGATCCGCAAGTTCCGGGGCAATCTTCGGATCCGTTACGTGATCGACAATGGCCGCTTCTGGCTGACCGCCCTCAATGAGGAAAATTTCGATGTCCAGCCTCGCTAAGTCCGCGCGGCCGAGCCTGATGCTGCTCGCCCTGTCGCTTGCCGCTCCGGCCGCCGCGCAATCCATCATGGTTCTGCCCGACCAGACCAGCACGATCCGCCTGTCAAACCGCGACATCAACCATGTCATCTGTTCGGGCGGAGAAATCGAGGACGTCAGGTTCAGCGCCGAAAAGGCGATCGCCGTGGAGCGCGCCGGTTCCGACGCCTGGATCAAGTTCCTCGTTCGCGAGATCGACGACGCCGGGATGGTGACGCGCAGCTTCGTCACCGTGCCGTCTGAGTTCTTCATCACCTGCAACGGCGCGGTCTATGCGCTCTATGCCGAGCCGTCGGATATTCCGGCGCAGACGGTGATGCTCCAGCCCGGCGCTCCCCAGCGCGCCCGCGCCAATGAGGAACTGCTAGGACCCCTGGTCGAAGAAGAGCGTGCAGTCTCGATCACGCTCTCGATGCTCCAGGACCGGATCCCGGCGAGCTTCACCAGCGTTGCGCCCCGATCCGGGCCGATCCGGCTCGCGACGCTGCCGGGCGCCACGCTGGAGGAACGACGCCGCATCGAAATCGACGGGTCCGGCCTCTCGGCATCGGAATATCTGGTCTCTGCCGCCGGCGGCGCGCAGCTCGACGAACGCGGTTTTCTCGACGGCGCGCTCGGCGCCAACATCTTCGCGATCACCCTCGACCGGGGCAATATCGAGGCCGGGGAAGCCGCGCGGCTGATCGTCGTTCGCCGGGGAGCCGGGCAATGAGCGGCGGGGACTCTCGCGGCGGTCGCGGGCCCCGCGGGCGCGGTCCTGCCGATCGCGCGGAGGAACTCGACCTCGACGGCTATGAGGCGGACCGCCCTCGTCCTGGCGAGAATACGCGCGGCCCCGCGCTGCTCGATCTCAAGACGCGGTGGCAAACGCTGACCGCACGCCAGCAGCTGCGTTTGAGGCAGCTTGGCGTTGCCGGTGCGATCGGCGTGCTGGGGCTCGGCCTCTACACGGCCAGCGGCGACAAGACCGAGCAGGCCGCGCCATCGCCCAGTTCGAAGCTCGACATGGGCGCGGGGCTTCGCGGCGACAGCCTAGAGGTCAAGCTGCGCGGCGACCTGCAGAAGATTCTTGATGGACAGCAATTGCTCGGCGATCGCGTCTCCGCCATCGAGGAAGGCAAGGTCGCGCCCGGTTCCGGCACGCCGCCCCATGCGCTGGACGGCGATCTTCCTCCGGCGATCCCCGGCTCGGTTCCCGACTTTCCCGAACCGCCCGCGACCGGTGACATCGATCCTTCCGTCGCGAAGCCGCCCGCGCCGCCCGCCGCGCCGCCAGCGCCTCCGGCCCCGCCGGTCGAGAAGACCGTGGGCGCGATCGGCGCCGCGACCAGTCCGGTCGCGGCCGCCGATGGGGCACAGGCCGCTAAAAAAAAGACGCGGACCATCTATTTGCCACCTGGTTTCATGAAGGCGCGGCTGCTGACCGGGATCGATGCGCTGGCGAGCCGGGATGCGACCAACAATCCCGAACCGTTGATCGCGCGGGTGCAAGCCCCCGCCGTCCTGCCCAATGACGTCAAAGCCAACCTCGCCGGCTGCTTCGTCATCGGCAACGCCACCGGCAGCCTCGCGAAGGAACGGGTCGAAGTCCAGTTGGTCAGCCTCTCTTGCGTCGATTTCGACGAACGCTCGGTGGTCGACCAGCCCATCAAGGGCTTCTTCGTCGACGCCGACGGCAAGAAGGGCCTCTCCGGCAAGGTCGTCACCCGCGCCGGCGCGGCCCTTGCCCGCGCGTTCATCGCCGGGACCATCACCGGGGTCGCCGATACGGTCCAGAATACGGTCGGCGACGTCTCGACCTCGGCGCTGGGTTCGGTGCGCACGCTCGATGCGGGCGACGCCGCCAAGGCCGGCATCGCCGGCGGCCTGTCGCGATCGTCCGAGAAGCTCACCGATTTCTATCTCGATCTCGCGCGCCAGGCGGGGCCGATCGTTGAGGTCGGCGCGGCGAAGGACGTCGTGGTCGTGATCCAGGAGGGCGTCCCCCTCGATATCAAGCCGACCGCCGGAAGCAAGTTCTGATGCGCCGGCTCCTCATCCAACAGGGAGTATCGCCCATGCGGCCTCTATCGCCCGCGCGCCGATCGCGCGCCCTCTCCCCGCTTCTTCCGGTCTGCGCCGCCTTCATGCTGAGCGGCTGCGCGACGATGGGCTCGATCATGTCGCCCTATAGCGAGAAGTTCAGTTGCAAGAACGACGATCACGGCCAGTGCATCCACCCTGAGAAGGCCTATGCCGATGCCGTTGCGGGCGTCGCGTCGAAGTCCGATCCGGCGGTCACCAGGGACAGGAAGTTGCTCAGGGACGGCAAGGCCGCGCGCGGTTCCACTGGAACAACGTCGGGCGCCTTCGCCGGTTATCGCGATAGCGTCTATCGCGAGCTCCAGGGGCTGATCGAGCAGCCGGTCACGCCGATGCTCAAGCCCCCGCGTTCGGTCCGGACGCTGATCCTGCCCTATGCCGACCGCCAGCGGCCCGACCGGCTCTACATGCCGCGCTATGTCTATTCGCTGGTCGAGCGCCCGCAATGGGTGGTCGGCGACTATCTTGTCGCCCCGGTTTCGCCCGCGTCCCGCGCGAACGTGCTCGAACAGGTCAGGGACCGCCCCGACGATGGCCAGAATGATGCGGGGGCCCGGCCATGACCAGCTATCAATCGGGCATGACGCTGGCGCGGCTGCGCCGCAGCGTCGAGCGCGACAGCTATTCCGATTTTCTTCCGCTCGCCGCCTGGGTCGAGGAAGAACAGGCCTTCCTCACCATCGACGATGGCTGGGGCTATAGCTGGGAGCTGATCCCCTCCCCCTACATGTTCGCCCATGTCCATGAGGCGCTGCTGGGGCTGCTCAACGTCAATTTTCCCGAAGGCACGATCCTCCAGCTCCAGAGTTTCGCCGACCCGCTGATCGACGATGCGCTCGACGCCTTTCTCGACCTCAAGACACGGCCCGATCCGCTCATCCAGGCCTCGGCCCGGCGCACCTTCGACTATCTGCGCGCCGGCACCATGGGCTTGAAGGCCCTGCATGGCATCCCGATCCGCGATTTCCGCGCATTCCTGTCGGTCAAGACGCGCGCGCCGATGGACAGCGACCTGCGCCGCCAGATCGAGGAGCAGCTCGCCAAGCTCGGCATCCGCCCGATGGCGCCGAGCGAGATCATCTCGCTCTACCGGCGCATTTTCAACGGCGTTCATGCGCCCGCGCCCGGCGTCTTCACCCAGACCGCCGACGTGCCGCTGCGCCGCCAGATCATCGATGCCGGGCCGGCGCTCCGCTTCGACGGGCCGGAAGTATATCTGGGCAACCAGGTGGCGCGCTGTCTGACGCCCAAGTCGCCGCCGCGGCGGATCACCGCCGAACGTGCCAATCGTCTCACCGGCGGCATGCGCGGGTCGTCCGAGGACAGCGACCAGATCGGCGGGCCGTTCCTCTATACGCTCAATGTCCTCTTCGATCACTCGGCCTTCGAGATCCACAAGCGCGCGCAGATTCTCTCGGCGCAGAAGGCGGCGGGGTCCTTCGCGGTCGAGGTCGGCACGCAGATCGAAGAGATCGGGTGGATCCTGGACGAGGCCGGAAA
>CALMZE010000001.1 GCA_937870585.1 uncultured Sphingomonadales bacterium | reverse complement strand
TCGATCAGGCGCTGCGCGCGCTCAAGAAGAAGCTGCAGCGCGAAGGCGTTTACCGTGAGATGAAGCTGCGTCGCCACTATGAAAAGCCCTCGGAAAAGCGCGCCCGCGAAAAGGCTGCCGCTGTCCGTCGTGCCCGCAAGATGGACCGTAAGCGCGCCGAGCGCGACGGGATCGTTGCACGCTAAAATCCTGCCCGATTGTGGGGACATGAAGTTTGCGGTTCACTCGGGCCGCAAGCTGCATTAGGGATTCGCGCCTGAACAAAGCGCACAGGCTAGGGAAAATCATATGTCCGTCACTGCCGTTCCGATTCCCCCGACATCGGGTTCCACTCTTTCCAAAATCTGGATTGGCGTTGGTGCCGCGCTGCTGCTCGGCGGCGGTCTGGCTTGGTATGGCACCGGCTCTGCTGCGCGCAACGGCACCTGCGGCAATGATGCCTTTGTGGAAGCCAAGGATGGCGCGTCCGAACCGGAAACGCTCGCTTCCGGCCTGCGCTTCCAGACGGTGAAGGCTGGCAATGGCTCCAAGCCGACCGATTCGGACATCACGCTGATCAAATATAAGGGCTCGCTGCCCGACGGCACGGTGTTTGACGAACGCCCGCAGGCTCCCATGCCCGTCAAGGGCGTGATCCCGGGCTTTTCCGAAGCCTTGAAGATGATGCAGCCCGGCGGCTCCTATCGCCTCTGCATCCCGCCCAAGCTCGGCTATGGTGACAAGACCCAGCCCGGCAGCCCGATTCCTGCGAACGCCACGCTCCGCTTTGAAGTCGACCTGATGCAGTTCATGCCGCTTGCCGAGTTTGAAGAAGGTATGCGCAAGATGCAGGAACAGCAGGCCAAGCAGGGCGGCGGCGCACCGGGTGCGCCCGAAGGCCCGATGGGCCCGGACGGCGCTCCGCCCGCGCATCCGTAATTTCCGGATTCCGGCCTGAGTAGATAACCGCTCATCCTGAGTAGAGGCAGAGCGCAGGCGAAGACTCGTATCGAAGGAGCAGCCCTTCGATACCCTCGCTTCGCTCCGTCTTCAACGCCACTCAAGGCAAACGGCCAAGAGGAGCACAGGTTTCCCCTGCGAAACCCGCCCTTCCCCGTTGACCCGCGCGCTGCTTCGCCGCTAAGCGAAGCCATGAAACGCACCACCGGACAAGACCGCTCGATCACCCGCAACTGGCGGCCCGCCACGCGTGCCGTGCGCGGCGGAACCTGGCGTTCCGAACATGGCGAAACCTCCGAAGCTCTGTTCCTCTCTTCGGGCTACACCTATGATGATGCAGGCACGGTCGCCGCGCGCTTTGCGGGCGAAGCGGAGGGGATGACTTATTCGCGCCTGCAAAACCCGACCGTCGCCATGCTGGAAGAACGCATCGCGCTGATGGAAGGGGCAGAGGCGTGTCGCAGCCAGGCGACGGGAATGGCCGCGATGACGACAGCCCTGCTGTGCCAGCTCAAGACCGGCGATCATGTGGTGGCGGGCAAAGCGGCGTTTGGATCATGCCGCTGGCTGGTGGATACGCTCCTCCCCAAATTCGGGATTGAGACGACTGTTATCGACGCGCGCGATCTGGATGCGTGGGCCGATGCAGTCCGCCCCAACACCAAGGTCTTCTTCTTCGAAACCCCCGCCAACCCGACAATGGATATTGTCGATCTGCGCGGCGTGGCGGATATTGCCAAAAAGCAGGGCATCACCACGGTGGTGGACAATGCCTTTGCAACGGCCACGCTCCAGCGGCCGATGGAATTCGGCATTGATGTTGTCGCCTATTCCGCGACCAAGATGATGGATGGCCAAGGTCGCGTGCTGGCGGGTGCCGTGTGCGGATCGGATGATTTCATCAACAACACGCTCCTCCCCTTCCAGCGCAACACCGGGCCGAACCTGTCTCCGTTCAATGCCTGGGTGGTACTGAAAGGTCTGGAGACGCTCGATCTGCGCATTCGCAAACAATCCGAAAACGC